>CACBRD010000026.1 GCA_902541515.1 uncultured Pelagibacteraceae bacterium | reverse complement strand
GGAAAAGGTCTTAAATTGCATGGAAGAAGTTTGCTATTAATAAGAAATGTAGGCCACTTAATGACCAATTCATCAATAATTTTAAATGATGGTAGCGAAGTGCCAGAAGGAATAATGGATGCTTTTATAACAACCACTGCTGCATTACACGACTTTAAAAAAAAGAAAAATTCAAGAACTGGATCAATCTATATTGTAAAACCAAAAATGCATGGACCAGAGGAAACAGCATTTACCGACTTAATTTTTTCCAAAGTCGAGGAATTACTCGGCTTACAAAAGTATACTTGCAAAATTGGTATTATGGATGAAGAAAGAAGAACTTCTGCAAATTTAAAGGAGTGTATAAGAACTTTGAAAAATAGAGTTTTTTTTATAAATACTGGATTTTTAGACAGAACAGGTGATGAGATGCATACCTCAATGGAAGCTGGTCCAATGATTAAAAAGGGAGATATGAAATCATCGAGATGGATTTCTGCTTACGAAAATAATAATGTTGATATTGGTCTTAAATGTGGTTTTTCAGGTAAAGCACAAATAGGTAAAGGTATGTGGGCAATGCCAGATAAAATGAAGGAAATGTTAAATGAAAAAATAAGTCATTTAAAAGCTGGTGCAAATTGTGCCTGGGTTCCTTCCCCAACTGCAGCATCATTGCATGCTCTTCACTATCATCAAATAAACATTTTTGATGAACAAAAAAAAATTATGAAACGTGAACAATCTAAATTAGATGATCTATTGACAATTCCTGTTGCTGATAGACCTAATTGGTCAGTTGACGAAATCAATAAGGAAATTACTAACTCGGCACAAACACTGCTAGGTTATGTTGTCAGATGGATTGACCAAGGAGTAGGTTGTTCAAAAGTCCCTGATATAAATAATATTGGACTTATGGAAGATAGAGCTACATTAAGGATATCGTCGCAACACATTGCTAATTGGATACATCACGGGGTTACAACAAAAATTCAAGTTATGGAAATCATGAAAGCCATGGCAAAAGTTGTGGATAAACAAAATGAGAATGACAAGAATTATGTAAGAATGTCAGATAATTTTGAAAATTCTTTAGCATTTAAAACAGCTTGCGACTTGATATTTAAAGGAAAAGATCAACCATCAGGTTATACAGAGCCTCTTCTGCATTTAAACAGAATAGAAAAAAAATCTAGCTTGAATTGATTTCAGATCTGTTTTTAAAAGCAGAGAATAATGTTCCATCATCAAGAGTTTCTATTTCACCACCAACAGGCAAACCTTGTGCTAATCTTGTAATTTTAGCTTTTGTTTTTTTTAGACTCTCTTGAATATAAAATGCTGTTGTTTGGCCTTCAACAGTAGCACTAGTTGCTAAAATTACTTCCTCTATATCATCTCTTTTTACTCTCTCAACCAATGAATTAATTAATAAATCCTCTTTTCTCTGTGTTGAAGACGAAATTGTTCCTCCTAAAATATGAAAATATCCTTGAAATATATTTGAATTTTCTATCGACCACTGATCAGCAATATCCTCAACTACACAAATCTTTTTGAAATTCCCCTTTGGATTTACACAATTAACGCAATCTTGAAGATTAGATTTTAAAGATCCACATGAATTACATCTTGTTACATTTTTATAAATTTGAACTAATACGTTTGCCATAGGTTTTACAAGTTCATCTTTATTATTGATTAATTTTAGAACAATTCTCTTAGCAGATTTGGGTCCAAGACCAGGGAGTTTTGATATTATCTTTATTAGTTCGTCTATCTCATTTACATTTTGCATATTTAAAGTGGCCACTTAAAGCCAGGGATTCTAAATCCTCCAGCTGTTTTAGAAATTTCTTCGTTAGTTTTTTCTTTTAATTTTGATTTTGCATTATTGTGAGCAGCAGAAATTAAATCCTCTAAAACAGATTTATTTTCTTTTAATGTTTCATCTGAAATTTCTATTTTTTGCATTATGCCCTCTCCATCTAAAATAACTTTTACTGAATTAGCTCCTGATATACCCTCTACTCTTATCTTTTTAATATTTTC
>CACBRD010000025.1 GCA_902541515.1 uncultured Pelagibacteraceae bacterium | reverse complement strand
AGCTTTTTCTAATGCTTGAACCAAATCTTTTTGAGTAAATAAATTTAAAGCAACGGGATCTTTTGGATTTAAGTTATTATAGTTCCAATAACTTTTATTTCTTATTGAAGTAACAGAATTTTTTGTAACACCCACAAGTTTTGCAATCTGCGAATCTTTTAAAATATTATGATTTTTAATCAGCCATAATGCTGAATCAGGCTTGTCTTGTCTTTTTGATAGGGGAATATATTTTTTAATTTTTTTTTCTGAATTTGATATCTCAATGTCAGTATTTTTTATTTCTAAAGGCCTAGATTGATCTTTCGAGGATAATTCAATTTCTTCTCTAGAAAGTTGTCCTGAGATTATTGGATTATAAGCTTTAATTCCTTTTGCAACTTCTCCATCAGCTATTCCTTGAACCTCTACTTCATGCAAATTACAAAAATCGGCTATCTGTTTAAAAGTGAGTGTTGTATTTTCTACTAGCCATACAGCTGTTGCCATAGGCATTAAGGGAGGATTTGTCATTAACTTTTATTTTCTGACCTAAAATTTTGAAATTTTTTATTAAATTTACTTATTCGACCTTTATCTAATAATTTTTGTTTTCCGCCCGTCCAAGCAGAATGTGATTTTGGATCAATTTCTAGTTTTAGAACATCACCTTCAGCGCCCCAAGTAGATTTTGTCTCAAATTGAGACCCATCTGTCATTTCAACTTTTATAGTATGATAATTAGGGTGTATTTTTTTTTTCATCACGTGACTTATAACAAAAGAAATTTTTAAAACAATTAAAAGTTGCCAAGTTTTTTAATGAATTTGGCGTTTATTTCTGTTGATGAAGCTAAAACTTTTATATTTTTAATACTATTAAGATCAATATCATTAATTACTCCACCAGCTTCTTTAATTAAAACTATACCTGCGGCTATGTCCCATAAATTTAAGTTACTTTGTGCGTATCCATCTAGTCTTCCAGATGCTACGTATGCAATATCAAGTGCAGCACATCCGGATCTTCTATAAGTAAAGCCTGGTTCATTCTTTAATTTTCCAACTGCAAATAAACATTCATCTAAATTATTTTTTTTTGAGACTCTTATTCGCTGATTATTAAAAAAAGCTCCATTATTCTTCTCAGCATAAAACATTTCGTCTTTAATAGGATCAAAAATCAATCCACATATAATCTCATCGTCTGATTTCAAAGCAATGGATATTGCAAAATGTGGTATTCCATGTAAAAAATTAATTGTTCCATCAATAGGATCAATTATCCATGAATTAGAAATATCTTTATTCTTTTCAACACCATTCTCTTCACTAATGATCGAATAGTTTGGTCTTGCTTTTTTAAGCTCCTCTATAATTATTTTTTCTGCTTTAACATCAGAATTAGTCACAAAATCCCTTGGTCCTTTTTTAGATACTTGTAACTTCTCTAATTCGCCAAAATCTCTTATTAAAATTTTAGATGCTTTTTCACATGCCTTTATCATCACATTAAGATTTGCAGATATTGAATTCATAAATTAAATTTTTTTGACGTATTCTAAATTTCTGGTATCTATGACAACATTGTCTCCTGTTTCAATAAATGGTGGTACCTGAATACTTAATCCATTTTCTAAAACTGCAGGTTTATAAGATGATGAGACAGTTTGACCTTTTAATGCAGCGTCTGTGGTTTCAATTTTACAAGTTATCTGGTTTGGTAAATCTACAGAAATTGGGTTATCATTATAAAAACTTATTGTTACCTCAAGATTTTCAGTCAATAACTTGCCTTTTTCACCAATTAGACTTTTTTGAATTTCTGTTTGTTCAAAAGTTTTTGGATTAATAAAAAAGTACTTTTCTTGGTCCTCATATGAAAATGTAAAATTAGTTTCCTCTAATGAGGCCTTTTCAATTGTTTCATTGGATCTAAATCTTTCATTAAGTTTGGTATTTTTGTTTACACTCTTCATCTCTACTTGTGCAAATGCTCCACCTTTTCCAGGTTTAACATGCTGTGTTTTCAGTACCTGCCACAAATCATTTTTATATTCTAGC
>CACBRD010000024.1 GCA_902541515.1 uncultured Pelagibacteraceae bacterium | reverse complement strand
TTCAAAAACGTTTCCACTTAAAATATGTGCACCTATTTCAGATGCTTTCTCTAACAAACAAATATTTAATTCTGAATTAAGTTGTTTTAATCTAATAGCTGTGGCTAGTCCTGATGGACCCCCACCTACAATAACTACATCATATTCCATTGTCTCTCTGGACATACTCAATTTTTTACAGATTATATTATTTTTGTATAGTGTTTAATTTGTTCAATTCCTCTAAGAACTGAGGAACTGCTTCAAAAAGATCAGCTTCAAGTCCATAATCTGCGACACTAAAAATTGGCGCCTCACCATCTTTATTGATCGCCACGATCACTTTACTTTCCTTCATACCAGCTAAATGTTGAATAGCACCTGAGATACCAACAGCGATATACAAATCAGGAACAACAACTTTTCCTGTTTGACCAACCTGATGATCATTACTTATATATCCTGCATCAACTGCGGCTCTTGAGGCTCCGATAGCTGCATTTAATTTATCAGCTAAAGAAGTAATTAATTTAAAATTATCACCACTCTGCATTCCTCTTCCACCTGAAACAACAACTCTCGCTGTACCAAGTTCAGGTCTGTCTGATTTGACTTCTTCCCTTTTGATAAATTTTGTTTTTGCAAATTCTTCACCGGGATCTGCTTTTTCTATAGGAGCTGATCCACCTGAGCTTTCACATGGATCAAAAGATGTAGGTCTAATGGTTACACATTTTTTTGCATCCTTGCTTTTAACAGTTGCGAAAGCGTTTCCTGCATAAATTGGTCTTAAAAAGGTGTCAGGCGCAATAACTTTGATAATATCACTTATTTGAGATGTATCTAAAGCAGCAGCAATTCTTGGCATTAAATTTTTGCCAAAAGTATTCGCTGAACTGATAATATGTGAATAATTTTCAGCTAATTTTACTATTACGGGCGCAAAATTTTCAGCAACAAAGTTTTCATAGTGAGCAGCTTCAACTTGAATAACTTTTTTGATTAATGGTAATTCTGAAAGCGCTTTTGCAGCTTCATCACAATTATTGCCAATAATTACTGCATGTACGTCACTATCAATTTGAGAAGCTGCTGTACTCGCATTAAGCGTAAATGGTTTTAACTCTTTATTATTGTGTTCTGCAATTAATAAAACCGACATTATATTACCTTAGCTTCATTTTTTAATTTTTGAACCAACTCAGCAACACTTGAAACTTTTATTCCAGCTTTTCTTTTAGGTGGTTCTTCAACTTTAACTTGCTCGATTCTAGGAGTTATATCTACTCCTAAATCTGACGCATTCAATTGTTCAATAGGTTTTTTCTTTGCCTTCATAATATTTGGTAATGAAGCATACCTTGGTTCGTTTAATCTTAAGTCGCAAGTTACTATTGCTGGAACATTAATTTCAATTGTTTCTAAACCTTCATCTATTTCTCTAGTAACTTCTAATTTACCTTCTTTGATTTCAATTTTAGATGCAAAAGTTGCTTGAGGCCAATTTAAAAGTGCACTTAACATTTGACCTGTCTGATTACAATCATCATCAATTGCTTGTTTGCCCATAAAAACTAAATCTGGTTTTTCTTTTTCAACAATTTTTTGTAACAATTTTGAAACTGCAAGTGGTTCAATTATACCCTCAGTCTTAACAAGTATTCCTCTATCTGCCCCAACTGCTAAAGCTTTACGAACTGTTTCTTGAGCTTTCTCTTCACCAATACTTACTGCAACGACTTCTGTTGCTTTACCAGCTTCTTTAATTTTTACTGCTTCTTCGATTGCATTATCATCAGGTGGATTAGTAGACATTTTAACATTGTCAGTTACCACTCCTGTGTTGTCTTCTTTAACTCTGATTTGAACGTTGTAATCAATTACTCTTTTAACTGCGACTAAAATTTTCATTAAGCTCTCAACAATTTATTTTCAGCATCATAAGGACTTTCATCTAATATTGTAGCTTCATACATCTTGCCTAAAATATCAACCTTTAGTTTTTCCCCTACATTGGCTAAGTCTGGTTTCACCATTGCTAATGCAATTGACTTATCTAATCTAAATCCATACTCACCACCTGTCGCTCTTCCAACAACTTTGTCATCTTTA
>CACBRD010000023.1 GCA_902541515.1 uncultured Pelagibacteraceae bacterium | reverse complement strand
TCCACTAAAATCTATTATATCATCAGTTTCTATTGAAATTTTAAATTCCTCTTCTATGGCTGAAATTAATGTCATGTGTCCGATAGAGTCCCATTCAGGTATTCCATTATATTCTAATGAATTATCAATCTTATCTTCAGCTACAGAAAGTGCAGAACAGAATGTTTTTTTAAGTTTTTTTTCGTTTTCCATATTATCTTCTTTGGCTTTGTTCATAAAGTTTTGTATTTGTCAAAAATTTTTTTTGCTATCAGCTTAGATGAAAGACCATACATTTCTTTAACATATCCATAATCACCACTTATTTCATACTTATCGGGCACTCCAATTATTAAATGTTCAGGTGAGCTATTAACTGATGAATTTACCTCAGCAATTGCGCTTCCTAAACCTCCCACAATAGAATGTTCTTCAACGCTAACAAATAATTTAGATTTTTTTGACAATTCAACTATTGCCACACTATCAATTGGTTTAATTGTATGAACATCTATTACAGAGCAAGATATGCCTTGAGACTTTAAAATTTTTTCAGCCTCTAATGATTCGTAAACCATTGTACCTGTAGAAAATATCGTTATATCCTTACCTGATTTCAATTCTATTAATTTACCTATTTCATAGTTATAATCATTTTTATAAACAATTGGATTATTTTGAGACCCTGTCAATCTGATATAAACAGAAGATTTATAACTTAAAGATGCCTCTATAGCTTTTACAGTTTCTGTGCAATCTGCTGGTGATAATATAGCAATATTAGGAATTGAGCGTATTACTGAAATATCTTCAATACAACAATGAGTGTATCCTAAATTACCAAGCACTAATCCACTTGCTAAGCCTACCATATTGATTTTTTTTTTCATATATCCAAGATTTACTTTTATCTGTTCACAACATCTCATTGTTTGGAAGGGAGCGAATGTAGTCGTAAATACATTATAACCAGTACTAGAAAGACCAGCGGCGATACCAATTAGATTTTGTTCTGCAATACCTACATCAAGATATTTTTCAGGAAAACTTTTTCTAAACCTATCAAGACCAGCTGATGTTGAGACATCACAAGTTAATATCATTAAGTCCTTTACATTTTTTGCCAAATCTAAAGAAACCATCCCAAATGTAGCCCTTGAACCGATTAAAGACCAAGTTTTTATACTTTTTTCATCAAAGTTAATTAATTCACTCATAATTTTCAAGTTCAGTTAAAGCTTTTTCATAAGTAGATTTTGTAAGTACTGCATGGTGCCAGTTATTATTGTTTTCTGAAAACGAAAAACCTTTACCTTTGATTGTATTAGCTATTATAGCAGTTGGCTTATTCTTAACATTTAAATTCAGAGCATTTGATATTTCATTGATATTATGTCCATCAATTTCAATTGTATTCCACCCAAAGCTAATTAGTTTAGCCTTTAAATCATTAAGACACATAATTTCATCATTAGATCCTGTTTGTTGAAAATTATTTCTATCAATAAATATATATAAGTTATCTAATTTAAAATGTGATGCAGCCATCATTCCTTCCCAAACTGATCCTTCATTACACTCTCCGTCTCCTAAGATTGTATATACATTAAAATTATTCCTCTTTTTTTTTGATGAAATACATAGACCAATACCTAAAGAAAGACCCATCCCTAATGAGCCATTTGAAAATTCAATTCCCAATTCCTTATTAGCTACTGGATGACCAAGTAAATTGCTATCATTTTTTTCAAATGTTTTTAATTCATCTTTTTTTATAAATCCTATTTCACATAATGCTGCATAATAAGCCAAACAAGCATGACCTTTACTTAAAATAAACCTATCTCTTGTTTCTAAATACTTATTTTTTTTATTTAAATTCATTTGGTGAGAAAAAAGAGTAGAAATAATCTCTACAATTGATAAAGCTCCACCAAAATGAGAACTGCTGGCTCCTGCATAAAGTGCCATGTCAAGTATATGTTTTCTGATTTTTTTAGAAAAATTTTTAATTTTTACTAGTTCGTTCTCATTTAATTTTTTCATCACATTCCACCATCCACTCTTATTACTTGACCAGTTATATACTTTGACAAATCAGATGATAAAAATAAAACTACATTTGCAATATCAATTGGGTTTGCTATTCGTCTTAAAGAGATATTCTGTATCATTTTCTCTATAGTCTCAGATGCTGTATTTTTATTTAACATATCCGTATTGACTAAACCTGGCGCAATGCAATTAACTCTCACATTATGCCCACCAACTTCTTTAGAAAGTACTTTAGATTGACTGATCAATGCAGATTTACTAGCAGAATAAGCACTTCTCCCTACGTTAGCATCTAATCCTGATATTGAAGAAATATTTATTATACTCCCAGATTTATTTTTTATCATCGATTTTAAAATGAACTGAGTAAGAATTATT
>CACBRD010000022.1 GCA_902541515.1 uncultured Pelagibacteraceae bacterium | reverse complement strand
ATTTGCTGGACCCTCGACTTTTGCACGATTACCAGAATTGAGAGATGTTGAATATTGCGATGTTGCAATAGTTGGTATTCCTTTTGATGCGGGCACAAGTTATAGACCGGGGGCAAGGTTTGGTCCTCAAAGCATTAGACAAGCTTCAAGACATTTAAGAACGAATTATCATCCAAGTTATGATGTAGAAACATTTAAAGTACAACAAGTTGCTGATGCTGGAGATATTACGTGTAATCCTTTTAATATTAATGAGGCGATCAAACAAATTGAAGAAGGTGCTACAGATTTACTGAAAAAAACTGGAGGTATAATTAGTTTAGGAGGTGACCATACAATTGCATTTCCTTTATTAAAAGCAGTAAACAAAATAAACAAAGGGCCGGTAGCTTTAGTTCATTTTGATGCACATTTAGATACATGGGATACTTATTTCGGGGCACCTTATACACATGGAACTCCATTTAGACGTGCAAGAGAAGAGAATTTATTTTTAGATGATGCCTCTATGCATGTAGGTATTAGAGGACCTTTGTACAGTAGAGATGATATTAAAAATGATGAAAGTTTTGGATTTAAAATAATTCATTGTGATGAATTTCAAACAGAGGGAACTGATAAAATAGCTGAAAGAATTAAAAAAAGAGTTGGCGATAATCCATTATACTTATCAATAGATATAGATGTTTTAGACCCAGCTTTTGCCCCAGGAACAGGCACACCAGAAATTGCAGGAATGACTTCAAGAGAAATGGTCAATGTAATTCGAGGCTTGTCAGGAATGAATTTAATCTCAGCAGATGTAGTTGAAGTGTCCCCAGCATATGATCATGCAGAGGTGACATCTTTAGCTGCAGCAACAATTGTTTATGAACTTACTAATTTATTTGCAAAAAAATAAAGAAAGGTTAGGAGTCTGGTATGGAAAATAAAAAAAATTTTTACATTGATGGAAAATGGGTTGCTCCAAAGAGCAAACAAGAAATAAAAGTAATTAATCCTGCTACAGAAGAAAATTGCGCGGTTATTTCTTTAGGTAATAAAGAAGATATTGACTATGCAGTAAGTTCGGCGAAAAAAGCTTATAGCACTTGGGCATTTTCCCCTAAAGAAGAAAGAATAAGATTATTAGAAAAATTGTACGAAAATTATAAGAAAAGATGGGCAGATATTGCTGCAGCCATTACCACAGAAATGGGAGCTCCCAAAGACTTTGCAACAAAATTACAAGCAGGTACGGGTGCAGCACATCTTAAATCATTTATTAGATATCTTAAAAATTTTGAATTTGAAAAACCTCTAGGTGAACATGCTCCTAATCAAAGATTAATTTATGAGCCAAAAGGTGTGTGTGCTTTGATTACACCATGGAATTGGCCAATGAATCAAGTTTGTCTTAAAGTTGCACCAGCTTTAGCTTCTGGCTGTACTATGATTTTAAAACCATCTGAACTTGCTCCTTTATCTTCAATGATCCTAGCAGAATTAATTGATGAAACAAAATTTCCTGCTGGAGTATTCAATTTAGTAAATGGAGATGGTGAAACTACTGGTAATGCTCTTACAAGTCATCCTGACGTCAACATGATTTCATTTACAGGCTCTACTCGGGCTGGAGCATTAATTTCACAAAATGCAGCCAAAGATTTTAAAAGAGTAAGTTTAGAATTAGGAGGAAAGGGAGCAAATATAATTTTTAAAGATGCTGATCCAGATGCTATTGAGAGAGGAGCCTTAAGATGTTTCAGGAATTCTGGTCAGTCGTGTAATGCTCCAACTAGGATGCTTGTCGAAAAATCAATGTATAATGAAGCTGTAGAAAGATTAAAAAAATATACTGAAAATTTTGAGGTTGGTGATCCAGAGAAGGAAGGCGAGCATATTGGTCCTGTTATTTCTGAGATGCAATATAATAAAATTCAAACTTTAATTAAAAAGGGTATTGATGAGGGTGCAAAATTAGTTGCAGGAGGTTCTGGTAAACCAGAGGGATTTGAAAAAGGATACTTTGTCAAACCAACAGTTTTTGCTGATGTTAAAAATGACATGGAAGTTGCAAGAACAGAGATTTTTGGGCCAGTGTTATCAGTAATGCCTTTTGAAAATGAAGAGGAAGCAATTAAAATTGCTAATGATACTCCTTACGGATTGACTAATTACATTCAAACACAAGACAAAGAAAAAGTTAAAAGAGTTGCAAGAAAATTAAGATCAGGAATGGTAGATGTAAATGGAGCTGGTATTGCTGTAGATGCACCATTTGGAGGTTTTAAACATTCTGGAATTGGTAGAGAAGCTGGTGAACATGGTCTTGAAGAATTTTTAGAAGTGAAAGCTGTTGGTGGCTGGAATTAATTTAAAGTAGATCTTTTTTTAAGACCATCTAAAAATTTTAAACATTTTTTAATTTCATTTAATTCAATATATTCATCAACTTTATGAGCCTGCTCGATAGAACCAGGACCACAGACCA
>CACBRD010000021.1 GCA_902541515.1 uncultured Pelagibacteraceae bacterium | reverse complement strand
GTCCCCCGCAACCAACGCTACTAAAGTTTAAATTTGGACTTTCTGCTATCAATCAAAAAATTCTTGACTGTTTCTTGTGTAAGTTGGTCAAAAGATTTTCCAAATTTTTGTATTTTTTCAATAATCGATGGTGGTATAGTTATTATGTGACAACCTAATTGTTTTGCTTGAGTATAATTATAAGGTTCTCTAACACTTGCCCATAAAATTTGTACATTTTTAAAACTTTTTGCAATTCTTATACTTTTAATAAATTCAGGCAATGGATCTTTACCAGTATCTGCTGCCCTTCCAGCAAAAATAGAAATAATTACTTTTGTTTTTTTATTTATCATCTTTAAAATTTTAGCTGTTTGGTTAGCTGTATAAACAGCAGTAATATTAAGTTTTATATTTCTACTATTTAATTCTCTTATAACCTTGCCTGTAAATTTTTTTTTTGAATTTATAACAGGGACTTTTACATAAACGTTTTTACCCCATTTATTTATCTTTATGCCTTGCTCGATCATTAATTTTGGATTATCAGCAAAAACCTCAAAAGAAATTGGTTTTCTATTACAAACTTTAAGTATTTGTTTTGAGTACGATTTATAGTTTTTTGCTCCTGCTTTTCGCATCAGGCTTGGGTTTGTAGTAAACCCTTTAACAAAATTATTACTATTAAATTTTTTAATTTTCTTCAAATCAGCAATATCACAAAAAACTTTAATACTCATTTATCTATAAATTTTTTGTAATATCTTCTGTCATTTTCTTAGCATCAGCAAAAAGCATAAGTGTATTTTCTTTATAAAAAAGATCATTATCAATGCCTGCATATCCAGGTGAAAGACTTCTTTTGACAAACAGAACAGATTTACACTTTTCAACATCTAATACTGGCATTCCATAAATTGGACTTTGTGGATCAGTTTTAGCAACAGGATTAGTTACGTCATTTGCACCAATTACGAAAGCTACATCTGCATTTGCAAAATCATTATTAATTTCTTCTAATTCAAAAACTTCATCATAAGGTACATTTGCTTCAGCCAATAATACGTTCATATGACCTGGCATTCTACCTGCAACGGGATGAATAGCATAAGAAACTTTAATATCGTTTTTTTTTAAAGTATCAACCATCTCTCTTAATGCATGTTGAGCTTGTGCTACAGCCATACCATAACCAGGAACGATTATAACTGATGAAGCATTCTTCATCAAAAATGCAGCATCATCTGCATTTCCACTTTTTACTGGTCTTTGTTCTTTAGATGAAGTGCTTGACTTTTCATCAGTTGCACCAAAACCACCTAAAATTACATTAAAGAATGAACGATTCATTCCCTTGCACATTATGTAAGATAAAATAGCACCAGATGATCCTACAAGAGCACCTGTAATTATTAATGCTGTATTTTCTAAAGTAAAACCTATACCTGCAGCTGCCCAACCAGAGTAAGAGTTAAGCATAGAAATCACAACTGGCATATCTGCTCCACCAATTGGGATTATTAAAAGAAAACCAATTAGAAATGAGACTGCTAATAATATCCAAAATAAATTTGATGATTGTGTTGAACATAATAAATAAATCAGAACAATTATTGAGATTAAGATCATAGCGTTTAAAGGGTGCTGACCTTTAAACGTAATTGGTGAACCTGACATAATTCCTTGTAATTTTAAAAAAGCAATTACTGAACCAGAAAATGTGATAGCTCCAACTGCTGCTCCAATTGACATCTCAATTAAACTACCAAGCTTTATGCCTCCTGGTTTTCCCAGATTAAATGCTTCAGGATTCAAAAAAGCAGAAATTGCAACAAAAACTGCCGCAAGACCAACTAAACTATGAAATCCTGCAACTAACTCTGGCATCGCAGTCATTGGTATTCTGTAAGCAATAAAAGCTCCAATTGAACCACCAAATAAAATAAATATTAGAACATAAAAAAATCCACTTGAAAAATTACCAGTCGATAAAAAAGTTACAGTTACAGCTATTATCATTCCAAAAATACCAAAAAAGTTACCCTGTCTTGATGTTTCTGGAGACGATAAGCCTCTTAAAGCTAAAATAAAAAGTACACCAGAAACTAAATAAAATATTGCTGATAAGTTCGCTGATATCATTTTTTTTCCTTTTTCTTTTTTTTATACATTGCAAGCATTCTTTGAGTTACTAAAAAACCACCGAAAATATTTATCGCTGCTAATGCAATTGCTAAAAAGCCAAAAATGGTAGAAGTATTAAACACACTCTCTGAATTACTTGATAATCCTGCGATTATAGCCCCAACAATAATTACAGATGAAATTGCGTTAGTCACAGACATCAAGGGAGTATGTAAAGACGGGGTAACGCTCCAAACAACATAATACCCGACAAATATTGAGAGTATAAATATACTAAGTCTGAATATTAAAGGATCTATTTCCATATTTTATTTAATTAGTGTTTTTTCTATTATTTCGTCCTCTAAATTTATATTTAATTTTTTATTTTCTTTATCAAATAAGTTTTCAACAAAATTAAACATATTTTTTGCATATAAGCTAGAAGCAGATACTGGAAGTTTATTTAAAATATTACTTTCACCCATAATTTTAACTCCGTTTTTTTCAATAATTTCATTTGCTTTAGTAAATGCAGTGTTGCCACCCTGTACAGCAGCTAAATCATATATAACAGACCCTGTTTGCATGTTATTAATCATATCCTCTTTGACAATCACAGGTGCTTTCTTTCCAGGGATTAATGCAGTGCAAATAACAATATCAATTTTTTTTAAAGTTTCAGAAAGTAAATCCTCTTGTTTTTTTTTAAAATCATCAGAGGCCTCTTTCG
>CACBRD010000020.1 GCA_902541515.1 uncultured Pelagibacteraceae bacterium | reverse complement strand
TATATGACAAGTAAGGATCTATCTATATTTAACTCATTAAGACCATTCTCGATTGGGTTCGACGATATGTTTGATCAATTTGAGAATATGTTGGGAAATGGTGCAATGACAATGCAATCCAATTACCCACCATACAACATCAGAAAGACTGGTAAAGATAACTACGCTATTGAAGTTGCTTTAGCAGGTTTTAACAAAAAAGATGTTGAGGTTGAGTTCGAAGATAATTTATTAACTGTAAGAACAAAACGAGTTGATAAATCTGAGGATAAAAATGCTGATGGAGAGATCATTCATAAGGGAATATCTCAAAGACAATTTGCTAGATCATTTACAATTGCTGATGACGTTAAAGTAAATGGTGCCGAGCTCAAAGATGGTCTTTTAACAATATCTTGCGAAAGAATTGTACCAGAGCATAAGAAGAAAAAACTAATCGAAATTAGATAAGTTAAAGCCTTGCTTGCGGGGCAACTAGCTCCGCAAGTAAACTAAAAACATCCTTTTGATGAAAATCCAATTACCACTGAGTTAGTGTCTACCTCAAATTTTCTTTCACAAGAAATACCATATTTTTTTGTTTTATATACAAGAACTTGATTTCCTTTTTCGTTCTTAAAATCTTCATCAGGATTTCCTAGATCAATTTTAAGTTCACTGGATAATTGACCTATATATTTACCCAATCTTTTATTTTCTTGCTCAACAATTTTGTCAGTTTTTTCTTGTACGGTCTGGCATGCAGTGACCATTAAGGAGAAACTAAGTAACAACACGATTAATTTAAAATTTCTCATTTTCATATTCTAGCTTCTAAATATGACCAAAATATAAACTTCTTAGTTGAATTATGTTGATAAAATTAGATTTAGCTAAGTATTTGTTAAAAGAATCATCTATTTAGTCAGGATAGGAGGAATAATGTTAGACAAATATTTTGAGTACAAAAAACACAAAACAGATTTTAAAACAGAAGTAATAGCCGGAACGACTACTTTTTTAACAATGGCTTATATCATGTTTTTAAATCCGTTTATTTTATCAGGTGAATTTGCTGGACCCGAAAAAGGTTTCTTTGATTTCGGTGCAGTTTACACTGCAACTATTCTAGCAACTGCTTTGGCTTGTTTCATAATGGCATTTCATGGAAAAACTTGGCCGATTGGTCTTGCGCCAGGAATGGGGATTAATGCTTTTGTAGCTTTTGGAGTTTGTGCAGGTATGGGATATACACCGCAACAAGCTTTGGGTGCTGTATTAGTTGCTGGTGTATTATTTTTAATTATATCATTAACACCAATAAGAGCATGGCTTATCAACTCTATTCCTAAGAGTTTAAAGTTAGGAATTGGTGCCGGAATTGGTTTGTTCTTAGCAATTATCGGTCTTCAAATTATGGAAGTAGTTGTTGATAATCCTGTAACATTAGTACAGCTTGGAAATTTAAGTGATCCACTTGTTTTATTAGGATGCGCAACTTTTATTGCAATAATTGTTTTAGATAAGATGAATGTTAAAGGTAATATCATTATTGGTATTTTAGTATTTAGTATAATTGCTTGGGCTACGGGTCTTGCAAAGTTTAATGGTATCGCAAGTGCTCCGCCTTCAATGACTTATCTTTTTGAATTTGATTTATCTGCAGCTATGACAGCTGGAATGTCTACAGTCATATTTACTCTATTGTTTGTTGACTTTTTTGATACTGCAGGAACTTTAACTTCAGTTGCCAATGTAGCTGGAAAAGTTGGCAAAGATGGAAAAGTTAAAGACATCAATAAAGCAATGTTATCAGACAGCGTTAGTACTGTTGCAGGAGCTGTAATGGGAACTACAACTGTAACTAGTTACGTTGAGTCTGGGGCTGGGGTAAAAGCTGGTGGAAAGACTGGCATGACCTCTTTGGTTATTGGTATATTATTTTTAGCATGTATATTTTTTGCACCCTTAGCAACTAGTTTGCCAAAGCAAATTGATGGTGCTGCTTTACTTTTTGTTTCAGTTTTATTTATTAGAAATATTACTGACATAGAGTGGAATGATGTTTCAGAGTCTGCTCCAGCAATTCTTGCGATGATCGCTATGCCTTTAACTTATAGTATCAGCAATGGTATTGCTCTAGCTTTCGTATCGTATGCTTTGATCAAGATATTCACTGGTAAATTTGCAACTACCTCACCAGCTATTTGGGTAATAGCAATTTTGAGTGTTGTAAGTTTTGCAGTTGCTTAAATATTAATTGAACAGGGCTAGTATAAACTAGCCCTGTTTATTTTTTTTCACAATCTCCTCAATAGACAATTCTTCATAATGTTCTGTAGGTTGAACAATCCACGGATCTGAATCTAATCTGATAGGACAAAAATCAGGTTCGAAAGTTGACGATTTCTTTTTCCATAAACAAGCAGTTTTTACTTCTTTTATGTAATCTTTAGTTGGGCCATAATTTTTTAACCACTCAATGCTTTTATTAAGCGTTAAACCGGTATCAGAGAGATCATCTATTAGAAGAACCTTATTAAAATCTTTGTTATTTGCCAAAGAACTTATTTCTCTTGCAAACATCAATTGGCCCTGTTGATCCTCTAAACCTTTACCTGAATAACTTTGAATAACAATATATGCGATTGGTAATTTCAAAATTCTTGATAAAATATCAATAATAGGAGCTGCCCCTCTCATAATACCAACTAATACAGTTGGTTTATATTTTTCATGAATTTGTATTGCTAACTTTTCAACAATTTGAGTATATTCATCAAAACTGATAATTAATTTCTCTGCCATGAAATTTATTATCATAATTGAAAATAATTAAAAAGGAGAAATCATGAAGGCTTATTGGATAAGTTTGTATACTAAAGTTAATGACCAAGAAAATTTAAAAAAGTATGCAGAGACAGTAACTCCAATTATTAAAAGTTATGGTGGTTTACCTTTGGTTAGAGGTGGCAAACATACAACTTTCGATGGTGATGATTTTTTAAGAACTGTGGTTTGGGAATTTCCAAATTACGAGCAAGCTTTAAAATGTCATCAATCTAAAGAATATCAGGCTGGTTGGGATTTAGCCAAAAAGACCACTAT
>CACBRD010000019.1 GCA_902541515.1 uncultured Pelagibacteraceae bacterium | reverse complement strand
TTATTTGAGCCAGCACCAGGTAAAGGATTTGAAGTTTTTCAAAATGAAAAAAATATAAAAATTGGTGTCTTAAATTTAATGGGCAATGTTTTTATGAAAAAATGCGATGACGTATTTGAGATTTCAGAAAAATTTTTAAAAGAGCATAAACTAAAAGAGGATTATGATTTTCTGGTTGTTGACTTTCATGGAGAAATTACTAGTGAAAAAAATGCGATAGGATATTTTTTTGATGGTAAGGCTACTCTAGTAGTTGGAACACATACACACATTCCAACAAATGATGCGAGGATTTTGCAAAATGGGACAGCTTATCAAACAGATGCAGGTATGTGTGGTGATTATGACTCGGTTATTGGAATGAATAAAGATAACTCTTTAAACAGATTTATGAAAAAAGAGTCAACCAAACATTATCCAGCAACTGGTGATGCTACTTTAAGTGGAGTAATTGTTGATTGTGATATAAAAACTGGTTTAGCAAATAAAATTGAAAGTTATGTTTTTGGAGGTCAGCTAAAGAATACTTGATTAGTTTATGGCAGGACATTCTCATTGGGCAGGAATAAAACATAAAAAAGGTAAAGCCGATAAACAAAGATCTAAAATTTTTTCAAAGTTGTCGAAAGAAATTACTGTCGCAGCAAAACTTGGGGATAAAGATCCAACAATGAACCCAAGATTAAGATCTGCGATTCAAGCTGCAAGATCAGCAAATATGCCCAAAGAAAATATAGAAAGAGCGATTGATAAATCTTCAGTTAGTACCGAGTCAAATTTTGAAAATTTAAGATATGAAGGCTTTGGACCAGAAAAAGTAGCAGTAATTATAGAAGCATTAACAGATAATAAAAATAGAACAGCATCCAGTATTAGAACAATTTTTCAAAAAGCAGGTGGCAATCTAGGAACCCAAGGTTCTGCTTCTCACAATTTTAATCAATTAGGAATAATAAAGATCGATAAAAAAGAGGTTTCTGATGATCAAATTTTTGAGCTAGCCACCAATGCTGGAGCTGATGAATGTAAATCGGAAAATGATTTTCACGAAATACAATGTCCTGTCAGTGAAATTTATAATGTTAAAAAAGAATTAGAAAAAGAAATTACTAATTTTATCTCAACAGAAATTGAATGGGTGCCACTTAATAGTGTTAAAATTTCTAAAGAAAAAAATGAAGATTTAGTTAATTTCTTTGAATTACTTGAAGACAATGATGATGTACAAAATGTTTACTCTAATGCTGAATTTGTAAATTAAATTATGTTAATAATAGGTATAGATCCTGGAATCTCTGGTTCAATTTGTTTTTTAGATAATGGAAAAATCCTAGACGTAATTGAAATGCCTATAATGACAGATGGGAAAAAAAATAAAAAACAAGTAAATGGCTCGCAAGTTTATAATGAAATTAGCAAAAGAATTAAACAATTTGAAAAAAATCAAATTAGAGTTGTGATTGAACACGTTTCTGCAATGCCTGGTCAAGGTGTTACAAGTATGTTTAATTTTGGACAATCGTTTGGAATTTTAAAGGGTATTTGTACTGCGATGCAATTATCCATGTACTTTGTAAGGCCCACAAAATGGAAAAAATATTTTAATCTTTTAAATTCTGAAAAAGATGCCAGCAGGACAAGAGCTATAGAAATATTTCCTTATTTTTCATCTCAATTATCAAGAAAGAAAGACTCAAATAAAGCTGATGCGATTTTGATAGCAAGTTTTTATCATGAAACTTACAAAATTGACGAATAGCTTTAAGTATTCAGACAAAATCATGACACATTTAAGTGTGAGAAAACGATATGGAAGCTGATATCACGTCTCAAGCAGTTGGGCTAGCCTCAAGTGCTGATTTTTCATTAATAAATTTATTTATTAGAGCTGACATAATTGTTAAGTCAGTTATCATAATGTTAATTGCTTGTTCTATATATTCATGGGCAGTAATAATTGAAAAATATAGATTGTTTAAAAAAATAAATCAATCTACCGAAGAGTTTGAAGCAAAGTTTTGGAATTCTAAATCTGCAGAAACTTTTTATAATAATCTACCAGCAAACGTTCAAGACCCGATGGCTTTAATATTTAAAGATGCGATGCAAAACTTATTGAAGAGAAGATCTAGAACAGACTTAAACAATAGAATGACCACAATGTTAGAGACGGGTATTGAAAAACAAATATCAAAAATCACTAAAGGTTTTACTTTTTTAGCAACAGTTGGATCAACAGCTCCATTCATAGGCCTATTCGGAACAGTTTGGGGAATTATGAACTCTTTTCAATCTATAGCAATTTCAAGAAATACGAGTTTGGCAATTGTTGCACCTGGAATAGCTGAAGCACTATTCGCAACTGCGCTAGGCCTACTAGCAGCAATACCTGCGGTTGTTGCATATAATAAATTTAATAATGACTCAATTAAGTATTCCCAAAAATTAGAAAATTTCTCAAAAAGATTTTTAACGATTATCTAAAATGGCATTTAAATTAAATCGTTCATCAAAAGAACCAATGAGCGAAATAAATGTAACACCATTTGTGGATGTAATGTTGGTGCTTTTAATTATTTTTATGGTAACTGCCCCTTTGTTGACTGTAGGAGTTCAGGTTGATTTACCAGAAAGTTCTGCCGACTCTCTTCCTGAGGAAGCTGAACCACTGACTTTGACAATAAACTCTAAAGGTGAAATTTATATTCAAGAGTCAAAAGTTGAATATGAAAAAATAATAGCAAAAGTCTTAGCGGTTTCAAAAAATAGAACTGATACAAGAATTTACGTAAGGGGTGATAAAACAATTAATTATGGAAGAGTATTGGAAATTATGGGCTTACTATCTGGGTCTGGTTTCACCAAAGTAGCACTTATATCTGAACCATATAAAGAAAGGTAAGAAGTGAATAGAAGTATAATTATATCTTCTGTTTCACATCTAGTTCTAATAATGATTACAGCTTTTAGTTTACCTTTCTTAGCTAAAAAACCAATTGATCTTCCTCCGATAGTATCTGTAGAATTAATACAGATCACAGATAAAACCAATATTCCATACGCACCTAAGGCAAAAAAAATTATAGAAAAAATTAAAGAGAAAGAAAAAAAGTTGGTATCTGAACAAGCTCCCCCAAAAAAAGTAAAAAAAATTAAACCAGATGCAGTTCCGTTACCAGATGATAAACCTAAAAAGGTTGAGAAAATAAAAGAAGATAAACAAAATCCAGAAAAAATTGAC
>CACBRD010000018.1 GCA_902541515.1 uncultured Pelagibacteraceae bacterium | reverse complement strand
TGTATCAGATTTTTGTCTATAGACGCTGTCCAAAAAGCTAATTCTGGGCATCCAGGTATGCCAATGGGAATGGCTGATGTAGCAACTGTTCTTTTTAAAGATTTCTTAAAATTTAATCCTAAAAATCCAGATTGGATTAATAGAGATAGATTTGTTCTCTCAGCAGGACATGGTTCTATGCTACTTTACTCGCTCCTCTATCTGACGGGTTATAAAAGTATTTCTTTAAGAGAAATTAAAAAATTTAGACAACTAAATTCAATATGTGCAGGTCACCCAGAATATCATCCAAGCACTGGCATTGAAACTACAACAGGTCCTTTAGGACAGGGAATTTCTAATGCAGTTGGTTTTGCAATCTCAGAAGAAATTTTAAAAAAAAGACTGGGAAAAAAAATTATCAATCATAAAACTTACGTTTTAGCAGGTGATGGCTGCTTGATGGAGGGAATAAGTCATGAAGCTTTAAGTCTTGCTGGACACCTAAAACTTAAAAATCTGATATTACTTTTTGATAACAATTCAATTTCAATAGATGGTCCAACTAGCTTAGCAGTATCTGATGATCATGAAAAAAGGTTTAAAGGCTATGGCTGGAATTATTTAAAAATTAATGGACATAATTTTAAAGAAATAACAAAGGCTCTTCAAAAAGCACAAAAATCAAAAAAACCTATAGCAATTTCTTGTAAAACAACTATTGGATACGGATCCCCAAATAAGGGTGGTAAAGCGTCATCTCATGGCAGTCCATTAGGTGAAGATGAAATAAGATTAGTCAGAAAAAAATTGAACTGGCCACACAATACTTTTGAAATCCCAAAAAACTTAATGGATCAATGGAGATCAATCGGTAAAAAAGCATCAATTAAAGCTAATAAGATTAAAAAAAAAATTTCACTAAGATTTAATAAAAATACTATCAATGCAGAGATAGAAAAAGCAAAATCAGAATACTTAAAAAAATTACAACCAATAGCTACAAGAAAATGCTCAGAAAAATTTTTGGAAATTGCATCCAAACTTCCAAACTTAATTGGTGGGTCAGCAGATTTAGCAGGATCTAATAATACCAAAACCAAAAATCATAAAATCATTCAATCAAATGATTTTTCCGGAAATTATATCCATTTTGGAGTAAGAGAACATGCGATGTGTGGTATTATGAATGGTATCTCACTTCATAGTGAGCTTGTTCCTTATGGTGGAACTTTTTTAATATTTAGCGATTATTGTAAGCCATCAATAAGACTAGCGGCTATGATGAAACAAAAAGTTATTTATGTTTTTACACATGACTCAATTGGTCTTGGAGAAGATGGACCAACCCATCAACCGATAGAACAATTGACAAGTTTACGATCAATACCAAATTTAAATATTTTTAGACCCTCTGACTTAATAGAAACTTTTGAGTGTTGGCAATTGGCATTAAATAGCAAAGGTTCGCCAAGCGTAATAGCCTTAACGAGACAAAGCTTAAATCCAGTTCGTACAAAAAAATCATCAAAAAATTTGTCTTTAGCCGGCGCTTATGAACTTTTAAGAACGAGTGATAGAATAAGTGCAACTATTATAGCAACAGGATCCGAAACTAGTCTTGCAGTAGACGTTAGTCATAAATTAGCCACAGATGGCATTTACTCAAAAGTAATATCAATGCCTTGCCAGGAATTATTTGATCAACAAAGTGAGGTCTACAAAAATAAAATTTTAAATGAAACTAATCTTGTAATTTCTATAGAGGCCTCTGAAACTGGTTATTGGAAAAAATATACTGGCAACAAAGGACTTAATTTTGGAATTGATGATTTTGGAAAAAGTGCGCCTTATAAAGATATATATAATCACTTTGGATTAAGCTCAGAGATTATAGCAAAAAAAATTAAAAAAAGATTATGACAGTCAAAGTTGGAATAAATGGAATGGGTAGAATTGGAAGAATGATTGTTCGATCAATTATCGAGAATAAAAATAAAAATATAGAAATAAAATACATCAATAATAGAACTAATTCTGAAACATGTTCGTCTCTATTAAAATATGACTCTATTCACGGAAAATTTAATGCACAAATAGATTTTGATGAAAATCATATTATTATCAACAAAAATAAAATTTTATTTGGCCAAGAAACAGATTTAAATAATATTAGTTGGAATAAATATGGAGTGGATTATGTTTTAGAGTGTACAGGTAAATTTAACTCAAAAGGAAAATTACTAACACATATTAGTAATGGTGCAAAAAGAGTTATTGTCTCTGCTCCGTGTAAAGATGCTGACAAAACTATTGTATATGGAGTAAATGAGACTGAATTAAAAAAAGAGGATAAGATCATATCTGCTGGTTCTTGCACAACAAATTGTCTTGCCCCTGTGGCTCATGTTTTAAATGAAAATTTCGAAATTGAAAAAGGGTTTATGACCACAATTCATTCCTTTACAAGTGACCAAAGAATATTGGATAATTCTCATAAAGACCCAAGAAGAGCTAGATCAGCAAGCCAGTCTATTGTGCCAACCTCAACAGGTGCATCAAAAGCAATAGGTGAGATTATACCTTCGCTTAAAGGTAAATTAGAAGGTGTGGCTATGAGAGTCCCTACGCCCAATGTTTCATTAATTGAGCTAGTCTTTTGCACAAAAAAAGACATTACTATTGATAAGATTAATTTAGCATTTCAAAATTTTAGCAAAAAAAATAAAATTCTTGAAACTACAAAAGAAAAACTTGTTTCAATCGACTTTAATCATAATCCTGCTTCTTCAATAGTAGACGAAAGTTTAACAAAAGTGGTGAGTAAAAATATGGGTAAAATTTCAGCCTGGTATGATAACGAATGGGGTTTCTCAAATAGAATGTGTGATATTGTAGATTATCTTCATAAGAATTCTTAATGAACAATATTAAAAATTATGAAAATCTTAGTAGTAAGAGAGTTTTATTAAGATTAGACCTAAACGTCCCTTTGAAAAATGGTGACATTGTCGATGAAACCAGAATAATTAAAATTATACCTGTTCTCGAATTTTTAATAAAAAGAAACTCAAAAATTTTAATAATTTCTCATGTCGGACGTCCTAAAGGCAGATTTAATAAAGATCTCTCCCTTAAACCAATTTGTGATTTCTTAGAAAAAAAGATAAAAACTAAAATTAACTTTATAAGTGAGGACATTTTAAAAATCAAAAGAGATGATTTATTTAAAGAGCCTAAGGAAAAAATTATCTTTTTTGAAAATATAAGGTTTTATGCAGAGGAAGAAAAGAATGAGTCAAATTTTTCAAAACACCTAGCTAGTTTTGCAGATTTGTTCGTAAACGATGCTTTTTCTTGCTCACATAGAACACATGCCTCAGTATGCAAAATTACAGAATTTCTGCCATCATTTGCTGGATTACAATTTGAAACTGAAGTAAATGCTCTAAAAAAAGTTACTATCGAAATCAAAAAACCAATTACTTGTATTATTGGTGGATCAAAAATTTCTACAAAAATAGATATAATCAAAAATTTAATACCTAAATTTAACAACATAATCTTTGTGGGAGGTATGGCTAATAATATTATGAGTTTTAAAGGTAATAGAATCGGAAAATCAATTAGTGAAGAAAATTGTGAAAGATTAATAAAAGAAATTTTTGAAATTTCAAAGAATACACTCTGTGAAATTACTTATCCAGAAGATGTCTTAATAGGTAAAAGTGCAGATGACGATGCTCAGATAAAAGATCTTAAAGACATATCAGATGATGATTTAATCCTAGACGTAGGACCAAAAACACTAAAAAAAATAAAAAATATAATTCAAAATAGCAAAACAGTTCTTTGGAATGGTCCTGCTGGTTATTTTGAAAATCCAAATTTTGCTAAAGGGAGCATTGAGATTGCAAAAACAATTATTAAAAAAAATAAAGATAATTCAATTTATTCTGTAGTTGGTGGAGGAGATACTGTGGCGGTTGTTAATCAACTAAATGCAATTAAAGATTTTAATTTCGTTTCAACTGCTGGTGGTGCTTTTTTAGAATATCTTGAAGGAAAAGAACTTCCTGGTATAAAAGCCCTAAACTAAAATGTCAGAACTAAATAATACAGCATTGAAAATTTTAGATAACGGTAAAGGAATTTTGGCTGCAGATGAAAGTACAGCAACAATGACTAAAAGATTGGACAGTGTAAATGTTCACTCAACCCCAGAAAATAGATTATTGTTCAGAGAAACACTTTTTAGCTCATCCTCAATGAATGATTGTATTGGAGGTGTAATTCTTTACGATGAAACAATCAAACAAATATCATCGAAAAAAAATACAATTCCAGAATTAATATCAGATACAGGCTCATTGCCAGGTATCAAAGTAGACACAGGAGCAAAAATTTTAGCTAGTTCTCCAGACGAAAAAGTCACTGAGGGTCTTGATGGATTAAGGGAAAGATTAAAAGAATATTATAAATTAGGTGCTAAATTTACTAAATGGAGAGGTGTTTATAATATAGCAAAAAATTATCCAAGCAAACTCTCTATACACTCTAATGCACATGCATTAGCGAGATACTCTGCATTAGTTCAAGAATGCAATATGGTTCCAATAGTTGAGCCTGAGGTCTTAATGGATGGTGATCATTCTGCTAAAGAATGTTTAGAAAAAACCTCTGAAGTCATAAAAAGATGCTTTGAGGAACTAATAATACACAAAGTAGATTTAAAGGGAATTATACTTAAACCTAATATGATTTTAGCAGGAGATAAATCTAAAGAAAAAATTACTAATGAGGAGGTGGCGAAATTAACTTTAGAGTGTTTAAAATCCTCAGTGCCTTCAGAAGTTCCAGGTATAGCCTTTCTATCTGGAGGTCAGTCCGAAATAGAAGCAACAGAAAATTTGAATTTAATTAATAAACACAATAATACGGGCTTTGTAATGAGTTATTCTTATGGCAGGGCTCTTCAGCAAGGCGCTTTAAAACATTGGTCTAAAGACATAAAGGATCTTGAAGGCACTCAGCAGATTTTTAACCACCGAGCCAAAATGAATACATTAGCTGCTCAAGGAAAATGGTCAAAGGATCTTGAGATATAATAAAAAAAAATTTATTTACCTAATATCCCCACCTAAGATTGAAAGAAGTTTTTTTAAAGATTTAAATGAAGTTTTAAAACAAAAAAAAACAAGTTATTTTCAACTACGACTTAAAAAAAATAGTTTTAAAAAAAAGTTAATAATTGGACGTAAAATTCAAAAGATATGTAAAAAATTTAAAGTAAAATTTTTGATCAACGATGACGTATACTTGGCA
>CACBRD010000017.1:0-2500 GCA_902541515.1 uncultured Pelagibacteraceae bacterium | reverse complement strand
ATGAATTTTAATAAACATTACTTTTACGGGACTATCACCCTCTGTGGTTAGCTTTTCCAAACTATTCAAATTTTTTTACTAAAACTGCTGGCCTAATCCGGTTTCGCTCGCCACTACTAACGGAATCTCAATTGATTTCTTTTCCTCTGGTTACTTAGATGTTTCAGTTCTCCAGGTTGTCTCTTTAAACCTATGAATTCAGTTTAAAGTACCACATAAAGTGGTGGGTTTCCCCATTCGGAAATTTTCGGATCAAAACTTACATACAGCTCCCCGAAACTTATCGCAGTATATCACGTCCTTCTTCGGCTTTCAGTGCCAAGGCATCCGCCACACGCCCTTAAACGCTTGATTTATGCACAGAAAAAAATTCTGTGTTGAATCAAATTTTTATTTTGAACATTAGCTAATAACATTTCTAATGTTCGGATATAGATATTGATATTAATTAATTTATTTACAATTTTTTATAACTAAGTGTTTGGTGGAGGATAGCGGGATCGAACCGCTGACCTCCTGAATGCAAATCAGGCGCTCTCCCAGCTGAGCTAATCCCCCTTAATTTTAAATTGGTGGGCCGAGAAAGACTCGAACTTTCGACCCCACCCTTATCAAGGGTGTGCTCTAACCAACTGAGCTACCGGCCCCCATGCAAGAGAAACACTAATTAAGAAGAGAAATGAGGACGGTCAACATTAGCCTATGTATATTATTTAGAATAAAATTTTACTTTTATTCATCCTTAGAAAGGAGGTAATCCAGCCGCAGGTTCCCCTACGGCTACCTTGTTACGACTTCACCCCAGTCGCTGACTATACCGTGGTCAAGGGTATTAAACCTTGCCTTAAGGTAGAACCAACTCCCATGGTGTGACGGGCGGTGTGTACAAGACCCGGGAACGCATTCACCGTGGCACGCTGATCCACGATTACTAGTAATTCCAGCTTCATGCACTCGAGTTGCAGAGTGCAATCCGAACTGAGGTATCTTTTAAGGATTTGCTCAACATCGCTGTTTCGCTTCCTGTTGTAGATACCATTGTAGCACGTGTGTAGCCCAACACGTAAGGGCCATGAGGACTTGACGTCATCCCCACCTTCCTCCAGCTTATCACTGGCAGTTCTTTCAGAGTGCCCAACTAAATGATGGCAACTAAAAGTGAGGGTTGCGCTCGTTGCGGGACTTAACCCAACATCTCACGACACGAGCTGACGACAGCCATGCAGCACCTGTGTTTCGTCCGGCCGAACCGAAAACTTTAATCTCTTAAAGTCGCGACGAACATGTCAAGTGTTGGTAAGGTTCTGCGCGTATCTTCGAATTAAACCACATGCTCCACTACTTGTGCGGGTCCCCGTCAATTCATTTGAGTTTTAACCTTGCGGTCGTACTCCCCAGGCGGTGTGTTTATCGCTTTCGCTGCGACACTGAAAATAAATTTCCAACGTCTAACACACATCGTTTACGGCATGGACTACGAGGGTATCTAATCCTCTTCGCTACCCATGCTTTCGTTCCTCAGTGTCAGTAATGATCCAGAAAGCTGCCTTCGCAATTGGTATTCTTTCTAATATCTACGAATTTCACCTCTACACTAGAAATTCTGCTTTCCTCTATCAAACTCTAGCTGAAAAGTTTTGATGGCAGTTCCAGAGTTAAGCTCTGGGATTTCACCACCAACTTTTTCAACCACCTACGAACTCTTTAAGCCCAGTAATTCCGAACTACGCTAGGTCCCTTCGTATTACCGCGGCTGCTGGCACGAAGTTAGCCGGACCTTCTTATTCGGGTACAGTCATTTTCTTCCCCGACGAAAGAGCTTTACAACCCAAGGGCCTTCTTCACTCACGCGGCATCGCTGCATCAGAGTTTCCTCCATTGTGCAAGATTCCCCACTGCTGCCTCCCGTAGGAGTTTGGGCCGTGTCTCAGTCCCAATGTGGCTGATCATCCTCTCAAATCAGCTATTGATCAAAGTCTTGGTAGGCCATTACCCCACCAACAAACTAATCAAATGCGGGCTCATCCAATGGTGCATAAAGCTTTCTCCGTAAAGACTTATCCAGTATTAGCACAAGTTTCCTCGTGTTATTCCAGGCCAAAGGGTAGATACCCACATGTTACTCACCCGTCTGCCACTAAGTATTGCTACTTCGTTCGACTTGCATGTGTTAGGCGTGCCGCCAGCGTACGTTCTGAGCCATGATCAAACTCTCAAGTTTAAAAACGGCGCACACTAGCTTCTATATAAATTCTAAGAATAAAATTTATATAATGTTGAAGTGTGTACGACAAATTTTGGTAACCTTAACCGTCCACACTTCTCTTCTTAAATTTTTACTTTTCAAATAGCTAATTGAGCAAAAAAGGCTCAATAATCCTCATTTTTTTATTGTAATTCAATAATTTTTATTGAGAAGTTCGATGCTTATAGGCTAAAATAAGGGGAAATCAAGCTTTAAGAACAAAAAAAACATTAAAAACCCCTTATTTTAAGGGGT
>CACBRD010000016.1 GCA_902541515.1 uncultured Pelagibacteraceae bacterium | reverse complement strand
CTCAGTCCCAAAATCACAATACAGAGCTGCGTCACCAAGATTTGATATATTTTTAATCATGCCATGTTATACTTACAAATTATGAGTATGGAAATTAATATAAATTGTGATTTAGGTGAAAAATCAAAACATCACTCCAATAAGTATGATCCAGATTTATTAGAAATCGTAAATTCAGCCAATGTTGCTTGTGGCTATCACGCCGGAGATGAGCAAACCATGAATCAAGTAGTAAAAATTTCGAAAAAAAATGGAGTGAGTATTGGCGCCCATCCTTCTTTTAATGATCCAGAAAATTTTGGCAGAGAAAGAATGAATCTTTCTGGTAGTGAAATAAAAAAACTTATAATTGATCAATATGAAATTCTTCAAAAAATAGCTTCTTCTCATGGAGAAAGTGTATCTCATGTAAAACCTCATGGAGCTTTAAATAATATGGCGTGTGAGGATATTGAGTTAGCTACAATTTTAGCTAAAACTATTAAGGATATTAATAAAGACATAATATATCTCGTACCTACTGGATCAAAAATGCAAGAAGCAGCAAAGAAATTAGATATGAAATTTGCCTGTGAAATATTTGCCGATAGAAATTATGAAGATGATGGCAATCTTGTATCGAGAAAGAAATCTCATGCATTAATAACTGACCCCGAGCAAGCAAAAAAACATGTATTGAAAATGGTGCAAACTCAGTCGCTTAATTGTCACAGCGGGAAGCAAATACCTTGTGAAATCGACTCTGTTTGTATACATGGTGACAATCTAAGTTCATTAGCAACGGCTAAGTCGATAAGAGATAACTTAGCTGAAAATGGTTTAGAATTAAAAACTTTAAACAAATTAAAAAAATTTATTTAATATGAAAAAAATTATCTTAACTTTATCTATTGCCTTCTTTATCACAACAAACGTTTTTGCAGCTGGTTCGTCTTCTAGCGGATCAAGTTCAACAAAAACAAACTATGATAAAGCGGTAGTGCATATTAAAAGTGCTAAAAAATACGAAAAAAAAGGAAAATTAGAAAAAGCGCAAAAAAGTTATGCAAAAGCGCAGAAGCTTTTAATCAAATCAAATGAAAAAAAACCTGGTAAAGCTGATACTCTTAACTACTTAGGTTTCACAACTAGAAAGCTTGGTGATTTTGAGAATGGTGAAAAATATTATCTTCAAGGTTTAGCTATTGATCCAAAACATAAAGGTATTAACGAATATCTTGGTGAATTGTATGTTGCAACAAACAGACATAATCTTGCGGTTGAAAGGCTCGGAGTTTTAGAGGGTTGTAATTGTGAAGAATATGATCAACTAAAAGCTGTTATAGCTGGAGAAAAATCAAAATACTAATTTATATTTTTAATCATTTGCTCTGGCATCCATAAAGCTATTTCTGGAAAGATCACAACTAATATAACTGCCAGGACCATTAATAAGAATAATGGGAAAGCACTCCTTGCAATGTACCCCATGTCTTTTTTTGCCATGCCTTGAAGTACAAATAAATTAAAACCAACAGGCGGGGTAATTTGTGCCATCTCAACAACAATGACTAGAAAAATACCAAACCAAATCATATCAAAACCTGCTTGTCTAATCATGGGCTCAATGATTGCCATTGTTAAAACAACTGCTGAAATACCATCAAGAAACATTCCTAAAATTATATAAAAGATCATTAAGACAAATATCAAAACATATGGAGATAATTCCATATTTTGGATCCAGAGAGCTAGATTTCTTGGCAATCCAGTAAACCCCATTGCTAAAGATAAAAATGTTGAACCTGCTAAAATAAAAGCGATCATACAAGAGGTTTTAGTTGCTCCAAGTAAAGAGGATTTAAAAGTTTTTAATGTTAAACTTTTTTGAAAGTAAGATAATATTAATGCTCCAACTACTCCTAATGAAGCTGCTTCAGTTGCTGTTGCAATTCCTGTATATATCGATCCAATAACAGCTAATATTAGAATAATTACTGGCAAAAGTTGTTTTGATCTTTTTATTTTTTCCAAAAATGAGTACTCCTCAAGAATTTTTGGCATAGATTTTTTATTTATCAAAGACCAGATAATTACGTATGACATAAATATTAATGCAATCATTATCCCGGGAATAATCCCAGCAATAAATAATTTTGCTATAGACTCTTGGACGGCAACTCCATAGATAATCAATATAATTGATGGTGGTATCAGCAAACCTAATGTTCCTGAACCCGCTAAACTACCTAATAAGATTTTTTCTGGATAATTTCTTTTTCTTAATTCAGGAATAGACATCTTGCCTACTGTTGCAACAGTTGCTGCTGAAGAGCCTGAAATTGCTGCAAATAATGCACATCCAACAACATTAACATGGATTAAACCTCCAGGTAATTTTTGCATCCAAGGAGATAATCCTTTGAATAAATTTTCAGAAAGCTTTGTCCTAAATAAAATCTCACCCATCCAGACGAATAGTGGTAATGCGGTTAGTGTCCAAGAGGAAGATGTGCCCCATATTGTTGTGGCCATTGCATCGCCAACTGGTCTTGAAGTAAATAACATCATGCCAATAGCCGATACACCAATCATACTTAACGCAACCCAAATTCCAGATCCTAAAAAAAATAGCAAAACACTGATAAAGAAAATTGTTAAAAGTATTTCGGTCATTTAATCCTTTTTGATTTTTAAAATAAATTGATGAAAAACGCTTATAAAAAAAATTGTTGATCCGATAGCTACGCTTGTTTGAGGAATCCAAATCAAAATTTCATCTGCTCCTTCACTTCGTTCTTGAAATTTATAGGAAATAATTAACATTTTAACGAAGTAAAAAGCTAGGTATCCTGAAAAAAAGCTTGCGATACTTAAACACCAGGTTTCAATAAATTTTTTCTTTGAACCTGATAATTTTTCTAAAAAAAGTGTAATCCGGATATGCCCCCCCTCTACAAATGTGTACGCTAATGCAAAAAAAGATGCGGCAGCCATACAATAACCTGAATACTCAGCAAGACCTCTTATATAAAAACCAAATATTCTCGATGAGATACCAATAAGAATAAAAACTGCAACTAAAATTAAGAAAAAAGCAGCGACATAACCTGAAAATTTATAAAGTTTATTTAAATTTCTATCTAATGATTTTAACATAATAATTTAAGGCCACTTAAATTTTAAGTGGCCCTAATTTTAAGAATTGAATTATTTATAACTTGATAAAACAGCAGCTCCTCTTGAACCAGCTTTTTGAGACCATTCCTTAGCCATAGTCTCTCCAACTTTTTCAAAATGAGCTTGTAGTGGTGCATTTACTTTACCGACTACCATACCAGCATCAGCTAAAGCCTTTTTATCACCAACATTACCTTGTTTTGACAATTGCCAACCTTTTCTTTCAGCTAAAGCTGCTTGTTTCATAACAAGATCTTTGGTTGCCTGATCTAATTTATTCCAAGCATCTTTGTTCACAATTATCATGTTTTTTGGAAACCAAGCTGCAATATCGTAAAAATATTTCACACCGTTCTCCCAAATTTTTGAGTTTTTACCTGTGGTAGGTGATGTGATCATACTTTCTACTGCACCTGTAGAAAACGCCTGACTAATTTCAGCAGCCTCTATTTTTGTCGGAGCCATTCCTGTTAGCTCGGCAATTCTAATAGTAGCAGAATTATAAGCTCTAAATTTAAGACCTTTTAAATCCTCGACAGAGTTAATTTCCTTTTTACTATACAAGCCTTGCGCTGGCCACGGCACAGCATAAAGAAATACTAAGCCTTTCTCGTCTAATCCTTTAACGATTTCATCTTTTGACGCTTTATATAACTTCATTGCATCAGCGTAAGACGTTGCTAAGAAAGGTTGAGAGTCTACTTCTAAAAGTGGATCCTCTTTTCCTAAAGCTGACATAAATCTCTCACCAATTTGAGCTTGACCTGTTCTTACTGCTCTAAAAATTTCCCCACCTTTAAACAACGAACCACCAGGGTGTGTTACAATTGTTAACTTGCCACCACTTTTTTCAGTAACATTTTTTGCGAATTCAGCTGCGTTTGCAGAATGAAAGTTCCCCGCTCCATAAGCTAGAGCCATGTCCCATTTCTCTGCAATTGCAAGATTAATTGACAAAATTAATGAAACTAAAATAGTTGATAAATATTTTAAGAATTTCATTTGTCCTCCATTTTTATTAAGACTATTTCATTATGTATTAAAATAATTATCAATAAAAAAATAATACTACTTTTAATTGAATTATTTAAAATATTTTATACTATGTTCTTACTTTGTTAGAAGAAGCACTCATATTAGTTCAGATTATTTTTATCGATATAATCTTGGCAGCAGATAATGCAATTATCATTGGTTTGATCGCTGCAAACTTTGCACCAAAACATAGAAGACAAATTATTTTATGGGGAGTGGCTGGTGCTTTAATATTTAAAGTTATTTTTGCGTTATTTGCAACTTACTTGTTCAAATTTTATTTTATTAAAATTTTAGGTGGTTTGCTTTTAATCTGGATCGTTAATGATTTAAGAAAGGATCTTTTTGAAATAAAGAAAGTAAAGTCGCCAACAAAAAAATCTAAAGAACCATCTTATATTCAAAGTGTTTATAAAGTTTTATTTGCAGACATTACAATCAGTTTTGACAATGTTATAGGTGTAGTTGGTGCTGCCAAAGGCAATTTTGGCTTTATGATATTTGGACTGGTTTTATCAGTAATTTTAACAGGAGCAATGGCAACATATCTTGCAAGTTATATTCAAAAACATTTATGGATTGCCTATGTAGGTTTAGGTTTTATTCTTTTAGTAGCCCTTCAATTAGTAATTGGAGGTTTAGTAGACTTAGAAATTTTATCGATCAACGAACAATTTAAGAAATATTTTTAATACGAATGTTTTTTAGTTGGATATTTCTTAGATCTTACCTCTGAAGCATATTTTCTTAATCCGGCATTGATATATTTTTTTACGTTTAGAAATTGTTTAACAAATTTTATTTTTGTTTGGTTTAGACCAATTAAATCATCCGTAACAAGAACCTGACCATCGCAATGAACAGAAGAACCAATTCCAATTGTAGGGATATCTAAATTTTTTGTAATTTGTTTTGCTATTGGTGTTTTTATACACTCCAGGACAATTGCAAAAACTCCATTATTTTGAAGTAATAAAGCATCATTAATCAATTGATTGATCTCTTTAGTGGTCTTTCCTTTAGATTTAAATTTACCTTTAGTTGATTGGGGTAATAATCCAAGATGTCCCATCACAGGAACCTTGTTTTTGGTTAATAGTTTAATTTGATGGATTATTTTTTTTCCGCCTTCTAATTTCACTGCATCACACTTGGTTTCCTTAATTATTTTTTTAGCATTCTTTAGAGCGGCGTTTGGTGTTGAATAAGTATTAAATGGCATATCAACAACCATCAAACTTTTTTTTACTCCAAGTCTTACGCTCTTAGAATGGTTGATCATTTCTGTTAGAGTAACTTTTCTGGTAGTTGAATAATTATACAATACTGATCCTAGTGAATCTCCTACTAGCACAATATCAACATGTTTATCTACCTCTTCTGCAATATTCTTTGAATACGCAGTAAGACAAACAATTTTAGATTTATTTTTTTTATTTATAATCTTTTTTATTTTTTTCATTCAAGCTCAATGGTGCTCGGCGGTTTAGATGTAACATCATAAACTACTCTATTTACTCCTCTTATGCTATTTACAATTTTATTTGAAATCATTTGAATAAATGATTTTTTGAAGTCATAAAAATCAGCTGTCATTCCATCCTCAGATGTAATTGCTCTTAATAAACACAAATATTCATACGTTCGATTATCACCCATGACACCTACTGTTTTGACTGGAAGCAATGCAGCATAGGCTTGCCAAATTTTATTATACAAATTGTGATCTCTTAAAGCTTGAATAAAATAATTGTCAGCTTCTTTTAAAATTTTGATTTTTTCTTTAGTAATAATGCCAGGCATTCTGATCGCCAGTCCAGGTCCTGGAAAGGGATGTCTTGAGATAATTTCTCTACTTAGTTTTAATTCTAATCCTAATTTTCTAACCTCATCTTTAAATAGAAATTTCAACGGTTCTACCAATTTAAGTTTCATTTTCTTTGGTAAACCACCTACATTATGATGAGATTTGATCTTTGAGGTTTGGCTTCCAGTCACTGACTTACTTTCAATAAGATCTGGATAGAGCGTTCCTTGTGCTAAAAATTTTACATTTTTTATTCTTTTAGCGTATCTTTCAAAAATTTTGATAAATAAATTTCCAATTATTTTTCTTTTTTTCTCTGGGTCAGAAACATTGTTGAGCTTTCTCAAAAATTCATTCTCTGCATTCACATAAATTAGATTTATTTTCAA
>CACBRD010000015.1 GCA_902541515.1 uncultured Pelagibacteraceae bacterium | reverse complement strand
ACAATCAAACAATTATGTTTACCCAAGTTTTAACAATGTAACTAATACACTGTTAAATACAACTATAACTAATGAGCATGGAGTAAAAGTATCAACTATAGAACATTTAATGGGTGCTTTATTTGGATTAGGGATTGATAATGCTCTTGTGGAAATAAACAATGAAGAGGTACCAATTTTAGATGGTTCAGCGAAAGAATTTATAAAAATCTTAAAAAGTTGTGGATTAGAAAAAAGTGAAGCACCTATTAAGATAATCAAAATACAAAAAAAAATAGAATATAATCATGGAGAGAAATTTATTTCAATTGAGCCTTCAAAAATAAGTTTGGATATAAAATTTAAATTAAAGTATGAGAATTGTTTGATTGGAAATCAAGAAAATAAAATAAACGTTTATGAAGACAACTTAGTAGATATATTTAACTCAAGAACATTTTGTTTGTTTGATGATGTAGTGAAAATCAAAGAAAAAGGACTCGCAAAAGGTGGGAGTTTAGATAATGCAATCGTTGTTAAGGGTAATGAAATCTTAAATTCTGAAAAGCTTAGAAATCCTAAAGAGTTTGTTAATCACAAAATACTTGATTGTATTGGCGATCTATACACAAGCGGTTATAGAATAATCGGAAGTGTAAACTGCTCACAAGGTGGTCATTTTCTAACTAATCAGTTGTTAAAGAAAGTGTTTGAAAATAAAGAAAACTTTTCAATAATTGAGATACAAGAAAGAAATCTTCCACATACAATTTTAAATAAAAGCTTATTAAGATCAATTGCTTAACATATATTGATCTTTGAAATTTTCATCCAAGTCTGTATAAAATAACTATGTTCAAATTAAAGATTTTATTTTGTTTTATAATCCTCATTTTATTTGGCTCTTGTTCAAAAGAAGTCTCGCAAAAATCCATAATTAAGGAAAAAAGTTTAGAACTTCAAGTAAAGGAAGCTTACAAAGAGGGAGTAGAAGCTTTAAATAATGGTGATGTATTATTTGCTGCAAAAAAATTTAATGAGGCTGAAATATTGTTCCCCCAAGCAGACTCAGCGCCTCAGTCAGCATTAATGGCTGCATATTCATATTATACTCAAGATTATTATGGTGACGCTATTGCTGAATTAGAAAGATTTTTAAAAGTATATCCTGCTCATAAAGACTTGGGATATGTATATTATTTATTGGCAATTTGTTATTATGAGCAAATTGTTGATGAGAAAAAAGATTTACAATCAATTTTAAATGCCAAGAGAAATTTTAAAGTAATTCTAAAAGATTATCCTAATACAGAATATGCAATTGATGCAGAATTTAAAATAGATTTAATAGATGATATTCTTGCAGCTAAAGAAATGTATTTAGGAAGATATTATTTCGACAAAAAAAAATGGATACCTGCGATAAATAGATTTAGAGAAATAATTGATAATTATGACACAACTATTTATGCAGAGGAAGCTTTACATAGGTTAGTTGAAGTACATTACACAATAGGTTTAATTGATGAAGCTGAAAAATATGCTCAATTATTAGGTTATAACTATCAATCCTCAAAATGGTATGAAAATTCTTATAGTTTATTTGATAAAAACTATAAAAAAAGAAAAAAAGAGAGATCTAAATCATATAAGAAAAAAAGTGGGGGTTTTATAAAAAAATTCAAAACTCTTTTGGAATGAGATGGATAAAAATAAAATTAAGAAAGAATACAATAAAAAAATTCAAAATTTAGTTAAACTAAACAAATATTATTATGAATTAAGTAAGCCTTTAGTAAAGGATTACGAGTATGATAAAATTAAAGCTGATATATTATTTTTAGAAAAAAAATATGATTTTTTAAAGAGTGAAAATTCACCTTCAAAAATAGTAGGTTTTAAACCATCCAAAACTTTTCAAAAAGTTTTACACAGAGTCCCCATGCTTTCACTCTCAAATGCTTTTGATGAGGAAGATCTTATAAATTTTGAAAAAAAAATTAATAATTTTTTAGATCAAAAAAGTTCTAACGAATTAGAGTATAGTGCGGAGCCAAAGATTGATGGTATTTCTGCATCATTAATTTTTAAAAAGGGAAAATTTATAATGGGACTTTCAAGGGGTGACGGTAAAGAAGGAGAAGATATTACAAATAATTTAATGACAATTGACGACATTCCTAAAAATGTTTCAGCCAAAAATTTTCCTGATGAAATAGATATTCGGGGTGAGGTATTTATTCAAAATAATGATTTTGAAAATCTGAAAGACAAGTTCGCTAACCCAAGAAATGCTGCATCTGGATCATTACGACAAAAAAATCCTCAAGATACAAAGAAAATTCCTTTAAAGTTTATTGCTTATACATTTGGGTATGTAAATAATATGGAAATAAAAAATCAAAGCAACTACTTACAACAATTAAGTGAGTGGGGTTTTAAAACAAATCCATTTAATAAAATTATAAAAGGTATTAAAAATTTAATGAAAAACTACCATGAAATAGAAAAAAAAAGAAATGAAATTGACTTTGACATTGATGGTATCGTTTACAAAATAAATAGTTTTGATTTACAGAAACGTTTAGGCAACGTAGCGAATTCACCTCGTTGGGCTATCGCGCATAAGTTTTCTGCTAATAAAGGCATTTCAAAGATTTTAAATATTGAGATACAAGTTGGTAGGACAGGTGCATTGACACCTGTTGCAAAAATAAAACCAATTAATATTGGAGGTGTAGTCGTATCGAATGCAACACTTCATAATGAAGATGAAATAATAAGAAAAGATATAAGGATAGGAGATATAGTAGTCGTAGAAAGAGCAGGAGATGTTATCCCACATATAATTGAGGTAGATTTTAAAAAAAGAAAAAAGAGCTTAAAAAAATATATTTTTCCAATCAAGTGCCCATCTTGTGGAGCTAAAACAATTAAAGAATACAATTCGATTACAAAAAAAAATGATGCAGTAAGAAGATGTTCAAGTGAGGGATATGAATGTGAAAAAATGACTATAGAAAAAATTAAGCACTTTGTATCAAAAGAAGCTTTTAATATTGATGGTTTTGGAAAAAAAATTGTAGAAAATTTTTGGAAACTGAAAATGATTAGATTACCACAAGATATTTTTGTTTTGAATTATGAAAAAATAAAAATAATGGATGGATGGGGGCAACAATCTGTCGCTAATTTAAAATATGCAATTGAAGAAAAGAAAAATATTTCCTTTGAAAAATTTATATATGCTCTTGGAATAAGACACATTGGTTTTGAAAATGCTAAATTGATTGCAAAAACTCTTAAAAGTCCTGACAATTTCATAAATCTCTCTAAAGAAAATAAAATTGATGATTTAATAAATATTGATGGGATTGGTGAAACTCAAATAACTTCTTTAAAAAAATTTTTTTTGAATAGGACTAATTTGAAGGTAATTCAAGATCTTCAAAAAATTTTAAAAATACAAAAATCAATAGAAAATAAAAAAGATGGTGTATTAAGTGAAAAGATATTTATGTTTACGGGAAAATTAACAGGCATGAGTAGAGCAGAAGCTAAGTCTTTAATAGAAAAAAATTCAGGAACAATTATTAGTAATGTTTCAAAAAAACTTGATTATCTGATAATCGGAGAGAAACCCACTAAACGAAAAGTTGATGCTGCAAAAGAGTTAAAGATTAAAATTATAGATCAATCAGAATTGCATAAATTATTGAATAAAAGTAGCTAACCATCTTTTTTCACTTGGGTTTAAATATTTGTTAAGTTTTGTGTAAATATCTAAATTATATTTCCAAAGGTAGCTTTTTTCATCATTTGTTAATAAATTGAAATTAATTAAATCTTTATCAATAGGAGCAAATGTTAAATTTTCAAAGCATAGCTTATTTTTATTTTTTTTAACATAAATCAAATTTTCTATACGTATTCCAAATTTATCCTTTTTATAATATCCTGGTTCATTACTTAAAATCATTCCTTCAAGTAACTTTATCTTATTAAATTTAGAGATACCTTGGGGCCCCTCGTGCACATTTAAAAAAAAACCTACACCATGTCCAGTTCCATGTTGGTAATCTAAGTTGACCTCTTTTAAAAATTTTCTTGCTCTAACATCTATCAAATTACCAGAGGAATATTTATTTAAATTAGATTTTACAACCGCAATATGACCTTTTAATACTCTTGTAAAAATATTTTTTATATTTTTTTTTGGGTTTGAGAAACAAATTGTTCTAGTCACATCTGTAGTTCCATATTTATATTGCCCTCCAGAATCGCATAAAAAAATATCTTTTTTATTAATCTTTTTTGTATTTTTTTTGGTCGCTCTATAATGAACAATAGCGCCATTCCCCCCAGCACCAGCGATTGTATTGAAACTTGGATATAGATATTCTTTATTTTTTTTTCTAAAATTCTCTAATTTATTTTGAGCATCAAACTCAGTAATTTTTTTTTTGTTAATATTTTTGATCCAATAAATAAATTTTGTTAATGCAACACCATCAAAAATATGACTTTTTAGCATATTCTTGATTTCTGTTTTGTTTTTTAATGATTTGAGTAAATAAATTGGGTCCTCTTTTTTAAGAATTTTAAACTTTTTTTTTATTAAATTTTCAAAAAAAATTGAGCAAGTATTTTTATCAATTATAATTTTTTTACCTTTTAGATTTGAAATAAATTTATAAAAGTTCTTTGGTTCAATTATTTGATAAGATTTTAATTTTTTTTCCTTAATTAACTTTGAAACTTTATTTTTATAGGCAATCAAATAAAAGCTATTTTTATTATCTAGGATTAAGTGGCAATTAGGAATAGGACTATTTGGATTATCATGTCCTCTTATATTAAGAAGCCATGCAACATTCTCAGGTGCTGTAATAAATAAATAATCTGATTTATTTTTATTCAAGTATTTTCTTATTTTTATTATTTTAGTTTTGTAATTTTCTCCAACCACTTTACTTTTAAGAGAAAAAAAGGGTTTGTTTGATTTAATTTTACTTTTATGAATTTGATCAACTAAATTTGACTCAATGCTTTTGACTTTATTGTGTTTATGAAAAAACTTCTTGATTTGTATAGATGTAAAAAACTTTGGATCAAAACCTATCGATAAATTTTTAAACAAATTACAATTTATAATTTTATGGAAATCTATAATTTGAAAGTTTTTACCCGCCTCTCTTTTTGCTTGGATAGTGTATCTTCCATCAACAAATAAATAGTTTTTCTTTTTAAGAATAATTGAGTAACCAGCAGAGCCTGAAAAGTTTGAAATAGTTTTAAGCCTATCTATACCAGAGTGCTCTGAAAAAAATTCGTCATTTTTGGGAATAATATATCCGTCTATATTGTATTTCTTAAATTTACTAATTAGTGTGTTTATTCGATTATTAATCATTTAATTCTTTTTTGATATCTCAACCACCCAGGACTATTTATACCGCTTTCATTTTCAATATCTTGATTAAATTCAAATTCTTCTATTTCTTCTTTGGTTTCATCAAAAAAAGAATTTTTTTCTAGATATTTGTCTGGTAGTTCCTCAATAAATCTTGAAGACATACTATCTATCCAATCACCTTGGTAAAATCTATTCATCGAAAAAGATACTACTACTTTTTTTTTGGCTCTGGTTAAACCAACGTAGGCCAGCCTTCTTTCTTCTTCTAAACCGCTTTGACCCTTTTCTTCGATAGATTTTTGGTGGGGAAATAGTCCTTCTTCCCAACCAGGTAAAAAAATTACATCAAACTCAAGACCTTTCGCAGCATGCATAGTCATCATGTTAATTTTTTCACCCTCCCATTCTTGATCAATTGAAGTTGCCAGTGATACATGATCTAAAAAACTCTCTAGATTATCAAATTCTTTCATCGCGCTTAATAATTCTTTTATATTTTCAAGTCTGTTTTCATTTTCTAGATCTTTTTTATTTTTAAGCATTGCTGAATATCCAGATTCATCAAGAATAGTTTGTAATAATTTAACATGACTCATTTTTTTTAGATCATTTCTCCATTTTAAAATTAAATCTAAAAAGGACATTAAACCGTTTTTAGCTTTGGGTTTGATTAAGTTTTCCTCTATCATTTTTCGAGATGAAATCTCTAAACAATCTTTTTGTCTTTTTGCAAATTCATGAATGCTTTTTATGGTACTATCACCAATTGATCGCTTTGGATTATTTACAATTCTTTCAAAAGCCAGATCATCTTTTTCTTGATAAACTAATCTTAAATAGGCAACACAATCTTTTATTTCGGCCCTTTCATAAAATTTTATTCCACCTAAAATTCTATAAGGTAACCCAATTTTTAAAAATCTTTCCTCAAATTCCCTTGTCTGAAATATTGCCCTCACAAGAATAGTAATATTGTTAAATGAATATTCTTTCTTTATTTTTTCAATTTCATCTGAAATACCAATGGCTTCATCTTTTCCATTTTTATAACAATTTAATTTGACCAGTTCACCTTCTTGTAAAGTTGATTTTAATGTTTTCCCAACTCTATTTTCATTATTTGCTATCAAGCTTGATGCTACTGCAAGAATATTCTCTGTAGATCTATAATTTTCTTCCAGTCTTATTACCTTTGTATTTTCATAAACTTGATCAAATTCTAAAAAATTTTTTATTTCTGCTCCTCTCCAACTATAAATTGATTGATCATCATCTCCTACACAACAGATATTTTTATTTTTTTCTGAAAGTAATTTAAGCCATTTACTTTGTATAAAATTTGTATCTTGATATTCATCAACTAGGATATATTTAAAATTTTTTGAGTAAATTTCTCTTAAATCTTTATTTTTTTCTAGGATCTTGACTGCATGAAGAATTAAATCACCAAAGTCACAAGAATTTAAATCAATTAATTT
>CACBRD010000014.1 GCA_902541515.1 uncultured Pelagibacteraceae bacterium | reverse complement strand
GATATTTCAAACACCCATCCCAAAAGATGATCCTTTAAACTGGACAGACTCAAAATCTTATAAAGATAGATTAAAATCTGCTAGAAAAAAAACAGGTATGGATTGTGGGATGATGGTCGTAAGTGGCTTTATCAACGATATTAAAATTACCGCAGTTGCATCTGATTTTGATTTTTTAGGTGCATCAATGGCAGCTGCAGAAGGAGAAGCTTTCTTATATGGTATTCAACATGCAATTGAGAATAAAACTCCTTTTTTATGTGTAAGCGCAGGGGGTGGAATGAGAATGATGGAAAGTTTAATTTCTTTATCTCAAATGACAAGAACCACACTAGCAATAAATGAATTAAAAAATAATAATCTTCCATATCTTGTTTGTATTACAGACCCGACTGCTGGTGGAATCACAGCTTCCTATGCAATGTTAGGTGATATTCATATAGCTGAGCCTGGAGCGCTAATCGCCTTTGCTGGAGCCAGAGTAATTCAAGGAACTGTTAAGGAAGAATTACCAGAAGGTTTTCAAAAGAGTGAATATGTTGAAAAGACAGGCTTTGTAGATTTAATTGTTGAAAGAAAGGATCTAGCTGAAAAAATTGGAACTTTATTGTCAATATTGTTAAAGAAAAATTCTGTTATAAGCACTGAACAAGATGAAACTACAGAAAATACTCAGTCGCTTTCTAAAATTGCATAAAAAAGAAATCGATCTAAGCTTAGATCGAATTATTCACCTTTGCGAAAAACTTGGTAATCCTCAGGATAAAATCAAAGCCATCACTATTGTTGGGACAAATGGCAAAAACTCTACGATTCAAGCTTGTTATTCAATTTTAAAGGAGGCAGAAATAAAGTGTAATGTTTACACCAGTCCTCATATTCAAAAAATAAATGAAAGATTTGTTTTTAACAACCAACGACTTGGAGATGATGAACTAGCCTCTTTATTTGAGGAGGTTGAAGAAGTAAATGCGAATAATCCAATAACGTTCTTTGAAATTTTAACTGCATGTTTTTTTCATAAAGCAGCTCAATATCCTGACAATCTTAATCTAATTGAAGCAGGTTTATTTCATAGGTTTGATGCAACAAATATCTTAAAAAATAATCATGCAAGTATTGTAACTTCTATTTCAAAAGATCACTTAGACTGGCTTCCAGAAAATGAGAGAACAATCGATAAGATTATTTTTGAAAAAACCTCAAACCTTTTAAATTCAAATATTATTGTTGCAAAACAATACCCTATTTCAACATTAGAAAAGATTAAAAAAACTATTCGCCAAAATAAATCTAATAAGTATTTTTTTAATGATGATTTTTCATTCTCAAATGGAGAAAATCAATTCTTCTATTATGAAGATAAATTTGGTGGATTAAAACTACCGAAACCAAATGTATTAGGCCAATTTCAACAGGAAAATATTTCAACAGCTATTGCAACCTTGCGAATTTTAGATCTAGGCATTGAAGACCATCATATAAAAAAAGGTATTCAAAAAATCGATAATATTGCAAGACTTCAAAAAATTGAGTCAGGTAAATTAAAAGATTTAGTTAAAGACAATCTTTTTTTGATATCTGGAGATCATAATGAAGATGGAGCAAGAGTATTAAATGAATATTTAAAAAGCCTAGATTGTAAAAAACATGTCATTATTGGTATGATGGATAATAAAGAACATGAAAAATATATTAACCACTTTAAAGATATCACCTCAATAACAACTGTAGATATTAAAAACCAGCCAAATGCAATTAGTGGGCTTAAATTAAAAGAAAAATTCAAAAATATGCCAAATGTAAATTATAAAGAAAGTATTGAGGATGCCATTAAAAGCATAAATCTAAATCAAGGAGATCTACTGCTGATAACTGGATCTTTATATCTTTGTTCTGAAGTTTTGAATTTAAATTAAATATTTTTTTCTAAAAATTCTTTCATGTGACTTTCGGGGACACCGCCAACTTTTCTATCTACTTCAACACCTTTTTTATAAATAATTACAGTTGGCACTCCTCTTATTCCAGCGGCACTTCCAGTATTTATTCCACCTTCTTCAATATCAGCGTAATAAAATCCTGCTTTATCTTTATACTCAACAGCTAGTTTATCCATTATCGGTTTTAAAGCTTTACATGGACCACACCATGCAGCCGAAAATTGAATTACAGAAATGTCCTCGTTTTTAATTTTGTCATCAAAATCTTCGTCTTTAAAATCTGTAAGCATTTAATCTTTCTATAATTTACTAATACAAAGTCAACTACGCAATTTCATATTTTTTTTCAATTGACATTATAAATTCGTTTATTTCATCTAACCTTTTTAATTCTTCCTCGTCATCTCTGTTGGAAGCTTGATCTCTTAAATAATCAATTTCAGTATAAGCCATATTAACAGTTTGCCACTTTTCTTTATTTTTACTCAAAATTCTTCTAGCAATTTCACTTTTGATATTTTTGTAAAGATCAGGTGGTAAAATTTGTGGTGCTTCTTGATAAATAATTTTTTGACCAAACCAGCTACATCTTTTATCTTGAAACTTATCTAATAATCTCAATTTGTCTTCCCAAGATGAGCTGTGCCAAGTTTTAAATAATGCAGTATCTTTATTCGGAATAAATTTCTCATAAAGAGTTTCCTCCGGTAATAAATCTTCTTGGGTTTTTGTTTGTTCCTTTTCCTCTGCAGCTTCTCTATTTATGATTTGAATATTTTTACAAAAATTTTCATTTTCCCTAACAAGTTTAGCCCTTTTTTGGATTGTTGCTAAATCTAGTTCTGAATAAGGCTTTTGTTTAAGAGCAAATTGTTTATCTAAAATTACTGGAGCTTTATTAGTTTTTAAAACTCTTAAAGCCTTAGGACTATATTTTTTTAATACGTCTCGTAATTTGTTTACTGGTAGGTTTAACAATGGTTCTGGATCCCTTCTTAGGTCCCAAACATATCCCCAAGATGCATAAGACGGGTGAAAGCAATGATTGGGATGTAGCGTACCAGTAAGATACATCATATTTCGACCCTTCACATTTTCAAAAATAGAATATATACCCTCATTTTTTAAAAATGTTTCAACGCTAGTCTTTGTTGATGTTTTTAAAAACGTATCCCAATTTTCTTTATGTTTGTCTTTGATAATTCTTAAAACCTTCAGTGAATTCTGTGCATCAACATAGGCTGTATGGCTAGCTGAAGTGTCAAAACCCTGCATTCTAGACAAAGATTCCAGTGCAAGACTTGGATTACCTGCTTCGGTTAGCTCTGTTTTGAGGGTCTCTGAGTTTAATGTTTGGGCTGCTCTAGCTATGTGCAAACCATCATGTTCACTGTTGGGCGATGAGTGCGTGGCATAAGGATACCTATTACCCTTAAAAAAATTAAAGTGGAACATTCTTCGATCAAAATTTAAATTTGACCAACCCATAAATAATGCTGGAGCACACTTTGTGAAAAAATTTTCAACAGCACCTAAAAAATCGTAATGTGAATAATTGCCTTTGGTAAGTAAATCAATGCTAGTTGAATTAACAAGTAAGGCCTTTGCGCTAGGCACCTCTCCCTCTGGCATTCTGCCTCTTATATTTAATTTTCCAATCTCTTTAAGATTTTTATCAACAACGACAGCACCTACTTCAATTATTGATCCCCAAATAGTGCTATTGGTTGTTTCGGTATCATAGATTACTATTTTATCCATTATTTACATTATTCCAAATTTGTAAGTTCATTAAATTTCTTAAGTCTTCCAAGAAATAAATTTTGATAAGTAACTAATTCGGGTCCTTGAATTTTAAACTCTTGAAACAAATTATCTACTGTGCAAACAAGAATAACGCAAGCATTAATATTTGAATTATAAACAACATTATGGGCTAAGGAATAAGCAGCAGTTTGAAGGAACCAAGAATCTATATACTCAGCTTTTTTTGGTTTATTGGATTGTTTAAAATCAATAATAGTTTCTTTACCCTCATAAACACCGACGCAATCTGCTGTACCTGCATATCTTTCAGGATAATGCATTGTACATTCCACACCATATATTTCCTCTAATCTATTTGTTAAACCCTTATCAATTATTTCTTTTGCCATTTTTTTATATTGCTCATTATCTTCAAAAAAACTTAAATTTTCTCTTCCTAAAAGAAAAGATTCTAAATAGCTGTGCATCTGAGAACCTCTACTACTGGCTGCTTTTGTAATAGCTTCAGCTTCTTTATGGCCAGTTCTTTCTCGCCAATTTGCTAAGGCTGCTTTATCTTCTTCTGACTTTGTTGCATCAAGTATTGACGTTACACTTGGTAATTTTGCTTCTCCTAAAACATATCTTCTTATTCCATCTTCGGTAGCTCTTGAACTTGAGGGATAGTTGTATTTTTTGTTCCAACGCATGTGATTTCTTATAGTTGGTAATATGTTAAAAAAGAAATTATTTTTTAAGCTGTTTATTTCTTTCAGCAAATTTTTCAACATTCTCTGTCAGTACAGCTTTTTCAACTTGCTCGGGATCTTTAATATTTTCTAAAGTTCTAGTGATTGACCTTGCGTCAGTTCCAAACTTATCGACTACATTCATAGCCTCTTCTAGCTTTTTTCTTAAAACTATGACGTTGTCAAAATGCTTTGCAAACCTTGTACTGATTGTTTTTAAGTGGTTATAAATTTCTGTTGCACCCTTTTGAACCTTAAGAGATTGAAATCCCATGTGTAAAGACTGTAAATAAGCTGAGAGGGTATTAGGGCCACAAATTACTATTTTAAATTTTCTCATTAATTCTTGGGTTAATAATTCTTTTGTGCTTGGATCTTGATACTCAGTTAATTCTTTATAAAGACTTTCGGTTGGTGCATACACTATTGCAAAATCAGTTGTTTTTGGTGGAACAATGTATTTTTCCATGACACTTTTTGCTTTGATCTTAAATGCACTTGCTAATTTTGTTCTAGCATCTGCAACTGCTTTTTTATCATCTGCATCATATGCATCAGTGATGGTTTTGAATTTTTCTACTGGAAAATGAGAGTCTACTGGAACCAAGACATCTCCTTGAAGCTTGATTGCAAATTCTACATTTTCACTAGTGTCCTCTTTCATTTTGACATTTGTCATAAATTGAGATGCTGGTAACAAATCTTTGATTAAAGCATCCAAAGAATATTCAGCCAAAGTTCCATACTTTTTAACCCCTGCTAAAATTTTAGTAATCCCCTCTTGGCTTTGATTTAATAATTTAACTTGCTCATTAAAGTTACCAACCTTCTCATCTACTTTGGTTAAGGCCTCAGTCATATCCTTTGTAACCCCGGTTGATAAAGAATTAAATGAAGTAGACATTGAACTAAGCGATGTATTAATTGTAGAATTAAGACTATCTTTTAACCTCACTATTTCAGCATTTAAATTAGCTAATTCCTCAGCTTCTTTATTCTCATTCTCATCATTAGGTTTTGACCTTAAATTTAAGTATAAAATACCTAAAGTTGCACCCAGTAGTATAACTAGAATTATTAATAGAATCGTATCCATAAATTTAAGGATATACGTGTTTTTATGGAAATCAACTTATTACTAGATTACTATGAGATACCAAGATTGATTATTATTTTTAAAAAATAATTAATAAATATGGATTTTTTTTTGGTTTTAAAAATATTATTTGTTATTGGAGTGATGATCGCTCTATATGCGATAATTAGAAATTTAGATATAATAAAGATTATTTTAATTTACTTTAAAGATAAATTACTTGGAAAGTAATTTAATTAAATTGTTTAATCGCTTTTTCTTTACATTTTTTTTTGAAGTTAAAAGACAAGCTTCAGATTTTAAAATTTCGCCATCCTTTAAGATACGTAGATTGTTTGCTTTTAAGGTCTCACCTGTAGATGTAATATCAGTAATCAATTCAGCAGATCCAGTAAAAGGATAAGCCTCCGTAGCTCCTAGACTTTCAACTAACCTAAATTGTGTAACACCTTTTGAGAACAAAAAATCTTGTGTTAAATTTGGATATTTAGTTGCAACCCGAATTCTTTTTTTTTTAATATCTCTAAATTCAAAAGCAATTTCCTCAAGATCAGCAATAGTCTGAACATCAATCCAAGGATCTGGAATTGCTACTACTAAATTTGCTCTTCCAAAATTAAGTTTTTTGGCAACATTTATTTTATTTTGGACATTTATTCCGCTTTCTTTTAGTAAATCAAAACCAGAAAAACCAATATCTAAAGAACTATCACCTAGTCTTTCAATTATTTCTCTAGCATGTAGATATAAAATCTTAAGATATGGTTTATTTTTAATTGATCCAATTAAGTCTCTTTCGCCTCTTTCAGATATAATTCTTAATTTTTTTTTCTTAAAGATTTTTAAAACATCTGCCCTAAGTCGACCTTTGCTTGGAATACCTATATTGATTAAATTATCCATTTTAATAAACCAAATTTAAAGCAGCACCAACTGCTGGAGTTTGTTTTTTTGAACCAAGGTCGGAAATCAATTTGTCATATCGGCCGCCATTGCAACAATTAATAATTTTTGATTTGGAGTTAATATCTATTTTAAAAACCATACCCGTGTAATACTCAAGCTGTCTGCCAAAAGCAGCTGAAAAAGTCACATTTAATTTATTAATTTTATTTTTTGAGATTGGAAAATATCTCTGATCTACTAATAAATTAATTTTATATTTCTTAAAAAACTTATTTAATACCTTGGCTGCATTATTTATTGGACATTTAATTTTCAAAAACTCCTTAATAATTTTTGAAATATTTCTTCCTTTACTAGGTCTCCTTGGATCTTTAATCTTTTTATCAAATCTACTTAAAATTTCGTCAATTGTTCTATTTGCTATAATGGTTGATTGATCATTTTTTAACATTCTAAAATATCTTTTTTTATCGATCTCAACTATTGTTGGATCAACATCTGAATTGGTCTCTAATCTTTTGAGAAGATCATTAAAATAATCTTCTCTCCAAAAATGTCTTGAAAGTCTTAATTTCCATCTTTTAGGGATATCTAATTTAGATATAAGAAGATTAAATATTTCTACATTCCCAATTGTGATCTCACCTGATGAATAATTAAAATTTTTTAAACATTTTAATGAAGTATTTATTATTTCCTTATCATCATTTTTCTCATTTCGTGACCCTATTATTTCAAAACCAACTTGATCTCTTACAATGGAGTCCTTTTTGTTTTCAGATTTACGATATGCTTGACCATTATAAAATATCTTCTCCTTGCCCTTTAGATTATTTTCTAAGTATCTAAGACAAGATACAATTGTTAGATCTGGCCTTAAACAAAGTTCATTTCCTCCTTGGTCAGTAAATGAGAAAATAAATTTTCGAAAACTTTCACCAGATCTTTGTACGATATGGTTAGCCTCAATTACTGAGGGTAATTCAATATATTTAAAACCATTTGATTTAACAGTTTTAAGTATGCTGTCAGATATATTTTTTGATTTCATTTACTAAATTTTCTTTTGAAAAGGTGATTTGATTATCTTCTCCCTTAACACCTAGGAGGTTCTTAAGAGTAATTTTGTTATCTTTAAATTCATTTTCTCCACAAATAACTGCAATTGGGCACCCTCTTTTATTTGCATATGTCAGTTGTTTCCCGAGATTTTTCTTACTATCTAAAAAAATTTCTGAATTAATATTATTTTTTCTCAAGGTATCTAAAATTTCGTAATAATTTTTTAAATATTTTTCATCCATTACACAAACAATGACTGGTTTTTGATCATCTAATTGGACTTGATTTATTTGAGACATAGCAAACAAAAGTCTATCAACCCCTATGCTAACACCTGTTCCAGGTATATCGACACCTTTAAATCTTGAAATTAACTTATTATATTGTCCACCGGAGCATACGCTGCCAATATCAATTTCTTTACCTTTACTATTTGTTGTTTTAAAATTTAGATTGGTCTCAATACAAAAACCATCATAATACGCTAATCCTCTAACTATTGTGAAATTTGTTTTGACTAACTCAGAGTAATTTCCAAAATCTAGCACCTCAAATAAATCCTCAAGCTCTTTAATCCCTTCTTGTGTAAGAGTATTTTTAAAATCTTGTTTGAGTTTTTTTAAATCTTTAATTTTTAAAAAGTTTAAAATTTTTGAAACTTGATCATAATTAAGATCAGCTCCTTTAGTAATCGCACCACTTTTATCTTTTCTCTCTTTTTTTAGTAGATCTTCAACTCCTTTTATTCCAAAATCTGGTTTGTCTAATTTATCAATAGCTCTCATCACCTTGATCTCTTTATCTGCAGGAATTTTCAGATCTTGAATTAAACCTTGAATAATCTTTCTATTACTTACATTAATTGTAAATTGATCTTTTTTTAAACCGCATTCAATTAGAGTACTTGCAACCAGATTACATAATTCAGCATTTGCTTGTGCTGGATTTACGTTGCCTACAATATCGCAATCTGCTTGAGTAAATTCTCTGAAACGTGCATTACCAGACTTTTCATTTCTAAATACATTTTGAATAGCGTATCTTTTATAAATTGATGGAAGTTCCTGATTATTTTGGGCAACAAATCTTGCTAAAGGACTGGAAAGATCGTATCGAAGAGTAATATTCTTTTCACCATCATTAAAAGAAAAAACATCAGACATAGGATTACTATCATCCTCTGCAAGAAAGGATCCTATATTTTCTGCAATTTCAAATGATGGGGTTTCTAAAGGATCGAAACCATATTTAATAAAATTATTCTCAATGACTTTTAATAGTCTTTTTTTGAGAATTAATGTTTTATTCCATCTATCTTCAAAACCTGAAGGTAATCCAGGAATTAATTTATTTTTTTCACTCATTTTTTGGTACCTTGAGTAGGTTACGCTCCTACGACTTCGGATCCACAAACCGACGTGATACTATTTCACCATCAAGGCATATCCTTTTTTGTTTTATCTTATTTTTTTGTTATTTAAAATTATAATATAAATGATTATTCGCTAGCTTTAGCCAGCATGGAAGTGAGCGTGCGCAACTCTACTAATTCCTTTAAGAGCTTTTCTCAAAGTACTTTTTGTTGCTAATTTGTTTGTCTCAAGTTTTTTCATTGAGTGCTTTTTAAACAAAAAAAATGATAATGCAACCCCTTAAAGAAAAAGGACGTATATCCAGTAAAAGATATATCGCCCTTTTTATGATTTTAGAAAATTAGTCTAATTTTTTTAAATTTACTGCTGATGGACCTTTAGGACCATCTTCAAGGGTAAATTCTATTTTATCACCCTCATTAAGATATCTCATGCCCGCTGCTTTAACTGCGCTTGCATGTACAAACGCATCTTTTTCTTTATCGTCTCTTTCTATAAAGCCGTAACCCTTTTTGCCATTAAACCACTTTACTTTTCCTTGTATTGTACTCATCTTATTTACTCGTCCTTTTGTTATTTATTATAATATGAGGTTAGGTTCTTTTAAATTAATTTCAAGATGTTTTGATGGTGCCTCGGGAAGGATTCGCACCTCCGACACAAGCCTTTTCAGGGCTCTGCTCTACTCCTGAGCTACCGAGGCAAAAAGTCAACCTCTAAAGATTATTCTGCCTTTTGTGAGGTCATATGGAGTCATTTCGACAGTCACATTATCACCTTGTAATACTCTAATTCTGTTTTTTCTTAATTTGCCCGCTGTATGTGCCGTTACAACATGACCGTTTTCAAGCTGAACTCTAAACATGGCATTTGGAAGTAAATCAGTTACCTTGCCTTTGAATTCAAGTAAGTCTTGTTTTGACAAATTTATTTTCTCCTTATTCTTTTTTTTACAGATTGAGCATGTCCTGCTAACCCTTCGTAATTTGCAAGAGTTATAACTGATGGACCAAGACTTTCAATACCCTTTTTTGATAAGTTTATGTAAGAAATTCTTTTATAAAATTCATTAACACTTATACCGCTTGAATATTTAGCAGAGCCATTAGTTGGCAATATATGATTTGATCCAATGTTGTAATCTGTCATTGCCATAACAGCATATTTTCCTAAGCATATTGAACCAGAATTTTTAATTTTTGGTATAAAAGATTTATAGTT
>CACBRD010000013.1 GCA_902541515.1 uncultured Pelagibacteraceae bacterium | reverse complement strand
TTTTAATAGCTTCCTCTCTTAGGTTTGTACCTTTTTTAAGAGCTGTCTTAGCTATTTTGGCGGAGTTATCATACCCAATATGAGGAGCTAATGCAGTAACTAACATTAATGAATTATCTAAAAATTTCTTTATTTTTACTTTATCTGCCTTAATCCCCCTTACACAATATAAAGCAAAATTCTTGGTACTATCTGCAAGAAGATCAATGGATTGTAAAATGTTGTGAGCAATTAATGGTTTAAAAACATTTAACTCAAAATGTCCATGAGACCCTGCCATTGTTATTCCATTATGATTACCGATTACTTTAACACAAACCATTGTCACTGCCTCTGATTGTGTTGGGTTTACTTTTCCAGGCATAATTGATGAACCGGGCTCATTTGCAGGCAAAATTATTTCACCATACCCAGCCCTAGGTCCTGATCCTAAAAATCTTATATCATTTGCAATTTTCATTAAACTAACAGCAGTGGTATTTAAGGTTCCAGAAAAATTTACTATCTCATCATGAGCTGCTAATGCCGCAAATTTATTTTTGGTTGGCTTGAAGGGAAGTTTAGTAATTTTTTTTATTTCATTAATTATTTTTTTATCAAAACCTTTTTTACTATTAATTCCTGTACCAACTGCAGTACCACCTTGAGCTAAATAATAAATTTCATTTAAAGCATTTTTAATTCTTACAATACAATCCTCTAATTGAGATTGATATCCTGAAAACTCTTGTCCTAATGATAATGGAGTTGCATCTTGAAGATGAGTTCTTCCAACCTTAACAATATTTTTAAATTGGGAAACTTTTTTTTTCAATTCCTTATTTAAAAGCTCAAGAGATGGTAACAACTTATTTTTAGTTTCTATAGCTATAGCAATATGCATTGCTGTAGGAAATACATCATTTGTAGATTGAGATTTATTTACATGATCATTTGGATGAACCGGTTTTTTAGTTCCTTTCCTTCCACCTAAAATTTCTATTGCTCTATTTGCAATTACCTCATTAACATTCATGTTAGTTTGAGTACCAGAGCCAGTTTGCCAAACTTTTAGTGGAAAGTGTTCGTCTAATTTACCGCTGATTACCTCATTGGACGCTTTTACAATTGCATTAGAAATTTTTGGTACAATCTGTTTTTCTTTTCTATGAACTATGGCAGCAGCTTTCTTAATGATTGCAATAGATTTTATTAAAACTGGTCTAACAAGAAATTCACCAATATCGAAATATTTTTTTGATCTTTGTGTAGAAGCACCCCAATATTTATCATTAGGAACATTAATTGTTCCAATACTATCGAATTCTTTTCTTAATTTCATTGATTAATAGACAAATATTAAATTACTATAAATATACATTAATTTTATAAAACTTACAGGAGCATTATGTCAAATTTTAGTAAGGTTGGAATTTTTATGAAAACCTTTGGTCAAGAGGTTAAAAATAAACCTTCATTTAGTACAGATAAAATCAATAAATTAAGAATAGATCTAATAAAAGAGGAATTGAGTGAGTTAACAGATGCAATGAATAATAAGGATTTATTAGAGGTTGCTGATGCTTTAACTGATATTTTATATGTAACTTATGGGGCAGGACATGCTTTCGGAATTGATTTAGATAAGTGTTTTGATGAAGTTCAAAATTCTAACATGAGTAAGTTAGACGAGAATGGAAAACCAATTTATAATGAAAAGGGCAAAGTAATGAAAGGTCCAAACTACTTCAAACCAGATCTCTCTAAATTTGTTAATTAAATTTCTAATTTAAAATCAATCGCTGGTGCGCTATGAGTTATGCCACCAACAGAAATTCTATCTACCCCAGTTTTTGCAATCAATTTAACTTTTTTGAGATTTATATTTCCTGAAGCTTCTGTTTTATAATATTTTTTTGCAAGCTTAACTCCTAATTTTAAATTTTTAATACTCATATTATCAAATAAAACACGATCAAATTTTAATCCAATTATTTTCTTAAGCTGTTTAATCGTGTCTACTTCTACAGTTACTTTCTTTCTTTTTTTATTTTTGATTGCCAAACTGACTAATTCCCTTATGTCTGAATTGGCAATATGATTGTCTTTAATCAAAAATTCATCACTTAAATTAAATCTGTGATTAGTTCCTCCACCTAATTTTACAGCATATTTTTGTATAACTCTTAAATTAGGTATAGTCTTTCTAGTGCAACAAATTTTACATTTTTTACCTGCCAATTTTACAAATTGATTTGTTTTTGTAGCTATACCAGAAATATGCGATAAAAAATTTAGTGCAACTCTTTCTGCTACTAAAATATTTTTTTTATTTCCTCTAATAATTGCAATTGTTGAATTTCTTTTAACAAAAGATCCATCTTTCGTTTTTACAATGAATTTAATTTTTTTATCAATAAGTGAAAACGTATATTTTACAAATAGTAGCCCACCAATTACAGCATTTTGGTTAGATATTAATTTTGCTTCTATAATCTTATTATTTTTAATTAAACCAGAAGTAATATCGCCTGATGGATATAAATCTTCGTTAAGTGCAAGTTTAACATTACTTTTTATAAAATTTTCGCTAAGTTTTATTTGAGACACAAAATGTTATCTGCCAATAGCAACCATTTTTTCTACCGACATTCTTGCTTTATTTATTGTTTCCTGATCCATAACAATTTCGCCAGTTTCATTCTCTAAACAATCTAATATTTTTGGTAAAGTTATTTTTTTCATATGAGGACACATGTTGCATGGTCTAATGAATTCAACATTTGGATTTTCGACTTGAATATTGTCACTCATTGAACATTCGGTAACCATCATAACTTTTTTAGGTTGATTATCTCTAACATAATTTATCATTCCTGAAGTCGACCCAGCAAAATCACTTGCTTTGATTACATCTGGTGGACACTCTGGATGAGCTATAATTTTTATTCCTGGATTATTCTCTCTGATATTTTGAATTTCTTTTTCGTTAAATTGATCATGCACAATACAAATTCCCTTCCATGAAATTATTTCAACATCTGTTTGAGAAGCAACATATTTTGCAAGATAATCATCTGGTAGAAAAATTACTTTTTTAACTCCCAAGGATTTTACAATCTTTACAGCATTTGCAGATGTACAACACACATCTGTTTCAGCTTTTACATCTGCAGAGGTATTGACATAAGAAACTACTGGAACACCAGGATATTTTTCTTTTAGTAATCTTACATCTTTTCCCGTAATTGAAGATGAAAGAGAACAACCTGCTTTCATATCAGGTAGTAAGACTTTTTTATTTGGACTCATTAGTTTTGCGGTTTCAGCCATAAAATGTACACCAGCCATAACAATTATATCTGCTGAAGTTTTCGAAGCTTCCACAGCAAGAGCAAGAGAGTCTGCTGAAAAATCTGCAATACCATGATAAATTTCTGGGGTTTGATAATTGTGAGCTAAAATTACTGCATTCTTTTCTTTTTTAAGTTTATTGATTTTATGAATATAGGGAGCATGCACTGACCATTCAATTTCAGGCATAACCTTGGAAATTTTTTTATAAATAGGATCAGTTGCTTGTTTTACTTCCTGATTAAATTCCATAATAAAATTTATCAATTTGAAACCTACTTGTCATTGATTTAATGTGGGTCAAATTTGCGGCTATGCTGAAATTGGTAGACAGGCACGGTTGAGGGCCGTGTGGACTTAGTCCATGAGAGTTCGAGTCTCTCTAGCCGCACCAAAATGAAATTTTTAATTTAAATTATTGATTTTTCTGATATTGTAAGCTGTCCGTGATTTAGAAAAAAAAACTCTACTTGCTTCGGACATAAAATAACAACGCTAAAGGAGGAACATGAGCAATCATAACAAAGCATGGTTTGTTAAAATCAAACCAAATACCTCTAGACGGCAAATCAAAAAACAAATTTTAACAGCTATGAAAAAAGCTGGCTGGAAATTTGTTAATGAGAAGTCTGGAGGAAAAAATGGCTACCATTAAAGGTATCTACAATCTAATAAAACAAGACCAGCTCAAAGGTATTAAAATATCTGTAATGGATCAGGCTATTATTGATGCTTGTGAAGCTGAAAACTCAAAAACTACAAAGGAAGTCAATTTAACTTTCATCAAATATAAAAAAGATGGGGGTGAAAATGGCAACAATTAAAAGTGTCTATGAACTTTTAAAAAAAAAGAAAGCTTCAGGTGAAAAGATTGGAATACTTGGACAATCTTTTATTGAGGCCTTTGAGGAAGAAAAGGAAATTTCGAACACAAAAGAAGTTCATGTCTCCTTTATTAAACATAAGGACAAAAAGGATAAATAGATCCTTTATAAATTCTCTGGCTTCTAATGGAGCCAGAGAAACAGTTTAGGATGATAATAATTTTTTCTGACTGTGCTCAGATTGTGCTCATTATTTTTTTCAATTTAAAACAATTTAGACTCTTGGTTCAGGATGTGTTACATTAAAACATAAAGGAGAAAATTATGAGCAAAGGATATTTGATAGCACATCTTAAAGAACACGATAAAGAAGGTATGGAAAAGTTTAAACAAATGTCCGGACCAACTATTGGAGAGCACGGTGGCAAAGTTCTTGTTCGTGAACCCAGTCCTGATGTAAGAGAAGGTGAAAATTTAGGTACTGTTGTATTAATTGAATTTGAAAGCATTGATGCTGCTCGTAAATTCTATGAGTCAGAAAAATATCAAGCAGCTAAAGCGGTTAGAGAATTAGCGGCCAAAGCTCATCTAGTTTTAGTTGAGGGGAATTAAAACTCAGCTAACCGCACCAAAAAATATTTGTTTAAAAGGATATTCTGTAATCAATTCTGTAGTTCGTTATGTCAAAATCAGCATCGTAACCATTTTCCATACTTCTAATTTGATCATTTTCACATTCAAGAAGTAACCTTTCAACAGAGAAACCATAACCTTTTAGAAATCCTGAATTTACAAAAAAACCTAAATTTGGACTTACACCTAAACACCTAACGTATGTGTGAGGTCCACCTTCACCATATCTAGGACCATCATATTGAGTGTCTGATTGTTTACCTAAAAAATAGGTAGCATTTAAATTTGCATATGGTGTTAGATTAGAAATTTCTTTAAATCTATAACTTGGACCTAAATCAAAAATTAAACCATAAAAATATATATCTGGAAAAGCAGAATTATATCCACCATCGAATGTGATAGTTGTGTCAGTAGTGCTATGTTTAACTAATGATATTCCTGAATTTAGATAAAGATTGTCTTTAAGATTTTTATTATAATCAAAATTTATTGAGATATTGGTATTTAAACTATCATCATCTAAGACTAAACTTTTAATTGTTGTGCCTGCATTACCAGTAACAGGACCATGCAAACCTTTTACGTTTTCCATTATACCTTTACCCATTGCTATACCAAATGATATTTCATCATCAGCTGCACTGACATTAGTGCAAAATAATAAATAAATTAAAGCAAAAGTTTTATAAAAGAAAAGTTTAAATTTCACCAATTATCTCTAACAAACTAAGAGGATATTTCAAGCCAATCTGGGATTAATACTTTTATTGATCCATTTTTACATTTAAAAATTTTATTTTTATCGAAGTTTTTATCTAAGAACTTAATTAAAGCGAAGGGATAATCATCATTAATTAGAACTTTTCCAATTTCAGTATTATTAGCAAAAATTGCATCATTCTCATTCAATTTTCCATCAATAATCTCTATTGGAAATAGTCTTTTTGAAAGTTTATTTTTTAATTTAATTCTTGCAGTATTTTCTTGGCCCACATAGCAACCTTTTTTAAAATCAATTCCATTTAATTCTTCGTAATTGCATTCAATACCAAATAATTTATTTTTTAATTTATTAAAATTTTTGGGTACAATTCCGAGTTTATAACTTTTGATATGATAATTGTTTATTTTAGAGTCCTTTAAACTGAGCTTTTTTAAGGATAGATACAATTTCTCTAAGTTTATAATAAGTCTAGCCCCCAAGAGTTTATTCCTTGGATCTAAAAAAATCGGATCTTCTCTATATTTAAAAGTAAAACCCAATATATCTTTTGACCCTTCAATTGATAAATATTTTTCATACCCAAAGCAAGCAACCACAAATTCGTTACTTAAATTAAGAATTTCTACTTTTGATCTTATTTTATAAAGATTTAGTTGTTTAAAAATTTCTTCAGACTGCGATTTTTCGCAATCAATAAAGTAACCTGACTTATGTTTTACAACCATAAATTCATAGAGAAATTTACCTTGAGGAGTAAATAATGATGCAAAACAACTTGAGTTATCTGTCACCTTATTAATATCGTTGCTGATAAGATTTTGTAAAAAATCTTTCGCATCAGAGCCATTAATGTAAAGTATGGCTCTATCATCTAATATATAAACATTATTATTCATATTTGATTAGTATATGATTTTAATATAATTACTTTTTACATAAATGTTAGATCTAATAATCAAAAATGGAAAATGTTATATTGATGGTGATCTCAAAGAAGTAAGTGTAGGTGTTAAGAGTGGTAAAATTGATAAGATTGGTGAAATTTCATCTGATGCTAAAGAGACTATTGATGCTAAAGATTTGTTAGTTTTACCAGGATGTATAGATACCCAAACTCATTTTAGAGAACCTGGCTCAACAGATACTGAAGATCTTCATTCAGGAAGTAGAGCAGCAGTTGCGGGGGGTATCACTGCAGTGTTTGAAATGCCAAATACTAACCCACCCACATCAAACATAAAAGAATTTCAAAGAAAATTAGATCTTGCAAAAAATAGAATGTATTGCAATTACGCTTTCTATTTTGGTGCAACAGCCGAAAACGTTAATCAATTAGCAAAGCTGAAGGATTTAGAAGGATGCTGTGGTATCAAATTATTTGTAGGTTCATCAACAGGTAATCTTTTAGTAGCTCTTGAAGAAGACATTGATAGAGTCTTTCAACATTGCTCAAAAATTGTTGCGGTTCATTCAGAAGATGAGGAAATTTTAAACAGGAATAAAAAATTAATTATAAATGGAGATGTACATTCGCACCCTGTTTGGCGAAGTGAAGAATGTGCTATTTCCTCAACTAGAAGGATTGTTAGAATTGCGAAAAAGTATAATAAGAAAGCTCATATTCTTCATATAACAACAAAGCAAGAAATTGATTTTTTATCTCAACACAAAGGTAATATTACTTTCGAAATTACACCACAGCATTTAACGATCTATGCACCAGATTGTTATGATAAACTTGGAACGTATGCACAAATGAATCCGCCAATTAGAGATAAATCTCATTATGATCGATTATGGTATGCAGTTAAAAATAATATCAATGACACTATTGGCTCAGACCATGCCCCACATTTAAAAGCAAACAAAGATAAAGAATATCCTCATTCACCCTCAGGAATGCCGGGTGTTCAAACATTAATGCCAGTGATGTTAAACCATGTGAATGATGGAAAATTATCAATCAATCAATTGATGAGTCTGGTGTGTGAAAATCCAATTAAAATTTTTGGAATTAAGAATAAAGGATTTATTAAAGAGGGTTATGATGCTGATTTCACGATTGTTGATATGAATAAAAAGATTGTAATAAAGAATGAAAATATTGAGAGTAAATGTGGATGGTCACCTTTTAATGATGTTGAGTTTAAAGGAACACCTGTAGCAACAATTATTGCTGGGAAAACAAAAATGAAAGATGGAAAAATTATAGGAGATCCAGAAGGAACTCCATTAAAGTTTAATTAAGCTTTATTGTAAAACTATTTACTAATACTACTCCAATTACAATTAAAAATAATCCCAATATTGCCTGCCAAGCTAAAGTTTGCTTGAAAAAAATATACCCCAGTATTGCAATTGTAAATATTCCAAGACCACTCCATGTGGCATAAACAATTGCTATTGGTAGTTTGTTCACCACAAAAGTTAGTAAATAAAAAGCAGTTAAATAAAATATGGCAAGAAAACTTGTAGGAATAATTTTAGTAAAGTTTTGAGACACTGGCAGCAACATAGTTCCAGCTACCTCGCAAAAGATTGCACCAATTAGAAATAAATAAGTTTTAAGCACTTTTGAGAATATTATTTTTGATTAAATCCTCTTTGATCTCATCTAAAATTGCTGGATCATCAATAGTTGGAGGCATTTTATATTCAACGCTATCAGCGATTTTTCTAATTGTTCCTCTTAAAATTTTACCTGATCTAGTTTTTGGAAGTCTTTTAATAACAATTGCAACTTTAAAAGCGGCGACTGGTCCAATTTTATCTCGCACCATTTGAATGCATTCTTTTGAGATTGTTTCGTTATCTTTATCTACTCCTGCTTTTAAAACAATTAATCCAATAGGTAACTGCCCTTTTAATTTATCAGCTATTCCAAGCACTGCGCATTCAGCTACTGATTGATGTTCTGACAAAACTTCCTCTATTGCACCCGTAGATAATCTGTGGCCTGCAACATTGATAATGTCATCAGTTCTAGACATAATCCAGATGTAGCCATCCTCATCAATGTGACCCGCATCATAGGTTTGATAATACCCTTCATAATTTGACATATAATTTTCTTTATATCTTTGATCTGCATTCCAAAGAGTTGGAAAAGTTCCTGGAGGCAAAGGTAATTTTACGACAATATCTCCCATCTCATTTGGTTTAGCTAATGTTTGGTCTGATTTTATAATTTTAACATCATAACCAGGCACCGCTTTACAAGCTGAGCCATATTTTGTTTTCATCATTTCAATACCAGTACAATTTGAACTGATTGCCCAACTTGTTTCAGTTTGCCACCAATGATCAATTACTGGAACTTTTAATAAATTCTCTGCCCACTTAATCGTATCTGGATCAGCACGCTCTCCAGCAAGAAAAAGACTCTCAAATTTACTTAAATCATATTTAGAAAAGTATTTTCCCTCAGGATCTTCCTTTTTAATTGCTCTAAAAGCTGTTGGCGCAGTGAATAAAGATTTTACTTTATAGTCAGAAATTATTTTCCAGAACGCTCCAGCATCAGGTGTGCCGACAGGTTTACCTTCGAACAATACAGTGGTGCAACCTTTAAACAATGGAGCATAGACAATGTAGGAGTGACCGACGATCCAACCAATATCACTTGCTGACCACCAAATATCATCTGCATCAATGTTATAGATATTTTTCATTGTCCATTTTAATGCAACGATGTGACCACCAATGTCTCTCACGATACCTTTTGGAGTTCCAGTAGTACCTGATGTGTAAAGTATGTAAGCAAACTCATTTGAATTCATTTCAACACAATTAGTATCTTTGGCATCAGCATGGGCTTCGTCCCAACTTATCTCCATTGGCGCATTTAATTTCACTTCGTGATCTTTTCTTTGAAACAAAATCATCTTATTAATTTTATGATTAGCTTGTTTGATTGCCTCATCTACCAAAGGTTTGTATTCAACTGTTCGTCCAGGTTCAAAACCACATGAAGCAGTCACTAAAAGTTTGGCTTTACTATCATCAATTCTGCTTGCAAGTTCATTTGAAGCAAAACCACCAAACACCACTGAGTGGATTGCACCAATTCTTGCACAAGCCAGCATTGCAACAACTGCTTCAGGTATCATTGGCATGTAAATTATTACTCGATCTCCTTTATTGACACCTTGAACTTTAAGTGCACCTGCAAATTTTGAAACTTTTGATCTTAATTCCTTGTAAGTGAACTTACTTTTGGTTCCTGTAATAGGGCTATCGTAAATTAAAGCAGTTTTATCTCCTTTTCCTTGATCAATATGAAAATCTAGAGCGTTGTAACATGTATTGGTCACCCCATCTTCATACCATTTGTAAAAAGGAGGATTAGATTTATTCAAAATTTTTGTGGGTTTTTTAAACCAAAAGATATCATTAGCAGCCTCTTGCCAAAATTTTTCGGGATCTTTAATAGAAAGATCGTAAATTTTGCTGAATTTGTCTGACATACTTATTTTGATTCGTTGTTATAATTTGTTGTGGTTTTTAAATCACAAATTGTATTTAATTTTAAAAAACAAGTAAAATCAATGTAAATTAATGACAATTAAGTCTTCAATAAAGTCTTTTAATTTGGTATTTAACCACAACTTTTGCTTAGGGAAACCTAAGCTTAGTTTATATAAACTAATAAAAACTAACTAAAGAGGGAGTTTTTTATGAAAAAACTTAAAATGTTTGCATTAGCAGCTGTTGCCCTTATCGGTATTACAGGTGTTGCAAACGCAGCGACCACTATGTTAGCTCAAGATGACTTTGTTGGGATATCTTTCTGGATAATCTCAATGGGTATGTTGGCCGCTACTGCTTTCTTCTTCATGGAGAGAGGTACAGTGGCTCCTGGCTGGAAAACGTCAGTAACTGTTGCTGGTCTTGTAACTGGTATTGCATTCATCCATTACATGTACATGAGGGATGTATGGGTGACTACTGGTGATTCACCTACAGTATATAGATATATTGACTGGTTAATTACTGTGCCATTACAGATGATAGAGTTCTACTTAATTCTAGCAGCTGTAAGAAAAGCAAACTCTGGAATGTTCTGGAGATTGTTAATCGGTTCATTAGTAATGTTAATCGGTGGATATTTAGGAGAAGCTGGATATATCAACGCTACACTTGGTTTTGTAATCGGTATGGCAGGTTGGATATACATTCTATATGAAATATTCTCAGGAGAAGCTGGAAAAGCTGCTGCTAAGAGTGGAAACAAAGCACTTGTTACTGCTTTTGGTGCAATGAGAATGATCGTAACAGTAGGATGGGCTATTTACCCATTAGGTTACATTTTTGGTTACCTAACAGGTGGAGTAGACGCTGACTCACTAAACGTGATTTACAACTTAGCTGACTTTATTAACAAAATTGCATTTGGTCTAGTAATCTGGGCTGCTGCAGTAAGTTCAGCTGGTGCAAGAGCAAGATAATTACGCTTTAAAATAATTTATAGGGCGAGTATGTTTTTACATACTTGCCCTATTTTTTTTTATACCTATATCAAATCAAATGGCAAAAATTACCTACATCACCCACGACAATCAAAAGTACGAAGTTGAGGTTCAAAATGGCCTGACTGTTATGGAAGGGGCTGTACAAAATGATATTCCAGGAATTGACGCTGATTGTGGTGGAGGAATGGCTTGTGCAACCTGCCATGTTTATGTCAAAGAAGATTGGTTTAATAAAATTCCTAAAAAAGAAGATGGCGAAGAAGATATGTTAGATATGGCATTTGAACCTAAAACAAATAGTAGACTGAGTTGTCAAATTGTTGTCTCAGATGAAATAGATGGTCTTGAAGTAAGTATTCCATCGAAGCAAGCCTAATGATTAAAACAGATGCATTAATTATTGGAGCAGGTCCGACAGGTTTATTTACTGCTCATCAATTAAAATTAATTGGACTAAATTGTGAAGTGGTTGATAATTTAGATAAGATTGGCGGTCAATGTATTGAACTTTATCCAGATAAACCAATTTATGATATACCTGCTGTGCCTGAATGCACGGGGGAAGAATTAACAAATAACTTAATCAATCAATTAAAACCATTTGATATTAAATTTCATTTAAACGAAAGAGTAGAAGAAGTTAAAAAAGAAAATGAAAATTGGTTAGTGAAAACTAATAATGGCACATCTTTTTCAACACCCAATGTTATAATTGCTGGTGGTGTTGGTTCATTTGAACCAAGGAAGTTTTCTCCTAAAGAGTGTGAAAAATTTGAAAATAAATCTTTATTTTACTCGGTAAAAGATAAAAAGATTTTTAAAGGAAAGACTGTATCAATTTTTGGCGGAGGAGACAGCGCACTAGATTGGGCTGTTGAATTATCAAAAGAATGTAGTGTTAATTTGATACACAGAAGAGACGAATTTAGAGGTGCACAAGCTACAATAGATAAAGTGCATCAACTTGCAAAAGATCGAAAAATAAATTTATATACTCAATATCAAATGGCTTCTGTTAAAGGCGACAAAAATTTAGAAAGTATTGATATCAAACATGATAACAATGAAATTAAAAATTTAAAAACTGATTATGTATTAGGTTTTTTTGGTTTAATTATGCAGCTCGGACCAATAGCTAATTGGGGACTAAATATTGATAAAAAAACAATCGCAGTAGATACAGAAAAATTTGAGACCAATCAAAAAGGAATTTATGCAGTAGGGGATATTTGTAATTACCCTGGCAAATTAAAATTAATCTTATCTGGTTTCCATGAAGGTGCTTTAGCTGCAAGAGCTTGTTTTAAATTAGCAAGACCTAATGAAAAATATCGATTTGAATTTACAACCACCTCAACAAACTTATTGAAAAGACTTGGAAAAAAAGAGTGATTGAACTTTACTCTGCCAATACTCCTAACGGAAAAAAAATAAGTATCATGCTTGAGGAGATTGGCTATGAATACAAAGTAGTTAATATAGATCTCAACAAAGGTGATCAATTTAAACCTGAATTTAAAAAGATAAGTCCATTTAGTAAAATACCAGTGATCATTGATCAGGATAATAACAAGAATATTTTCGAGTCAGGGGCAATTTTAATGTATTTAGCCGAACAAAGTGGAAAATTTTACGATGCAAAAGATCGACTAGAGATAAACCAATGGTTGATGGCGCAGATGGGTTATGTTGGACCTATGTTAGGACAACATCATCAATTTCATCATTACAATCCAGGTAAAAGTCAGTTTGGCGAGGAAAGATATTTCAAGATATCTAAGAGAATATATGAGGAATTAGACGAAAGATTATCTAAATCAGGATTTCTGGCTGGAGAAAATTATACAATCGCTGACATAGGAACTTTTCCTTGGATAGCACGACATGAGTGGCATGACATTGGTTTAAAAAATTATAAAAATCTTACTAGATGGTATGTTGAGATATCTGAAAGAGAAGCGGTGAAGAAGGGTTTTAAATTTATGAATAAGGATGAAGTTCCACCAAAGCCCTAGTTCATTGAGCTTATTAATCTAAATAGTGAAGCAAAAATTCCGTGACCAGAAAGTTCTATGGCTACAATTGCAATAATTATTAAAATTAATTTTTGGTTCATCTAATTAATGAATACGAATAATAATAGTAGAACCCAAAAAAAACCATAATAATAGTAAATATATTTTTTGGTAAAATTATAAGTAATTGGGTTATGAACTTTCTTACTTTTCTTTTTTTTAGTCGTCGGCATGAACCTTTTCATCCTTTTCATGTTTTTCTTGTGCAGCTATAGTATATTTTGCAACAGGTCTTGCCATGAGTCTTTTTAGCCCTATTGGTTCTGCAGTATCTAGACAAAATCCATAGGTATCTTCTCTTATTCTAGCTAAAGCTTTATCAATTTCTGAAATCAGTTTGATTTGTCTATTGATTGCTTTCATTTCAACATTTTTATCTGTGTATGAACTTGCTTGATCGACAATATCAGCTGAAATACTATTATCATCCATACTGCCATTATATAGAGCTTCATTATTTGCTCTAACCAGCTCTTTTTTCCACTCTTGTAATTTCATTCTAAAGAAAACCTTATGTTTTTCGCACATATATTTTTCAGTTTCTTTTGGAATATATGTTTTAGAAATTTTGATAGGTCCTTTGCTAATTTCTTTTGGTTTACTGATGGTCTTAGGTTTTGCTTTAGTTACAGTTTTAGTTTTAGCTTTAGTAACCTTTTTTTTAACTTTACTAGTTTTAGGCATCTTTCAATTTGAATTCGAGGGAGTATATTCAGCAAAATAGGGGTGTCAAGCAACGTTAATTATTGTAAATATTTACTTATGAATGTCTTAAATAGAAATATTAATAATATTTTTTTTATTTTTGCATTGTCACATTTAATAATTTGGACACTGATTCCCTCATTAACAAATAAAAATTTACCATTAGATACAATTGAAGCCTTAGCATGGG
>CACBRD010000012.1 GCA_902541515.1 uncultured Pelagibacteraceae bacterium | reverse complement strand
CGAAATATTGGAGGAATATTCAATTAAAAAAACAGAGATTACTCAAATTAAAAAAGAATTAGAGAAAAAAATTAATTTAAATAAACTTAACGTAAACCAAAAATTTCAATTCACAATAGATCAAACAAGCTCTTTGGTTAAAGAATTTATATTTCAAGTTTCAAATACAGAGAAGATTTATCTTATAAGAGAAAAAGGGTCAAATAAGTTTGATCAAAAGATTATTGTCACGAAGTTGAATAAAAATATTGTTTATGATGAAAGTATCATTTTACAAAGTCTATATAAATCAGCAATAAATCAGAAAATTCCTCCAGGTATAATTGTAGAGTTTGCAAGAATTTATGGTTTTCAAGTAGACTTTCAAAGAGATATTAGAAATAAAGATAGTTTCCAAATTATGTATGAGATATTTACAGATGATAAAAAAAATATTATTGAAACTGGTAATATCCTTTATGCAAATCTAAAACTAAGTGGTGAAGATAACTCTTTATATTACTTTGACTCAAAAGATGGTGAGGGACATTATGATAAAAGTGGAAAAAGTGTTCAGAAAGCTTTAATGAAAACGCCAATTAATGGTGCAAGACTTTCTTCACCTTTTGGAATGAGAAAACATCCAATTGATGGTTTTAATAAAATGCACAGAGGGACAGACTTTGCTGCACCAATGGGAACGCCCATCATGGCATCTGGTGATGGAGTAATAAAAAAAGCAGGATGGTGTGGAGGTGGTGGTAATTGTGTTGTCATAAAACATAATTCTACTTATCAAACGGTTTATGCTCATATGTCGAAATTTGCTAAAGGTATCAGAAAAGGAACAAGGGTAAAACAAGGACAAACTATAGGCTATGTTGGGTCTACTGGGAAATCAACAGGACCACACCTACATTACGAAGTGATAGTTAATGGAAAAAAGATAAATTCCCAAACTTTAAAGCTTCCATCAGGAAAAGTTTTAAAAGGAGATGAAAGAAAGATTTTTGAAACAAAAAGAATCAAATTAGATGTACTAAAATCCGAAAAAATAATTGGTCTGAATTAATTTATTTCTGAATGTTTGTCCTCAGCACCATCTTTTTCATTTGATATAGAGTTTTCTTTATTTTCATTTGTGTCAGTGTTTTCCTCTAAATCCTTATTTTTAAAACTCATTTTTCTCTGAGTCCCTTTCTCATTTAATATTCTCGTAAAATGATCTGCATGCTGAAAGTAATTTTCTGATAAAATTTTATCCCCAGTTGATAAGGCTTCTCTAGCTAAGTTATTATATTTCTCAATTAATTTAGGCGCATTGTGATTATTTCTACCTGGAGATTTTCTTTGAAAATTATCAGAAGATGAGAAACTATTATTAAATTTGTTTCTTTCACCATTAGACTTAAAATTTCTCTCATTTCTTCGAAAATTACTTCTTCGCCCGTTATTGTTTCTAAATGTAACCATCTTATTAAGTTTTAATACTTACTATGCAGCGATCATGATTTGATAAATCTTTAATAGTTTTTTTAATATAAAACCCCTTATCACGTAATATTTTTTTTACTTTATTTTTTTGATCAAAACCTATTTCTATTATTAAATGACCATTTCTTTTTATCAGTTCAGACGATTTGTTTATAACTTTTCTGATTTCTGATAAACCATCTAATCCGCCGTCTAATGCTTGTTTAGGCTCAAAACCAACATCTTTTTCCAAACATTTTAAATCACTTTTTTTTATGTAAGGAGGATTAGATACAATTAAATCATATTTGCCTGTACTGAAATTGTCAATATTTGATTTAAATAATCTCAATCTGTTACTTATTCTCAATTTTTGACCATTAACCTTGCTTATTTGCAACGATTTATTGCTTATATCAATGCCAGTTCCAATAAAATTTTTCTTTTCTTTTAAAATTGACATTAAAATGCAACCAGACCCAATTCCAATATCTAATATTTGCAGCCTATTTTTATTTTTCACTAATTTAAGAGCTTCTTCAATCAAAATTTCTGTATCTGGTCTAGGTATTAATACATTATTGTTTACGATAAATTCATATTTCCAAAAATCTTTTTTTTTTATGATTTGCGCTATCGGCTTACTCTTAGCTCTTTCTTGAATTAAATTATTAAAATAGTCAAAATCCCTTTTTTCAATTTCTTTATGTAAATTTAAAATTATAAATTTTTTATTCTTTCTAATTGCTTGTGACATTAAAATTTCACTATCTAGTTTTGCTGATATGATATTATTATCTGTTAAAATTGATTGCCCTTTTTTTAATGCACTTTGTATATCCATAATTCAAAGTTTACTCAAACTTTCCTCTTGTGCTTTTAAAGATAAAGACTCAATTATTTCATCAAATGCCTCTCCCTCCAAAAATTCTTCTAACTTATGTAAAGTTAGATTGATTCTATGATCTGTGACTCTTCCTTGTGGAAAATTATAAGTTCTAATTCTTTCAGATCTATCTCCAGTGCCAATCTTACTTTTTCTATCAGCTGATCTTTCTTGATCTATTCTGGTTCTCTCTAACTCATATAATCTTGCTCGCAATATTTTCATTCCCTTTGCCTTATTTTTATGTTGAGATTTTTCATCTTGCTGTGAAACACTCAAGCCAGACGGTATGTGAGTTATTCTTACTGCACTATCAGTTGTATTAACAGATTGACCACCAGGACCACCAGCTCTGAAAACATCAATTCTTAAATCCGTCTCATTTATTTTTAAATCAACTTCTTCTGCCTCAGGTAATACAGCAACAGTTGCAGCTGAAGTGTGAACTCTACCTTGAGTTTCTGTATCTGGGACTCTTTGAACTCTGTGTACACCACTTTCATATTTTAAAGTTGAATAGATGTTGTTACCCTTAATAGACGCTATTACTTCTTTTAATCCACCTGCATCACTTCTAGAAATAGATATTAATTCCATAGACCATTTTTTTTTATTACAAACTTTTTCATACATTTTGAATAAATCACCTGCAAATAAACTTGCTTCTAAACCACCAGTTCCAGCTCTTATTTCTATAATAGCATTTTTTTTGTCAGCCTCATCTTTTGGTAGTAAAAATAATTTTAATTTCTTTTCATTTTTTTCAAATTGTGAGTTTAGCTCACTTAATTCAGTATGAGCCATCTTCATTAACTCCTCATCAGAATTTTTATCATTTAGAATTTTTTCTAGTTCAATTTTATCATTTTTATATGAAGCATATTTCTTTGCGCTATAAACAATTTCATTTAAATCAGAATACTCTTTTGATTTTTCTGCAAACAATTTCTTGTCTACATTTCCTGATGCTAAATCTTTTTCTAGAGAAGAATGTCGAGTAATTAATTCCTCAATAGTTTTTTCTGGTATCATTTTAAATTATTCTCTAATTCAGAAGCTTTCTTTTCAACTTCATGAATCACTCTAGTTATGATTTCATCTGTCATTACTTTTTCACTTTGAACACCAGAGAGGTAAAGCATATTACTTCCTTTTTGCCCACCTGTTATTCCTACATCTGTCATCGCAGCCTCCCCAGGACCATTAACAACACATCCGATAATTGATAGAGTGATTGGTGTCTTGATATGTGATAATTTTTCCTCTAAGACCCTTACTGTATCAATTACTTGAAAACCTTGTCTTGCACAGGACGGACAGGAAATAATCTTTACTCCTCTATTTCTAAGACTCAATGATTTGAGTATCTCATTCCCAATCGCCACCTCTTTTACTGGATCATCAGAAAGAGATACCCTTATTGTATCTCCAATTCCTTCTTTAAGAAGAATTCCTAGGCCAATCGAGGATTTAATACTACCTGAAATAAAACTACCAGCTTCAGTGATTCCCAAGTGAAGTGGATAATCTATTTTCTTTGAAAGCTGACGATATGCTTCTACTGATAAAAAGACATCAGAGGATTTAACGCTTACTTTTAAATTTGAAAAATCCATATCTTCTAAAATTTCAATATTTCTTATTGCACTTTCTACCAGTGCTTCTGGACAAGGTTCTTTAAATTTTTCTAATATATCTTTTTCTAATGAACCAGCATTAACGCCCACTCTAATCGAACAATTATTATCTTTAGCAGATTTAATTATTTCAATAATTTTTTTTTTATCTCCAATATTTCCAGGATTTATTCTCAAACAACTCGCTCCATTTTCTGCAGCTTCAATTGCTCTCTTGTAATGAAAATGTATATCTGCAACTATTGGAATACTAACGTGTTTTGTAATTTCTTTAAGTGCTTTAGATGACGACTCATCAGGACAAGAAACTCTAACAATGTCAGCTCCTTCAGATTGTATTTCTTGAATTTGTTTAATTGTACTCTTAACATCTGATGTTAAGGTATTGGTCATTGATTGCACAGTTATAGGATTTTCACCCCCAACTTTTACATTGCCTACATTTATAGTTTTAGTCTTTCGTCTTTTAATATCTCTAAATGGTCTGATGCTCATTTTTTTATTCTTGTAATTTAAATTCTTTATGTAAAGTAATTAGAGCTTTTTTAGCATCTTTTTTATTAATCAAAACAGATATTTTAATTTCAGATGTTGATATAACTTGAATGTTAATTTTTTTATTTGCTAAAGCTTGAAACATTCTGAAAGTAACACCAGGAGTTGTTATCATTCCAACACCAATTATTGATATTTTAGAAACCCCTTTTTGGAATAACATTTTTTTAAATTTTATACTTTTGTTTTCTTGAATTATCTTTTTTGTTTTGTTGAGATCTTCAGCTTTAATCGTAAAAGTTAAATCAGTTTCTTTTCCATTCGGTGAAATATTTTGTACCACCATATCAACGTTTATAGAATTAATTGATAGCGGTTTAAAAATTGATGCGGCCACGCCCGGTCTATCTTTTACACCAACTAAAGTAACTTTTGCATCATTATGCGTTGAGGAAATTCCTGTAATAATTCTATTATTATTTAAATTTGTTCTTTTTGTAATTAATGTTCCAGGCTTTTTTATGAATGATGATTTTACCTCAATATTAATTCTATTTAATCGTGCATCTTGAATTGAAACAGGCTGCATAACTTTAGCACCCAAAGATGCCATTTCTAACATTTCCTCATAAGAAATTACTTTAATTTTTTTTGCTTTTTTTAATTTATTTGGATCTGTTGTGTATACGCCTTCTACATCTGTATAAATAATACATCTTTGTGCTTTAAAGGACTTTGCAATCATAATTGCACTTGCATCTGAACCTCCTCTACCTATCGTGGTTACTCTCTCATTCATATTTATCCCTTGAAAGCCGGTAATAATAGGAATCCCTCCCTCTTTAAGGAATCTTAATAATTTATTTTTATTCACTTGTTGAATTCTTGAATTTGTGTGAGGACCATTGGTAAAAATCGGTATTTGCCAACCTAACCAAGATCTTGATTTGAAACCTTTATGGTTTAATCTTCCAGCTATCAAGGAGCATGCGACCTGCTCACCTGATGATACTAAAACATCATATTCGGAACCTATGAAATTGTTACTAATCTGTTTTGATTTTTTGATCAAATCATTTGTCACACCGCTCATGGCTGAAGAAACAACTATTACATTGTTTTTTTTCTTTTTATGTTCAATGATAATATCAGTAACTTTTTTAATTTTTTCAATTGTACCAACTGATGTTCCACCAAATTTTAATACTACAATTTTCATGATAAATATTTTTAATTAAAATTTATTGATTAAATACATCTTCAATATATTGTTAATCTTGTAATGAAAACTAGCACAATAAATAAAAAAGAAATAGAGAAATTTTCTAGAATCGCAGAAGAATGGTGGGATCCTACTGGTAAATTTAAACCATTACATAAATTTAATCCTATTAGAATTTCATATATAAAGGAAAAAATAATTAGTAGTTTTAAACTTGAAAGTTCAGATAAGCCATTACAAAAAATTAGATTATTAGATATTGGGTGTGGTGGTGGTTTACTATCAGAACCTATGAGCAGATTAGGAGCAGAAGTAACTGGCATAGATGCATCAGAAAAAAATATACAAGTTGCAAAACTTCATGCAAAAAAGAATAATTTGAAAATTAATTATCTTACTGCCTCACCAGAAAATTTAAAAATAGATAGAAAATTTGATGTAATTTTGAATATGGAAATTATTGAACATGTTGAAGACGTTGATATTTTTTTAAAATCATGTTCATCACTATTAAAAAAAGAGGGTATAATGTTTGTTGCAACAATAAATAAAACTTTAAAATCTTATCTATTTGCAATAATAGGTGCGGAGTATATTTTAAGATGGTTACCGATTGGGACACACGAATGGGATAAATTTGTAGATCCAAATGACTTAATTAAAATTTCTAAAAAATATAATCTTCAATTACAAAATCTAGACGGAATGAAGTTTAATATTATTACTGACAAATGGTCGATAAGCTCAGATAAATCGATTAATTATATTGGAAAATTTAATAAAGTTTAATTACTCTTATCCTCAATCCATGGTATCATTTCAGCTTCAACTCCTTCTTCCTTAAGTTCTTGAATTTCATTTTTTGTAGCTGTGCCATAAATACCTTTTTTCTTATTTTTTTTGTTATAGTGTAATGATCTTGCTTCGTAAGCAAAATTTTCACCCACATAATCAAAATTACTTTTGATAAATTTTTGATACTCTTTAATCTTGTTTTTTATCTCATTTAATTTCATATTCTTTTTTTCAAGATTATCGACACTATTTCTATTTATTAATTGAGGAGCCATTAAAGATTTTTCAACTTTTTGAGAATTACATTTATGGCAATTTAAAAAATTTTTACTTTTGAGTTTTTCATACTCTTTAGATGAAGCAAACCAGCTATCAAATGAGAAATCACAATCTTTGCAAATCAACTTATATTTAATCATGATAATTATTTAGTAACAGCTCTTTAAATTTCAATAGAACAAATCTAACTTCGATAATCTCCATTAATCTCAATGTATTTTTTTGTCAAATCCATCGTGTAAACTTTGAAACTTTTAGAACCACAGGAGATATCAACATTAATATCAATACTATCACTTTTCATATATTCAGATACTTCATCCTCATTATAATTAGAATTCAGCTTTCCATTAGAAACAACACTTATCTCACCAAATTTAATAGACAATTTTTCATGTTTAATTTGTACACCTGCTTTTCCTATTGCCATTACTATTCTTCCCCAATTGGCATCTTCGCCTGAGATAGCTGTTTTTACTAAAGGTGAATTTGCAATTGAGAAAGCTATTTTTTTTGCATCATCTTCATTTTTGCACCCCTGAATATTAACAGTTATAAATTTTGAAGCACCTTCACCATCAGCTACAACTCTTTTAGCTAAATTTAATAAAACCTTATTTAAAGCAAAATCAAAGTTTTTGATTTTTTCATCATTAGCATTTTTAATTTTAGGATGTTTTGATTTACCTGTTGAAAAAATAGAAACCATATCATTAGTGCTGGTATCACTATCACAGCTGATAGCGTTAAAAGTATTAGAAATATTTTTCTTTAAAAGTTTTTTAAGTATATCATTTGGTAAATCTGCATCAGTAAAAATATATGCTAAGGTTGTAGCCATATCAGGTTGTATCATGCCTGAGCCTTTAGCAACCCCAAATATCTTTATATCACTTCCACCAATTGAACATTCTTCCATTGCCATTTTAGGCTGAGTGTCAGTAGTCATTATCCCTAATGCGGACTTCATCCAGATATACTTGTTTTGTGTATATTTTATTTTCTCAATTAGTTCAGGAATTTTATTGATTATTTTTTCCTCAGGAAAAATCTCACCAATAGTTCCAGTACAACCAAAAATTATTTCCTTTGAATTAATTTTTTTTGGTTGATCTTCATCTTCTTTCTGTTTTTGTGTTAATTTTTGAGAGATAATTTCTGCAATTTTTTCGAGACTTTTATAACCCTGTTTTCCAGTGAAACAATTAGCATTTCTTGTGTTCACTATTAATGAAAAAATTTTTTTAGATTTTTGATTTAAGTTCCATTTTATGTTTTCAGAAATTATTTTAGATTGGGTATAAACAGATGCATAGTTAACTCCATCTCTAAAATAAAACATAACTAAATCATCTCGAGAACTATTATATAAGTCAGCACTAATCGTAGAAATTCCTACACCATCAATATGATCAAGATCTTGAAATTCGTTTAATCTCTTGCTTTTTGATTTGGATGATAGAAAATTTGTTAAATTAATACCCATTCTATTTAAAATAATTATTTAATGATTATATAAATGGTTATAAGTAAATAATAAATCAAAAACTGATGCTAAATCCACTAAACTTTTTCTCAAAACTAATTAAATCCAATAATCAAAGAGAACTTGATAGAATTGCTAAAATTGTAAACAAAATTAATTCATTAGAAGAAGAAATCAAAAATTTAAAAGATGAGGACTTTCCAAACAAAACTATCGAATTTAAAGAAAAAATTAAAAAAGGAGAAAAAATTGAGCAGATATTGCCTGAGGCTTTTGCATTAGTCAGGGAAGCCTCGAGAAGAAAAAGAGGAGAAAGACATTTCGATGTACAGTTAGTGGGCGGAATAGTTCTACAAGAGTCTAAAATCGCTGAAATGAAAACTGGTGAAGGAAAAACGCTTACTATTACTCTTGCTGCATATCTTAATGCTCTTCATGAAAAAGGGGTTCACATCGTGACTGTAAATGATTACCTCGCTAAAAGAGATTCTCAAGAAATGGGTGAGATTTATAACTTTTTAGGATTAACATCTGGTTACATAAACAATGATCAAGACGACTCTCAAAGAAAGCAAAATTATAATTGTGATATTACTTATGCAACTAATAGTGAATTAGGTTTCGATTATTTACGAGATAATATGAAATTTTCAAAAGATGAAATGGTACAAAGGGAACACTTTTTTGCTATTGTTGATGAAATAGACTCCTGTCTAATTGATGAGGCCAGAACACCATTGATTATTTCTGGAGCAGCAGAGGATAGAACAACCCAATATTTGGCTATAGATAAATTAATCAGATTTTTAAAAGAAAAAGATTACGAGGTTGATGAAAAGGACAAAAATGTGCTTTTAACCAATGATGGAATAAACAATATTGAAAAAATTTTTTCAAATGCAGGAATTTTAAAAAATAATAACTTTTATGATCCTGAAAACTTAAGTTTGGTTCATCATGTAAATCAAGCTTTACGAGCAAATCATTTATTTCAAAAAGGTAAAGATTACATCATTCAAGATGATGAGTTGAAAATTATAGATGAATTAACCGGTAGAATTCTTGAAGGAAGAAGATTTGGTGATGGGCTTCATCAAGCCTTGGAAGCAAAAGAAAGAATTCCAATAAAAGTTGAAAATCAAACTTTAGCTTCAATTACTTATCAAAATTATTTTAAATTATATGATAAGATTTCTGGTTGTACTGGAACAGCAGTAACAGAATCTCAAGAATTTTACGAAATATATAATCTTCCAGTAGTTGTTATTCCAACAAATAAAAAAATGATAAGAAATGATTTTAATGACCAAATATTTAGAACAGAGACAGAAAAAAATGATGCTATTATTAGAAAGATAAAAGAGTGCCATCAAAAAGGTCAACCTTTATTGGTGTTTACCTCTAGTATTAATAAATCTGAAATATATTCAAATCTATTAAACAAAGAGAGTATTAAACATGAAGTACTTAATGCTAAAAATCATGAAAATGAAGCTGAAATAATCGCAAACGCTGGCAAAAAAAATTCTGTAATTATAACTACCAGTATTTCTGGTAGAGGAGTAGACATTCAGCTTGGTGGAAAGAAAGGCTCAATGCCAGATGAAGAATTAAAGTTGAATAAAGAAAAGATTAAATCACTTGGCGGATTATTTGTAATTGGAACTGAAAGAATGGAGTCTCGAAGAGTTGACAATCAAGCAAGAGGTAGATCAGGACGTCAAGGTGATGAGGGAAATTCAATCTTTTATGTAAGTCTTGAAGATGATTTAATGAGAATTTTTGGATCAGACTCAATGAATAATATATTACAAAAACTTGGTCTTAAAGATGGGGAAAGTATTGATCATCCTTGGATAAATAAAGCTTTAGAGAGAGCCCAGCAAAAGGTAGAGGCTCGAAATTTTGACATAAGAAAAACATTAATTAAATTCGATAACGTTTTAAATGACCAAAGAAATGTAATCTTTAGTCAAAGAGAAGATGCCATGAATAGTGACACAATTTTTAATTATTCTAATAGTTTTTTAAACGAAATAATTGATGACCTTATTAGACTTAAAATAAAGAAAAAGTCCAATCCTAAAAGCACTGATTTTGAAAATAAACTTAAATCAATTTTAGGTAAGAATTTTATATATTCATACCTAGAGGAACTTACAAATTGTAGTGATAAAGAATTAAGGGAGTCATTAAATAAGAAATTTCAAGACTCCAGGGAGGAAAGAATAAAATTGTTAGGTAAAGATCAATCTCAGGATATAGAAAAAAGAATTTTTTTACAGACTATTGATATAAATTGGAAATCCCACATTCAGTATTTAGAACAACTTAGACAAGTTATCGGGTTAAGATCTTACGGTCAAAGAGATCCTTTAGTGGAATATAAAAAAGAAGCATTTCACTTGTTTGAAAGTTTGTTAAGTAGATTGAAACTAGATTTTACAACAATATTAATGAATCTAACTTTAGTTCAATCATCAACTAAAAACGTGGATAATGATGAAAAAAAAGAGAATTATAAAAAAGCATTTGATAAAAAAATAAGTAGAAACGAACCTTGCCCGTGTGGTTCTGGTAAGAAATATAAGCGATGTTGTGGAGCTTTATAAAAAGTAAAGAATCAATCCTATTACAAAAATTGTAAGTCCAACACCTACAACAAATATTTTTTTGGATTTTAAAAAGTGATTAAAATTACTTTTTTCTAAATTTAGCGAACTTAATTCATTTAAATTACTCATAAATCCTTTACTTCTACCTATTTTTAAAAATTTATTTTTTCTACCATCAAATATTTCCTCTGGGGACATTTGTTTAAAATTTTCTAAATTTTTATTTAAAGAATTTCTAACATTTTCTAGTATCAAATCTTTGTCTCTGTGCGCACCTCCCGATGGCTCTGGTACAATTTCATCTATTATCTCAAGCTCTAGTAAATCTTTAGCCGAAAGCTTCATGGCTTTAGCTGCATCTAGCATTTTTTTTGGATCTCGCCATAAAATTGTTGCACATCCCTCAGGAGAAATAACTGAGTAAATTGCATTTTCTAACATTAAAACTTTATTGGATGATGCAAGAGCGATTGCACCTCCCGAGCCACCTTCCCCAATAACAATTGCGATCGTTGGGACTTTTAATTTCATACAACATTCAATTGATTTTGCGATGGCCTCTGCCTGGCCTCTTTCCTCTGCACCAACACCAGGATAAGCGCCCGGAGTATCAATAAATGATATGATTGGTATATTAAATTTATCAGCCAGCTGCATCAGTCGAATAGTCTTTCTGTAACCTTCTGGTCTCATCATGCCAAAATTTCTTTTGATTCTTGAATCTAAATCCTCTCCTTTTTCCTGTCCAATAACTAAAACTGATAAACCATTAAACTTCGCAAACCCACAAAGCACTGAAAGATCCTCGCCATAAAAACGATCCCCTGATAAAGGGATGAAATCTTCAAACAAATTATCTATAAAAAATTTTGACTTCGGCCTATCCTCATGTCTAGCTACCATTGTAGTTTGCCAAGGATCTAAGTTTGCATATACCATTTTTAATTTTTCATCTAACTCGTTTTGTATCTGAGAAATTTTTTGTGTATCTACTTCTGAAAGTCCACTTTGATTATATGGATCTTTCAGTTTGTCTAATTCATCTTCTAAATTCTTTATATCACTTTCAAAGTTTAGATAATTTTTCATATTCTATAATATTAACTATGGAAATTGACAACAAAATGTCAATGCTACTATTAATTAATTGACTTAGTTTTATGGGAGTTTTAGAAATTATTTATGTCTAAAAATTATCAAAATGTTAACAATTTAAAAATTTCGGAAGAATTGCTGTCATTTGTAAATAATGAGTTACTAAAAGATTTAGATATTTCTTCTGAAAAATTTTGGGAAGCTTTTGATAAAGCTGTACATGATTTAGCACCTAAAAATAAAGAGCTGATCCAAATTAGAGAGAATTTACAAAAAAAAATAGATGATTGGCATATAAAGAATAAAGGAAATGAAATCGAAATTGAGCAATATAAAAAGTTTTTAAGAGAAATCGGTTATTTAAAGGAGGAAGGACCAGACTTCAGAATAGAAACAAATAATGTAGATGATGAAATTTCTCAAATTGCTGGACCACAACTAGTCGTTCCAATAATGAATGCTAGATACACTCTCAATGCGGCTAATGCTAGATGGGTAAGTTTATATGATAGTTTATATGGAACAAATATTATTGAGTCAGAAGAAGGAGGAAGTGAAAGATACGACCCAAATAGAGGACAAGAAGTAATAAAATATGTCAGAGAATTTTTTGATAAATATATTCCAATTGATGGGACTAGTTGGAAAAATATATCTGCACTTAAAATAAAAGATAAAAATCTTCTAATTTTAAAAGAAGATAAAGAGTATAAACTTAAAGATGAAAATAAATTTGTAGGTCACAGAGGTGATGCAAGTAAGCCAACAGCAATAATCATAAAAAATAATAACCTGCATTTTGAAATTATAATTAATCCAAAAGCGTTTAGTGCTGCTCATGATATAGCCGGAATAAGTGATGTAATAGCAGAGTCTGCGGTTTCAACAATTTGTGACAATGAAGATAGTGTTGCTGCAGTTGATGCTGAAGACAAAGTAACATGCTACAGAAACTGGCTAGGCCTAATGAGAGGGGATCTTAAAGTACAATTCGAAAAAAATGGAAAAAAAGATAATAAATTTGGAGTTAATGATAAAACATTTTTTGAACTTGTAAGATATTGTAAGAATTCTAAAAATATTAATTTAAAATGTTTAAGTGTTCATATTGGAAGTCAAATTTTAGATCATAAACCCTATGAAAAAATGTTAAGAATATTAGATAAAATCATCAAAAAAGCCCAATATAAATTTGATTTTATTGACCTTGGGGGAGGTATGGGCATCCCATACAATAATGATAAAAAATTAAATTATAAAAAATATCATTCAGCAATTAAAAAATTTTTAAAAAATAAAAAATCTCAAATTATATTTGAGCCAGGTAGATCAATAATCGGCAATACAGGAGTTTTAATATCAAAAGTAATTTACATAAAAGAGAGTTATAAAAAAAATTTTATTATTCTAGATGCTGCTATGAATGATTTAATGAGACCCGCACTTTATGGTGCAGTGCATCGCATCTTACCTTTGTTAAAAAGAGGTAAAAAATCAAAGAAAATTTATGAATTTGTTGGCCCAATTTGCGAAAGCACCGATAAGTTTACATCCATAAAAAATTTTCAAGAACTAAAAGAGAAAGATTTTATCGCAATTTGCGATGTAGGTGCCTATGGTATATCACTCAGTTCTAATTATAATCTTAGACCTAAACCTATAGAAATATTAATTAATGGATCTAAAATAAGAGTAGTTAAAAAAAGACAAAAGCACCATGAGATAATTTAGCTTTTGATAATTAATGATAAGAAACTTTCTATTTTCAATTTTCTTTTTTTCAGGAATAATTTTAATTTCAATTATCTTTCTGCCAGCGTTAATCTTACCACAAAAATTTACACTTTTTGGTGGGAAATTAATGGGTTATTGGGCTGCTATTTGTTTAAAAATTTTCTTGTCCACAAAAATCATTGTCAAAGGTAAAGAAAATTTAGTTAAAAATGAAAAATTTTTTATTGCTTCCTCTCATCAATCTATGTTTGAAACTTTTTTCCTACAAACGATTTTTAATTCTCCTGTATTTATCTTAAAAAAAGAATTACTTATGATACCTATTTTTGGTTGGTACTTAAAAAAAATAGGATCAATTTCTATCAAAAGAAATAAGGTATCGAAAGAAAACATCAATTTTTTTGAAGATATTTCAAAAATAATTACAAATACAAATCGACCAATAATAATTTTTCCTCAAGGAACTCGAGTATTACCCCACGAACAACCTCCATTTAAAAAGGTGCATCAAGGATTTATGAAGAATTGAAAATAAAATGCCAACCGGTTGCTATTAATTCTGGTTACGTCTGGCCAAAAAAAGGAAAAAAGGATATTAACAAAACAATTACAATTTCAATTTTGGAACCTATCAAACCCCATTATTCCAAGGAAGAATTTTTAGGAATTTTAGAGAAAACTATATATTCTGAACTTAAATTGCTAAATTAACCTTTCATAGGCATAACTACAAAAATACTATCGAAATCACCAGGATCTTTGATTAGCGCAGGTGAACCTGAATCATTTAGAAACATTTCAATATTATTTCCATCTAATTGTGAAGCAACATCTATAAGATATTTAGAATTAAAACTAATTTCTAAATCATGATCAAATTTCACTACAAGGGATTCTTTTCCATCACCGCTGTTGGTATTATTTACAGACAAATCTAGTTTATCTTTACTTAAGCTAAATTTTACACCATCTTTTTTATCAAGCGATACTGAGGCTACTCTATCCACCGAACTTTGAAAAATTTTAAGGTCAATTTCTAATTTTTTTTGATTATTTTTTGGAATTACTTGAATGTAATTAGGAAATTTTCCATCTATTAACTTAGAAATTAAAATACTATTATTTAATTCAAATTTTATCTTAGATTTCATATTTGAAATTTTTACTTCACCATCATAATTTTCTAATAATGAACTTAATTGAAAAATAGTCTTTTTAGGTAATATAATCGGTTCAAAAATTTTTTTTTCATTTAATCTGAGTTTAGAAATGGACATACGATGACTATCAGTTGATACTGCAGTTAAGTAATTCTTATCCTCAACCTCTGTTTGATGAAAATAAATTCCACTTAAATAATGTCTGGTCTCATCATTTGACACAGAAAATTTACATTTATTTAGCAACTTTAATAGGTCTTTTGATTTAAGGCTAAATTCATTCTCATTAAAATTTTCATCTGTTAAAGGAAATTCCGAAGCGGGCATACAATTTAAATTAAAAATAGATTTTTCTGATTCTAGATGAAGTTTGCTATTGTCTGTTAAAGTTAAATTTATTTTTTTTCCTGATGAGAGTTTTCTAACAATATCATACATAGTAGACGAAGTAGTGGTTGTTTTTCCTTCCTCTATGACTTCGACGTTATTTATTTGATTAATAAATATTAAGTCTAAATCTGTAGCTGTTATAGTGAGTTTTGAATTTTGTGCGTCGAGCAATATGTTTGACAATATTGGAAGTGTACTTCGTTTTTCTATGACTCCTTGACAATAATTTAATGCTTGCTGTAGGTCTTGTTGGTTTACATTAAATTTCATTTTCTTTATTGCTATATAATATTTGATTTTTTAGTTTATCTATATTTGCAATCATATCTGGATCTTTTTCTTTTAATTTTTCAATAGTTTTAACTGAGTGAATTATAGTTGTGTGATCTCTATTTGAAAACTCTCTTCCAATTTCAGGAAGAGATTTTGAAGTCAAAATTTTTGTTAAATAAATTGCTGTTTGCCGTGGTCTCACTAGGTACCTAGATCTTCTTGATGAAAGCATTTCATTTTTACTAATCTTAAAAAATTTACACACAATAGTTTGAATGAGATCAATAGTTACTTTATTTTCATTTAAATTAAGTAAATCTTTTAATATAACTTTTGTCTCAGCTAAGCTTGGTATTTTGTTATAAATTCTTGAAAAGGATATAATTCTATTTATTGCACCCACCAATTCTCTTACACTCGTTGTGATTTTAATGCTTATAAAATCCTTAATTTCCTCAGGTATATTAAACTTTTCAGGATACAAATTATTTAAGTCACTTATTTTACTTTCAAGGATTTTTTTTCTGAGTGCTAAATCAGTTTTTTGAATATCCACAACTAGACCTCCTGCAAATCTTGACTTTATCCTCTCCTGAATTCTTGACAGCTTATTAGGAGATCTATCAGCAGAAATTATAATTTGAGAACCTTTGTCTAATAATGCATTAAAAGTATGAAAAAATTCTTCTTGCATTGCCTCTTTACCATTCATGAATTGTATATCATCAATTAACAAAATATCTGTATTACGAAAATACTCTTTAAATTTGACCATATCATTAGATTTGATTGATTTTACAAATTGATACATAAAACGTTCTGCCGATATAAACATAACCTTATTGTCTTTTTTCAGGTGATAACCAATTGCATTTAAAAGATGTGTCTTGCCCATTCCAACACCACCATAAAGATAAAGCGGATTATAATGTGAAATATTCTCTGAAACTTTTACAGAGGCTTCGTATGCTAATTTATTGCTGGAGCCAGTAATAAAGTTTTCAAAATTTTTGTTAGGATCTATTCGATTATATTGTAAATAAGAGTCTTTTATAAAAGAAACGTTTTCTTTATTTTCTATGACATTAGTATTATTTTCATCCTGAGTTGAAGTAGGTTTATTTTCAGTTATTTTGAATTCAATTCGAACAATTTCTTTTTTATAATTTTTTATAATTTTCAAGATTTGATCTAAGTATCTAGATGTAATCCAATCACGAATGAATCTAGTAGGTACAGATAATAAGATATAATTATTGATTTCCTCGACAAAAGTTATTTTTTTAACTAGCTCTACATTACTATCTAGTTTTAATTTAATTTTCTAGCTACACCTTCAACAACAACCATTGTTTTCTGTAACATTAGAAGCTGAGGTTGAGTTTGCATGTTAAATTTTTCTGTGACATCAAATAGTTGCTTTAATAATTTTCCTCCAGAAATATCTTTAACTGCTTGACCAAAAATTGGTTCACCGATGGATCTTAGGGCTTGAGCCAAATCATCTATTGGAACTTCTTTTGGCACAAGACCTGCAATCAAATGTACTTCAGCAACTTTACGATAATCTCTTTGAATAAAACCAAATAAAATTTCAGCTAAAAATCTTTTACTCATTTTATCTAATCTACCCATAATTCCAAAATCAATAGGAACAATTTGACCATCATTATCTATGAAAATATTGCCTTGGTGCATATCTGCATGAAAAAAACCATCTCTTACAGCATGTCTTAAAAAATTTTGAATAATATCTTCTGCAATTTTTTCAGTATTAAATTCTTTATTTTTTAGTTCTTCCGTTTCTCTAATAGATATTCCATCCACCCAATCTAGGGTCATTACATTTTCGCTTGTATAATTCCAATAAATTTTAGGAACTCTAAATCCAACATCATTCTTTGTATTTTCAGCATATTCATTTGCAGCAGCTGCTTCAAATCTTAAATCCATCTCTAGATTTGTGATTTCTTTTAATAAAAATACTACTTCTACCAGCTTGAGTCTCTTTGTCTTTTTAATAAATGATTCTATTAAGAAAGCAAAAAGCATTATTGCATCAATCTCCTCATTGAATATTTTTTTTATGTTTGGTCTTAGAATTTTAATTGCAACGTCCTTAAGAACGCCATTGTCATTAATTTGAGCTTTGTGGACTTGAGCAATTGAAGCAGCAGCAACTGGTTCACTTAAATTTATTATAGAGTCATAACTTTCGTTACCTAGATCATTTTTAATTATTTCTTTAGCTTGTAACAGAGAAAATGGTGGCAATTTATCTTGAAGGTTTTCAAGTTTTTTGGAAAGTTCTTCACCAATTATATCAGGTCTGGTTGCTAAAAATTGACCAAGTTTAATAAAAGTTGTTCCCATTGACTCTAAAGAGTCAGATAGTCTCTCTCCCTCGTCTTTATTTGCATCTATTTGTTTTTTTGGTGAAAAGGAAAATGATAATATCTTAAATAAAATCTTTATAGATAAAGGTGGTTCCTTAAATTTTGATACAATATTTAAAATATCAGAACAA
>CACBRD010000011.1 GCA_902541515.1 uncultured Pelagibacteraceae bacterium | reverse complement strand
ATCAGGATAATGAACAATAAAAACATGGCTATAAGCTTCTTCATTTTTTGCTTTTAAATAAGATTTGGTTGCGTAATTTCCGTAACGTCTAGGTTCAACACCAAGCATATCAATTGTTGGTTCTCCATCAACAATCCACTCTGCTAGTTGCCAACCTGCACCACCAGCAGCTGTAATACCAAAACTATGCCCCTCATTAATCCAAAAATTTTTCAATCCCCAAGCTGGACCAACTATTGGATTGCCGTCAGGCGTATAACAAATTGCTCCATTGTAAACTTTTTTAACTCCCACCTCACCAAAAGCAGGAACTCTGTGAATAGCACCTTCAATATGAGGTGCCAGTCGATCTAAATCTTCTTGAAATAATTCGTATTCAGAATCTTTTGAGGGTCCTTCAACATAACAAGCTGGAGCACCATCTTCATAAGGACCTAAAATTAATCCTCCTGCTTCTTCTCTCATATACCATCTGCTATCACTATCTCGTAAGACACCCATCTCAGGTAATCCTGCTTTTTTTCTTTTTTGAATTTCTGGATGAGGTTCTGTCACGATATATTGATGTTCAACAGGTATTACTGGAATATCCAATCCAACCATTTCACCTGTTTGACGTGCAAAATTTCCTGAGCAAGAAATAACATGTTCACATTCGATTGAACCTTTATCAGTCTCAACTACCCAGCCACTTTTTGTTTGTCGGATTGCTGTAACGGCAGTATTTCTATAAATCTCTGCTCCTCTATTTCTTGCACCCGCGGCTAAAGCTTGTGTTAAATCAGCTGGCTGAATGTATCCATCCTCAGGATGTTGAATTGCGCCAATTAAATCATCGGTATGACATAAAGGCCAAATTTCTTTTACTTGTTGTGGTGTTAAAAATTTTACATCAACACCAATTGTTTTAGCAACACCAGCATACTGATGATATTCATCCATTCTATCTTTGGTACTTGCTAAACGAATATTTGAAACAACACTAAAGCCAACATTTTTTCCAGTCTCTTCCTCTAATGTTTTATAAAGATTGACTGCATACTTATGTAATTGACCAACTGAGTAACTCATATTAAACAGCGGAAGTAATCCTGCTGCATGCCAAGTTGATCCAGATGTAAGTTCTTTTCTCTCAACTAAAACAACATCAGACCAGCCTTTTTTTGCTAAATGATAGAGAGCACTTACTCCAACGACACCACCACCAACTACAACAACTTTAGTTTTTGATTTCATTAAGCGATTCCTACTAAATTTTTATTCATAACGAAACAAAATTGTCATTTTTAATCATATGGAGCTCCCTAATGGGATTGGGCTGGAGACCATGGTTGTTAGCCAGCAATCTTTTAGTGGACCATCTGTTTCATACTTTTCAACTTGCCAGTTAAACTTATGATAAATTTTATCTTTATCTAAAAGGATCACTTCAAATTGAGCCCAATTTTCACCACTTCCAAGCTTTGTTATGGTGTGACTTAAGTGATTGATCATCATTTGATAAGAGTCTCCTTTAATCATTCTTTTAAATTTATCTAAAGGTCCAGTAACTTTTTTATTGTTAGGATGGGCAAAGTTCCAAGTTTGCTCTATGCCACTATCCTTATAAATAAGGTCATTATTTTGAAGTCCTGATAATTGAATTTCTATAACTCTGTCAGGTTTAATATCACTATTAGGTTTTAGTAAATCTGCTTTTGAAATTGATACTGAAGTTAAAAAAATTAAAAAAATACTAAATATTATTTGCAGTTTTTTTGACATCTTCTAAGAATTTTTTTCTTTTTTTATCGCCAACGAAAGGTACAGCAAAGTATCTTCGATATATAACATCCGTTATGCCGCATATATTAAATACTCCACGCCTTAGTCTTTTTGTTGGCATATTAAGAAAAAAAGTTCGAACAGCAAATTGTGGAGATCCATAAGTGCAAAATACAACTGCTTTTTTTCCTTTTAAATTTCCTAAAGGATATCCATAATTTCCAAACAATTTTTTAAATCTAAATGCCCATGGTGGTGCAAGAACTTTATCTATCCATCCTTCAACAATAGCTGGCATTCTAAAATTCCATATTGGAGCGATTAAGACTATTACATCAGAATTTTCTATTCTTTTTCTATGATTTAATACATCCTCATTAGGTTCCTCTCCTGAGAAAACTGGATCAAATTTCTCCTTATATAAATCAACAACATCTGTAGAGTGACCGTTGTTGTTAACTGTTTCTACAAAAGTATCTCTTATAGATGCATTAAAAGATTTGTCATTGTAGTGACCATAAACAATAAAAATTTTTTTCATTTAATCTTGGAGAACAGGGAAAGCTTGTCTCACTTTTAAAAAATGTTTCTGATATTCCATTTTAGTGCATCTATTCTCGATATATTCAATTTTTTTTTGTTCAACCAATTTTTTTGCTTCCAGATTTTTGATACCAAGTTGTAACCACAAAACTTTTGCTTTAATATTAATTGTGTCTCTAGCGATATCTAAAGCTTCTTTTGAAGGTCTAAATACATTTACTATATCCACTTTGTCTTTAATATCGGTAATTTTACCACATACGTCTTCTCCTAAAATTTTTTGACCTTCAGCTTTTGGATTTACAGGGTAAATTTTAAAACCATATTTCTGCATATATTTCATGACAATGGTTGATGCTTTTGTAGGATCATTGCTCACTCCAACCATTGCGATCTTTTTATATTTTGAAAGGATTTCTTTTATTTCACTCATTGTTTATTTTGAATTTTTTGCTTACAGAACTCTTTAGCTTCTTCAACTGTCATAGGGGTATCTAACTTTTTACTCCCAGCAATACATGCTTCAATTGCTTTATTTTGATTATGGCCTCTAAAGTTATAAATAATAATTATTCCAATTATTAAAAAAAAAATAAGTAAAATATTTTTTTTCATCATTTATTTTTCCATTTAGGCTTTCTTTTTTCTAAAAAAGCTGAAATCCCTTCTTTGGCATCCAAAGCCATCATATTAATTGTCATCATTTTGCTAGTATGAGCGTACGCTTTTCTAAGAGGCATCTCTAATTGTTTATAAAATGTCCGTTTACCAATTTTAATTGTTAGATTTGATTTGGATGCAATCTTTTTTGCAATTTTTAAAACCTCATTATTTAATTTAGATTTTGAAAAACAATCATTAATTAAACCGATTTCTTTTGCAAAATTTGCTTTAATTGGATCGCCTGTAAGCAGCATTTTCATCATTGGTTTTTTATTAATTTTTCTACTTACAGCAACCATTGGTGTACTACAAAATAATCCAATGTTTACGCCAGGTGTTGCAAATAATGCATCTTTAGTACTATAAGCTAAATCACAACTAGCAACTAACTGACAACCAGCTGCATACGCTGCACCATGCACTTTGGCAATAACAGGCTTATTACCCTCAACTATTTGAAGCATTAACTTAGAACACAGATTAAATAATTTTTGATATTTGTTTCTTACCTTTAAACTTTTCACTTCTTTTAGGTTATGACCCGCACTAAAACCTTTTCCAGCACCCTCTATAATGATTACTTTTGTTTTTTTATCTTGATCAAGTTTTTTTAGAACTTTAATTATATCATTTAAAGTTTTAAAAGATAATGAATTATATGTTTTGGGATCATTAATTTGAACTATAGATATACCGCTAGATAAATTCTTCACTAATATATTCATCAAAAATACTATTTGAGTTTGCCTTCTTCTCTCATTTTGGCTCTTATCTTAGTTGCTGATATTTTTTGTATTTCTTCTGACAACACTATCTCTTCAATTTTGTATCCAACCCCTCTACCATAACAAATATTTGTAATATTAGGGACTAACATAATTTTAAAACGACCTTCAAACTCTGGATTAAGTCTATCTTCTATATTTTTTTTTACAGTGTCAAAATCGAAAGGATTATCATCTACTCCTTGTACATCTCTTATTTGAATACAAACTTGTCCAGTTTTTTTGATAATTTCTTTAAATAAAGTGTAATGACCATCGTGAAATGGTTGCCATCTTCCTAACATTTGTGCTGTTGGCTTTTTATTATCCCACTGATATGTCATTGTACTATATCCTTATATATTTTTGGTGCCCAATTTTTAGCATCTTGTGTGGTAACATGAAAGTTATACTTGTCTGGTTTGACAAACATCTTATTGGTATCTTCAAATCTACCTTCTTTTATAGTATCAACCCAAATAACGTAATCTGAGGGAAATAAGCTTCTGGCCGCAGGGGTTGGACAGATAAAATCTGCAATTACATAGTTATTGTCTTTTCGAAGTTTTAAAGCATAATCAGCCATCCTTTTTGCCTGTCTTTTTCTTCCTTCTTCAGAAAAATCCCAATCACTTGCCTCTCTTCTTACCTCATCTGCATTAAGCCTTTTTGCATTTAATAATGGTGCAAGCTCATTAGCCAAGGTTGTTTTTCCTGATCCTGGTAGACCCATTATTAAGATAATTTTCATTAATTTATTTCGTTTGGTTATTAGGCAATAAACAACTTGAGATTATATTACACGATTAATTTCTTTGACAGCATTTTCAAAAAATATAATCATTATTAGATGAATTTTTCTTTAGAAATTGGACCTCAGACAGATCTGGATACTGTCCCTGCTGTAAAAGATATTTACATCACTATGCTACCTGGGGGAGATTATAAAGAAACAGCTCAACAAGCAGTTGAGTTGGTGAAGAAAGGTTTCAATCCAGTCCCACATTTTCCTGCAAGGTCTATGCAGGATGAAAAACAACTAAAAGATTATGTTTCGAGATGTAAAGATGGTGGCGTCAAACAAGTTTTAGTTATAGGGGGAGGAAGAGAGCCTATGGGAAAATTCGATAGCTCTTTTCAACTTTTGGAGACTGGTTATTTTGAGAAGATGACGATAGGAATTGCTGGACACCCAGAGGGGAGTCCTGATATATCCGATTCAGATTTAGAAAAAGCTATGAAAGATAAAAAGCCTTACGCTGATTATATTGTAACTCAATGGTTACTAGATCCTCAGCCAATTATAGACTTTATTTCTAAACAAAGCGTACCAGTGCATGTGGGAATTACTGGGCCTCTAAAAATATCTAGCTTAATAAAGTTTGCTAATATAGTTGGTGCAAAAAATTCCTTAAATTTTCTTAAATCTAATTTTAGTAAGGCGTTAGATTTATTAAAACCTAAAGACCCTAATGATTTAATTGGGAAAATTAAATCGCACACTGATTTTTTCCACATTTATACATTCGGCGGCTTGAAGGAAACTAACAAGTGGTTGAAGGAGAATAGTTATGTCTAAAGAGTTTGACTATACTAATTTAAAGCATGTTACTTCTGTAGATCAATCAGATCGAAAAGTACCATATAACTTAAGACAAAGTGGACCAACGAAAGTTGAAATGTTAATTTCAACAAGAGTAAGAAAATCACCTTATTGGCATTTATCTATGCAAGCAGGTTGTTGGAGAGCGACAGTTTATAATCGTATTTATCATCCAAGAGGTTACGTAAAACCAGAAGACGGTGGTGCAATGGTTGAATATGATGCAATTGTTAATCATGTAACTATGTGGAATGTTGCAGTTGAAAGACAAATTCAAGTTAAGGGTCCAGATGCAGAAAAATTTGTTGATTATGTAATCACAAGAGATGCAACAAAAATCTCACCAATGAGAGCACGATACGTAATTTTATGTAACGCATATGGTGGAGTTTTAAATGATCCAATTCTTTTAAGAATTGCTAAAGATGAGTTTTGGTTTTCATTATCAGACTCTGATATTGGTTTGTACTTGCAAGGTGTAAACGCAGATGGAAGATTTAATTGCACTATTGAAGAAATCGACGCTTGTCCTGTTCAAATACAAGGTCCAAAATCAAAAGCTCTAATGAAAGATTTGTTAGGTGATCAAGTTGATTTAGAAAATATGCCGTTCTATGGTTTAGCTGAGGTTAAAGTTGCTGGACGAAGTTGTGTGATTTCTCAATCGGGCTTTTCTGGAGAAGCTGGTTATGAGATTTATTTAAGAGATGCAACTTTATATGCTGATGACATGTGGAATGCTGTGCTTGAGGTTGGAAAAAAACATCAGCTCATGGTTATTGCACCTGCTCACCACAGAAGAATCCAGGCTGGCATTTTGTCTTGGGGTCAAGATATGGATCAACAACATAATCCTTATCAATGTAACTTAGGTTACCAGGTTTCTTTATCAGGAAAAGGTGAATGGAACAAAACTTCTGATTACGTTGGTAAAGCGGCTCTAGAAAAAATGGGTAAAGAACTTAAAGATGGTAAGAAACCATACGCACTTCAGTTAGTTGGATTGGAGTTGGGTGGAAAACCTATTGATGATTATGCGCCAGATTTTTGGCTAATATCAAATGATAGTGGTGGAGATCCTGTTGGTTTCATTACTTCACCCTGGTGGCATCCTGAAAAGAAAACAAACATTGCAATGGGATATGTTCCTTTTGATGGGACATTAAATGCAAATGGATTTCCGAAAGGTAAGGTTGGAACTAAATATAAAGTTCATTTACCCGAAAAATACTCTGATACTCCAGGTAAGCCTGTAGATGCAGTTATAGTCGATATTCCATTTAAAGAATCTTTCAACGCTAATACAAGAGAAGTTTCAAAAGGTTAATCTGATTTTGAGGGGAGTTTACTCCCCCATCATCTTAAATGACAAAAGGTTTCTTAATAGTAATTTGCATTATTATAGCTATTGCTTTAATAATATTCCCATTAATCGTATCTTACAAAGAGCAAAAAAATAAAAAAAAATAAATGTTTGGTGAATTTCTAAGTATTATTTTAAAATCTATTAAACTAGATAAAACACTTTATTCCGATAGTAAAAATTTTGGTGAAGCCTCAGTTTATTTTGCAGGCATTATTATGATTTTAGATGGAATAGCTGGTGCGGTTGCTGCAAACACAGTTTTCAAAACAGCTGTGGCGATGTCAGGAGTGACTGCAATATTAACTTGGTTTGTTTGGGCAGTGCTAATCTTTGTTATTGGGGTAAAACTATTTCCTGATAAAAATAGTAAAGTTCCATTTAAAAAAGTATTAACTGCAGTTGGTTTCGCTCACGCGCCTGGTCTGCTAAGATTTTTTGCTGTGACACCAGAATTAATGATACCTATAATTTTTCTTACGCAATTTTGGATTTTTGCTGGATTAATTATTTCGACGCGACAAGTTCTTAATCTTAAATCAAATTTAAAATCATTTGGAATAGTCTTTATGTCATTTTTGATTATTGTCTTTTTATCTATTTCATTTGTGATAAGTCGAATGAACGCCTTACCGATCAATCATATTTAGATTGGAAAAATTGTCTTAGAAACTCTGCAAGACTTACAAATTTTAAAACCAGTTAGAATCAAGTTTTGAGTAACACTTTCATGCTGTTCTTTACATTCATCACAAATATCATCTAAATCCTTTAAATTTTTTTCTATTTCTTTATCCTCAGTCATTATCAGTCAAACCAGCTCCCGCTGCACCCTCTTTTAAACTATCAGTTTCCTCTACAAATGTATCCTCTGCAAGTTTGTAGAGATTTTTCCAATCTTGATCTGAAAAGTTATCTTCATTGTTTAAAAAACTTATTTCTACTTTTTTTGCTAACTTTGGCATTTCTTTATCCCATATATTAGAAGAGATACTCACATTAAAATTCAATAAAAATTTACAATCATCAAATGAAATTAATAATTTTTTCCCAATTATTTCTGAAGCTCTACTTAAAAAAGATAAAAGCAGCAATGGATAAGCAAGATTTTCAACTGAGCACTTTTTTAAATTCTCGATGTTTTTTACTTGGTCAATAAAATTAACACCTAACATAATTGGACAAAAAGATGGTCCGTCTGATTTGTTAATATTATTGATTACTTTTATCTCTTCAAAATTTTCTTTTTTTTTATTTTGATAATATTGATTAAGATGCTTGATCGCTGGAAAACCAAATAATTCAGATAATCTTATAGATTTACCTACTTCCTCTGCTATACCCCATGAATAACCAGCACCTCGACTTGCTCTCTTAGCTGTAGTTTCTATCTCACTTAAGGATCTCATAATTTAAGAATGGGTTTTATAAACCCATTGCTCATCATAATCTTTTAACTCATTTGGCAATGGCGCGCCTTGAAACATACATATTCTCAACCACTTGTCAGATCTTGGATCAAATTTTAAAGCTCCAAAGAAAGATAGCTTTAACCTCAACATATCAATTGGAACTAAATTTTCTCCAATAGTATTATCTTGTATTTCTGAATATGGAAATTTTTCAATAATAAAGGCTCTTCTAACAACATGTCTTAAATCAGAATTATCAATTAAAAATTGATTTATCTTTAGATTATCTTTTAAAGGTAATAATCTTTCATATAGTTTTTTTATATCTCTGGCTATTGCCAGGGGTTGCTCTAAATCTGCACCATTTTCCTCAAAACGATTAGCTAATCTTGGTTCCTCTTTATTTTTTGAAATAAACCAAAATTTCTGATTACTCTCTTCTATATTAAAATTAATTTTTAAAATATCCGAATATTTATTTTCTAAAATCTTTTTCAAATCTCCGACATTACGTTCAGTTGGAATATTAAAGTATTTTTCTTCCTCCGAGCTCATTTGCCCAACCAATGGCTGAACTATATCACCAAATGGTTCCATCATGATTGAGACAACGTATTCAATACACTCCTCACAAGTTTCTTTTTCTAGCCAAAGATAAATTTCATTAAACGGATATTCTTTTTGAAAATCAAATTTGTTTTCTAAGAAACTGATGAATTTTTTTATATCTTTTAGCAAAAGTTTAATTTTTTTGAGTTGATATTCACTCTCTGTATTCCAGCTAGTTATATTTTTAAGAGAACTTTTCACACAATTTTTAAATAAATCTCTATCTTGTGTTTTAACAATTTTAATTTCTCTAATTTTTTTAAGTGCAATTTCTCTACTGAGTATCCAATTATTTAATAAAGTTGGATGATTGACAATAAATGGGGCCATTCCTAATCCGGTAGAATTTCCTATACCCAAATTTCTACAAATTTTAGGATCTAGTTTAACAGCTGAATTAGGATTTTTATTTTTTGCAACATGATTGACTTGATCAAACGTAAATTGTCTAACTAAATAAACTAACATCATCTCTAATCTGAATGGTCCGTTAATTTCCTCTCTATTTTTAATTCTAAATCGATCTGCTAAACCAAACTTTCCTGATCCATAAACTGCGGTGGTTCTGTATAAATATCCAACTTTTTCAAGTAGCTCTAAATTAGGTTGGTTTCCATTGCTCAAACTTTCAACAACATGATCAAATACCCTAACAGATTTATTTGCTCTAGATAATGTTAGCTCTTTGTAAGACAACCTACCTACTTCCTGTTTTGGAACTTCATTTCTTAATCTGTCAATATCTTCTTTTAAAGGTACCCCATCATGTAATGTAAAAGCTGCATCCCACTTGGTTGCTATTACTCTATCCGATCTTTCATCATCATTAATTTTGTTCGCATAACAGATTAAAGAATAAACCCTGTCTTTTTTTTTAAATGAGTATACTGCTGTGCCATAACCCTCTTTGTCTAAATCAAACAAGTCTCTATTATATTGCCAATCTTTAAATTCGCTTAAAAAACTTCGTAAAAAAGATAATCTTGATTGATGAAAGGAACCAAGTCTTGATAACTTCATTATGATGTTTGGATCTCTTAATTCTATATTCATATTTAGATAGTTTTATAAAAGTTATACCAATTGTTACCTAGTATTCCATTAGTCTCAGTCTCTGAAAAACCAACCTTTTTTAAACCTGCTTCTAAGTTTTTAAAACCTCTTGCATCCTCAAACCAATTAGGCTGTTTAGGAAACCCTGGTTTATTTTTAGAGCCTTCTCCATAATTTTTATTTTTTGACCATGTTCCATTTCTCATCCATTCAACAACCTCATCTGGCTGATTCAAACAAAGATCTGATCCTATACCAATATTATTAATATCCATTATTTCTGCTGTTTTGGCCACCATTTCGCAAAAGCTTTCTAGAGAACAATTTGTATTATTTTTAAGATGATGCGGGTATAAAGATAAACCTAATATTCCGCCGCTTTCACTTAAAGCTTTTAATAACTCAGAAGATTTGTTTCTTTTTGCTGCATGCCAAAAATATGGGTTTGCATGAGTGATCGCTATAGGTTTTTCACTAAATTCAATTGCATCAAAAGTACTTTTTTCGGCTGAATGGGACATGTCCACTACGATACCAACTCTATTCATTTCTCGGATAACTTCTCTTCCGAAATTAGTTACCCCACTATCATTTTTTTCATAACAACCTGTCGCCAACAATGATTGATTGTTGTAAGTGAGTTGCATAAATCTACATCCAAGACTATGAACTTTTTCAACTAAATTAATATCATCTTCTATTGGAGAGCAATTTTGAAAACCAAAAAAAATTGTAGTTTTATTCTCATTATTTGCTTTTTCAATATCTTTAAAACTTTGACCTAAAAAAATTAAATCTGAATTTTCTTTTAATAAAATTTGCCACTTTCTTATTTCGTTTTGAAGTTCGTCAAAGTCTTCATGATAAACTATTGTAACATGAACTGCATCTAGACCAGCCTCACGATTAATCTCAAAAACTTTTCTTGACCATTTACAATATTGAAGGTTATCGATTTTAAATTTCATTTTGGTTAATTTGTTTAACCATACCAAGTTGTTTTTTAAATACTATTTATTTTATTGAAATTTTAATCTAATTTTGAAATAAATATTCAGCAAATAAATCATGAAAAAGAATAATAATCTCAAAGTTGCAATCGTCATGGGAAGCCAATCAGACTTCAAAACTATGAAATTATCAGCAAATATTCTAAAAAAAATGGGTGTTAGATTTGAAACTAAGATTATATCTGCCCACCGTACTCCAAAAAGAATGTATGAATTTGCAGAGAGCGCATCAAGAAATAATATTGGAGTAATCATTGCTGGTGCTGGTGGATCAGCACATTTGCCTGGTATGATTTCAGCTATAACCTCAATTCCAGTTTTAGGTGTACCAGTTGAAAGTAAAAAGCTTAAAGGACTTGATAGTTTATTATCAATAGCACAAATGCCGAAAGGGATACCTGTTGGAACTCTTGCAATCGGAGAGGATGGTGCCATCAATGCTGCTTTATTGGCAGCAGCTATAATTGCAAACAACAATCCAGCTGTAAAAAAGAAATTAAATAATTGGCGTGCATCACAAACTAGATCAGTAAAAAAAAATCCAAAATAAAAGATGTCAATAAAAAATTTGGGTATAATTGGTGGCGGTCAACTAGGAAGCCTATTAGCTGTCGCGGCTAAGAAATTGAATATCAATACAATAATCTATTGTGATGATGTTGATGCACCAGCACAAAATTTTTGTAACAAATTTATTCATGGCAAATACGATGACAAAATCAAAATGCAAGAGTTCATTAATAAAATTGATGTAATTACTTATGAATTTGAAAATATACCTTATGAAACTTTAAATGAAATGAACAAGGTAAAACCAGTTTTGCCAAAGCCATCGGTAAATAGATTAATTCAACATCGAATAGCAGAAAAAGATTTTGTAAATAAACTCAATATTAGAACTACTAGATACGCATCGATAGAAAGTAAATCTGATATGGAGCCATTGGGAGATTTCTTACCTGGAATTTTAAAAACAACTACAATGGGTTATGATGGTAAAGGCCAATACCCTATTAAAAAAATTGAAGACATCAATAACCTGAATATTGATTTTTCAAAAGGTTATATACTGGAAAAATTAGTAAAACTTAAAAAAGAGATATCAGTCATTATTACCAGATTTGGGAATAATAGTTATGAAATATATGAGCCGATAGAAAATACTCATGAAGATCAGATATTAAAACATTCAATAATACCAGCTCAAATCAATAAAAAAATATTTGATGAATCTAAAGATTGGTCAATCCGAATCGCAGAAGAATTGAAATATATAGGAACGCTTTGTGTTGAATTTTTTATTGATAGAAATGAAAATCTTTATGTTAATGAAATAGCTCCTCGAGTTCATAATTCTGGTCATCTAACAATAAATGCTTTTAATATTAGTCAATTTGAAAATCATGTGAGAGCAGTCTGTTCGCTAGAAAAAATTCCACTCAAAAAAATATCTAATGCAAAAATGGTGAACCTAATAGGAAATCAAATCAGACCATATAGAGAAAACTTTAAATTAAATGAAAATGAATTTTTCTTTGATTATCAAAAAAAAGAGATAAAAGATAAAAGAAAAATGGGCCACATAACAACTTTAATATAAATGCTTAAATCTATTGAGGGAAATTTTGATAACCCAGAGGTCAATAAACTTCTGACAAAACATTTTATAGAACTAAGAGCTGCATCTCCCGAAGGCAGTGCACATGTTCTAGATATTCCTGGGTTAAAAGTTTCATCAATCAAATTCTGGAGCCTTTGGGAAAATGATAAAATATTTGGTTGTGGGGCATTAAAGTTCTTAGACAAATATCATGGTGAATTTAAATCAATTAGAATACATGATGATTTTAGAAATCAAGGCAATGGTATTAAAGTCATCAAACATCTCATTGATGAAGCTAAGAAATTAAAAATTAAAAGAATTAGTTTAGAGACTGGTGCTGGAGAATTTTTTGATCCAGCGAGAAAATTATTTAAAAAATGTGATTTCACACCTTGCAAACCCTTTGCCCATTATAAAGAAGATGTAAATTCTATCTATTTAACTAAGCTAATTAACCACGAATGATAAAAAAAAGTCTATTTTGCACTAAATTTGTTGACAAAACCCTAATATTTATAAACAAAGCCAACATTACTTAATTATAAGTAATAAATTAATATAACAATAAGTAAGAAGAAAGATATGAGTCTACAAGGAAAAGTAAAATGGTTCAATCCAACTAAAGGTTTTGGTTTTATTGAACGTGACGACAAAGAAAAAGATGTGTTTGTACATGTTTCAGCTGTAAGAGATGCTGGTATGAACGGTTTAGATGAGGGTCAAGCTTTGACTTTCGATGTTGAAGATGGTCCTAAAGGTCCTTCAGCAGTTAACTTAAAAACTGCATAATTTTCACATAAATTAATTGGCTATAAATTTAATTAATTTTTTAATTAAGAATTAATTTATTTTTATAGCCAATGAACTATTCTACAACAAAATTTAGAAAATAACTTATGATTGGCATTTTAGGCGGAATGGGTACCCAGGCAGGTTTAGATTTTTGTAATAAGCTGGCAATTTTATATAGAGGTAAGATCGATCAAGATTACCCTTTGTTCATGCTTTATAACAAATCAAATATTCCAGGTAGACCTGAGTCGATTGGTATCCATACCGGGAAACTATCAAATAAAATAAGTAATAAAAAAACTAAACAAAAATATTTATCTGTTTTAAAAAGTTTAATTTATGGTTGTAATCTTTTAAAAAAAAGTAATTGTAAATTTATAGTCATACCCTGTAACACAGCTCATTATTGGTATGATGACTTAAAAAAAAGAATTAACTTGCCAATAGTAAATATGCCTAAAGAAGTTTTTGTGCATGCTAAAAAAAAATGTAGAAAACATTCCTTCATTGGTTTACTTGCTACAGAAGGAACTTTAAAAACAGGTGTTTATAATAAGTTTTTTGATAAAGATTATAATTTAGTGTTTCCAAATAATTCTATTCAAAGTAAGTCCGTTAACAAAGCTATCAGGCTTGTAAAAATGGGAAAAGTGAAACTGGCGAGCAAAGCTATAAAGCCAGCGATAAACTATTTAATCAAAAAAAAATGTAAAAAAATCATTCTTGGTTGTACAGAGCTACCTATTGCTATTTTTGCTTATAAACCATTTAAGACAATTAAATCATCAAAAATTTTTTTAGACCCAAATTTGATTTTAGCTAACGCTGCTATGAGGAAATACCAAAATAGATAATGCCATCTAAAGAAAAGCCTTATGTGTTACTGGTTGCAGAAGCAATTTACTTAAAAGTTTGTGAGATTAAGAAAAAAAATCCTGAACTAACAACAATCAACGCAATTGAAAACTTTATGGGAACAATAACCTACAATGATATAAGTAGTGGAAAATTCCATGATGAATTAATTGAAAAGGTATCAAAAAAGAAGGTGCCTGAAGAAACTCTAAGATTACTTCATATTCAAAAAGATTTATCAGTTAAGCAGTTAATTCAATATCCTGAACTATATTATGCAAAGAGCCATTATCCTCTTGAAATTTCTCAAAGAGCTTTCGATCATTTGTGGAGAATGTGTGAAAGTTATGAATTATGGTGTAAAGAGACAAAACAAAATAAATTAATAATACTTAATATTGTAGATTAAATAACTTATAAGACCTGGAATGGTCAGAATATTTCCAATCATATTTGTTTTACTTTGGTCTTCTGCATTTATCACAACAAAACCAATTATTGATAATAGTGATCCTTTCGCAGCTCTAGCCTTCAGATTTTTTTTTGTTGCTGTGGGTTTTTTGTTGTTTTCAATTTACCTTAAACAATCAATATTAATTAAAAAAAGATATCTGATTGAGTCAATATTCAGCGGTATCTTGTTTCATGGGTTATATTTAGGAGGAGTTTTTTATTCGATTTCAATTGGGATGCCAACAAGTTTAGCTGCTCTAATCGTAACACTTCAACCAATTCTAACAAATATTTTGAGCGGACCGCTTTTAAATGAGAAAGTTACATTACAGCAATGGGTAGGAGTTTTATTGGGTTTTGTTGGTGCTTCTTTAGTACTAGGAATAGATGTTGGTTCAGGTATTCCTCTACTAGGTTTGATTGCAACTTTAATTGCATTGTTATCTATAACATTTTCTACCATTTGGCAGAAAAAATTAAGTAATAACTTACCATTATCTGTTAGTAATTTTTATCAAGCGCTTGGTGGGTGCTTATTTCATTTGTTAATAATTATTTTTTTTATAGAACCCTACATCTATTTTACAAAAACATTTATAATAGCAATGAGTCATCAAATTTTTCTTGTTTCCTTTGGTGCATTTACAATACTGATGTTTTTAATAAAAAAAAATTCAGCTAGTAAAACAGTTTCTGTTTTTTTTCTAATACCAGCAACCTCTGCAATTATGGCTTGGCTTTTTTTAAATGAAACTTTAACAAATATAGATGTTATTGGTTTTTTAATAGCTTCTGTCGGTGTTTATATTGCAACAAGAAATTAATAACTAATTACTTTGATAACCAAATTCTAACGAGCCATCTGTTATTGAGTGATGCAAAGACTCTCCAAAGCTTCTTAATCCTAAAATTCTTACTTTTTTTGGATTGTTAGAAATAAAATCAATCGTAATTGATATTCCGTTATAAATTGAATTTGTGCAATCACCTTCATTAAATTCATCAATATTTATAGGACATCCTTTTTTTAAAACTTCATTAACAAGATCACCTTGAATTTCAATTATTGTTCTTGAATGCGATAAATCTGTAATTGCAAAATTACTTTCATCGAATTGTTTTCCATCTTTTAAAAGTAAATCTGTTTTAGAAGATATAACTATCCAATTCTTTGGTCCCATCCATAAAATTCTAGTATCTGAATTTGAAGAAGATTTTAAAGTAGAAGGTAATTCTAGGTTATCAATTTTTATATTTGAGATATCTAGAGTTGAATTTTTATATTGAACTATTTGGAATATTAAAACATTCTTCAATTCTGAAATCTTTAATAAGTCTTTCTCATTTTTATTTTCAAAATCACCAAATTTTCCATTTTGATGCACATTATTTAAAGAAGAAATTTGCTTCACGATCTTACTCTCTTTCCTTCATGGTCTACATAATGTGAGGACATTACTTCCACTTCAATAGAAGTATTTTTAAGTGGAGAGACTGCAAAAAGCTTTTTTCCTATCATATTTTTTCCATCTTTTAATATTGCAAGAGAAAAAGGATTATTGTTCTCGACACTCCAACAAGATGAAGAAACGTGACCAAGTTTAGGATTTGGAAGTTTTGCATTTTTATTTTCTACCAAATGAGATCCTTCTGGAATACTTGATTTCCTGTCCAAGGGGACTAAGCCAACAATCTTTTGTCTATCGGCTTTATTAAATGCTTCTTTAACTAAAGATCTCTTCCCAATAAAATCTTTTTTCTTTGATACTAAACCTTCTAACGAAACATCATAAGGAATAGTTCTTCCATCTAGTTCTGGTCCAGCTACATGACCCATTTCTATTCTAAGTGTCGACAATGCTTCAGTACCATAAGGTTGAATATTAAATTCTTCACCAATTTCAATTATTTTTTCCCACATAAATAATCCAAAATCAGACTCAACATTTATTTCGTAAGCGAGCTCGCCTGAAAAAGAAATTCTAAAAATTCTTGCTTTGACACCAAATAAGTCTCCCTCTATATATCCCATAAAAGGAAGAGCCTCATTGCTAACATCTATTTTAGGGAAAAGCTTTGCTAACAAATCTCTTGATTTAGGTCCTGCAATCGCCGCACCAGCCCATTGTTCAGTTGTTGAAACAACATTAACATTTAATTCTGGCCAAACAATTTGCAGGTAATATTCCAAATGTGATAATACGTTTGCGGCCTGTGCAGTTGTGGTTGTCATATGATAATGATTTTCTGAAATTCTGGTTGTTGTCCCATCATCCATCACAATTCCATCTTCCCTGAGCATAACTCCGTATCTAGCTTTACCTACTGGAAGTTTTAACCAAGCATTAGTATAAACTCTATTTAAAAACTCTGCAGAATCTGGACCTTTAATATCAATTTTCCCTAAAGTTGTTACATCACAAATGCCCACGTGATCTCTAACGTTTTTTGCTTCTCTTTTTGATGCCTCAAATAAATTTTCATTTCCTCTTTTGTAGTATCTTGGTCTTTTCCAAGCACCAGCATCTACCCAGACAGCATTATTTTTTTCATGCCAATGGTGCATTGGTGTTTTTCTTGTAGGCATATATTCTTTGCCTATCTCCCTTCCAACTATTGTACCGATGGTAACTGGTGTAAAGGGAGGTCTAAAAGTAGTGTGACCTACTTGAGGAACAATTTTTTTTTCAACATTTGCAACTAATTGTAATCCATTTAAATTACTTGTCCTTCCTTGGTCTGTTGCCATTCCCAACGTTGTATATCTCTTAACATGTTCAATTGATCTATAGCCTTCTCTTAAAGCAACCTCTATATCAGAAACTGCTACGTCATTTTGGAAATCTACAAATCGTTTGTAATTTTTACCTTTGGGAAGTGGAGAACACCAAAATTTATCATGAGCACTATATTTTCGTTCATTAGTATTAGGAATTTGTATTTTTTCATCTTTTTTAGTTATGCTTTTAGAAACTTCTGACCCAGTATTAAAACTGTTTTTTAAGGTATCTTGTAATGTAAATGTTCCATTTGCAGCACCTAAAGAATGTTCATTTTGTTTTGATTTGTCAGGTACAAAAGCATCTATCGAGTCGTTAAATTTCAGTTTATTGCCTGATTGAGATGCTAAATGAACAGTTGGTGTCCAAAATCCAGATACACAAATAGAGTCGCAATCTATTTGTTCTGTATTTTCAAAATCTATCTTATCTTTATCTAATTTCCCAATTGTAGCTGATTTTACTTTTTTATATCCATGAGCAACTATCACTGCATAAGAAAACTTGATCTTAATATCTAAATCTTTGGCTTCATTAATTAACTCAGAGTTTTGATCCTCTCTAGTATCTAAAACTATTGGATTGACACCATTCTTTTTAAACTCAATAGCTGTTTCATAACCACTATCGTTATTAGTGAAAATAATTGGTTTTTTACCAATTAGAACACCATAAACTTTCATGTATTCTTTTGCAGCAGCTGAGAGAAAAACTCCCGGTGTATCATTATTTCCAAAAACAATAGGTCTTTCAATAGATCCTGTTGATAGCAATACTTCTTTTGCTCTTATATACCAAAGTCTTTGTCTCGGTGTGTACTTAGGTTTTTTTTCTAAATGATCTCCTGTTCTTTCAAACATTACCATCATATTATGATCATAGTATCCAAAAACTTGGGATCTATTTTTAACAATAACATTAGGCATCTCTTTTAATTCAGATATAATTTTTTCTGACCAATCTTTTCCAGATAAATTATCTATCGTAACATCATCTGTTAAAAGCGTCCCTCCATATCTAGGTTTATCCTCTGCTAATATTATTTTTGCTCCGTTTTTGGCAGCTGCATAAGCACTTGCTAAACCAGCGGGTCCAGAGCCAGTAACTAATAAATCACAATATTCATATTTATGCTCATATCTCTCTTTATCTTTTTCTAGAGAAGCAATTCCTAACCCTGCTGCTTTTCTTATAAAAGGCTCATAAACTCTATACCAAAAACTTTTAGGCCACATGAAAGTTTTGTAATAAAAACCAGCTGGAAAAAAGCGATTTAAAAAATTATTTATTGCACCAATATCAAAATTTACTGATGGCCAACAATTTTGACTAGATGCTGATAAACCATCTACCAGTTCTATCTCAGTTGCGTTAATATTTGGTTCTGAACAACCATTAATCTCAACTTGCATTTTTGCATTTGGTTCATCAACTCCTGCACCAAAAAACCCTCTTGGCCGATGATATTTAAAGCTTCTCCCGATTAAATGTATGCCATTGGCAAGTAGTGCTGAAGCCAGCGTATCACCCTCATACCCAATATATTTTTTTCCATTAAATTTAAATTCAATAGGTTTATCTCTATTGATTAAGCCACCAGTATTTAGTCTAAAATTTTGTGACATCAAAATTATTCCTCTGGTTTAAAAGTTCTAAAAATTTCGTGAGTAGTTGTATCTCTCTCAACTTTAAACCATTGTCTGCATCCAGCAATATGATGCCATAATTCAATATGTTTTCCTCTCGGACTTTTTCTTAGATAAACAAAATTATCCCATTCTTCATCACTTATTTCTTGATTAAGTTTTGGTCTAGTAATTGTTCCATCACCTCCGTAGGCAAATTCTTTTTGAGATCTGTCCCCACAGTAAGGACACTTAATGTTTAACATTTATGAAATCCAAGTTTTTGTTCCAAGGCCCTTTTCATCTAACAAGTAACCTTTAGAAAATCTATTTAGACTAAATCCCTCATTTAATTCATGAACTCTATCTTGTGCGATTGTATGTGCAAATGTCCACCCAGAAGATGGAACCGATTTGAAGCCTCCATAACACCAACCACAATTTAAATATAATCCATCGATATGAGTTTTATCAATAATAGGTGAGCCATCCATTGACATATCCATAATCCCTCCCCAAGTCCTTAACATTTTCAATCGACTTAAGAATGGAAATAAAGCAACACCACCGGTTAAGACATGTTGTATCGTTGGAAGATTGCCTTTTTGTGCATAACTATTATATCCATCAAGATCTCCACCCATTACCATCTCACCTTTATCTGATTGACTAATATAAAAATGTCCAGCGCCAAAGGTTACCACTCCATCTAAAACTGGTTTCACTGGCTCAGAAACACAAGCTTGTAATAAATGAGTTTCTATAGGAAGTGTCATATTAAGTTTTTCTGCTAAAACATTTGTGCTGCCTGCTACACACAATCCAATTTTTTTTGACTTAATATCTCCTCTAGATGTTCTCAAACCTGTTATTTTTCCTGCCTCAATATCAAATCCTGTTACTTCACAATTTTGAATTATATCGACACCCATTGAGTCAGCTTGTCTAGCATAACCCCATGCGACCGCATCATGTCTAGCAGTACCAGCACTTGGTTGTGCTAAGCCTCCAAAAATTGGATACCTGACATCTTCAGAAAAATCAGCCATAGGTATAATTTTTTTAACTTCTTCCCTATTAAGTAGAACAGCATCTATTCCATTTAATCTCATAGAGTTTCCTCGTCGAGCATAAGCATTCATTTGCGCATCTGAATGAGCTAAATTTATTATTCCTCTTGGTGAAAACATGACATTAAAATTTAATTCCTGACTCATGTTTCTCCACAAGTTCATTCCAAATTCATTGAACCTAGCATTATCATCATACATAAAATTTGATCTGATAATTGTTGTGTTTCTTCCTATATTTCCTCCACCAATCCATCCCTTTTCAATAACAGCCACATTAGTTATTTGATGTTCTTTAGCTAAATAGTAGGCAGTAGCTAACCCGTGGCCACCACCACCAATAATTACAACATCGTATTCTTTTTTAGGTGTAGGATCTTTCCATGCCAAATCCCATTTTTCATGATTAGAAAAAGCATTCTTGATTAGGCTAAATACTGAATATTTTTGCATGATTAAATTTTATAATAATGAATATAAATAGTTCCTATTTTTTTTATATATAATTTTTAGATATTTCCAAAGCTCTTAAAAAGAGATACTAATCGAGCAGTTTTTGTATATTTAAAGAATTTTATGAGTGAAATAAAATCAGACATTCAAATTGCAAGAGAAGCTAAAATGCAACCAATCAAAGACATTTTAGCAAAAATAAATGTTCCTGATGAAAGTTCTGCCTTCAGCCCCATGGGGCGTCACATCGCAAAAATAAATTTAGAATACCTTGATAGTCTCAAGAGTAAAAAAGAGGGAAAATTAATTTTAGTGACTGCTATAACTCCTACTCCAGCAGGAGAAGGAAAGACCACAACCTCTGTAGGTCTAAATGATGGTCTTAATAAAATCGGAAAAAAATCTATCGTCTGTTTAAGAGAACCAAGTTTAGGTCCATCTTTTGGAATGAAAGGTGGAGCTGCTGGTGGTGGCTATGCTCAAGTTGTTCCTATGGAACAAATTAATCTTCATTTCACAGGTGACTTTCATGCAATTACATCTGCACATAATCTTTTATCTGCATTAATAGACAATCATATCTATTGGGGAAATAAACTTAATATAGATGTAAGAAGAATTGTTTGGAAAAGAGTTTTAGATATGAATGATAGAGCATTAAGATCAATTAATATTAATCTTGGTGGTGTCGCTAATGGATTCCCAAGAGAAGATGGTTTTGATATTACAGTTGCTTCAGAAATAATGGCCATCTTTTGCTTAGCTAATAATTTGGAAGATTTAGAAAATAGAATTGGAAATATTACTGTTGCTTACACAAGAGAGAAAAAACCAATATATGCTAAAGATTTAAAAGCACAGGGACCTATGACTGTTTTGTTGAAAGAAGCTATAAGACCAAACATAACTCAAACATTAGAAAATAATCCTGCAATAATTCATGGTGGGCCTTTTGCTAATATTGCACATGGTTGTAATTCTGTAATCGCAACTAAAGCCGGACTTAAATTAGCTGACTATGTGGTAACTGAAGCTGGGTTTGGTGCAGATCTTGGTGCTGAAAAATTTCTAGATATTAAATGTAGAAAATCTGATTTAAAACCAAGTTGTGTCGTTATTGTTGCTACAATTAGAGCATTAAAAATGCATGGTGGTGTAGCCAAAGATGATCTTAAAAATGAAAACGTTGAAGCACTAAAAAAAGGTTTGGTCAACCTTGAAAGGCATGTTGAAAATGTAAAAAAATTTGGTCTTCCTGTAGCGATAGCTGTAAATCATTTTATAAAAGATACTGACGATGAGGTTAAAGCTTTAGTTGATTTTTGTAATAAATTAGGAATAAAGGCAAGTCTTTGTACCCACTGGGCAAATGGAGGAGAAGGTGCAAAAGAATTAGCTTCACATGTTGCTGATTTATGTGAAAAAAATGAAAATAAATTTAAATTTTTATACGAAAGTAAGACGCCATTGTTTAAAAAAATTGAAACAATCGCAAAAGAAATTTACAGAGCCGATGAAGTTATTGCTGATACAAAAATTAGAGATCAACTTAAAAGTTTTGAAGAAGCAGGTTATGGAGAATTACCAATTTGTGTAGCTAAAACTCAGTACAGTTTTTCAACTGATCCTAATCTAAAAGGTGCACCTACAGGTCACTCATTACCAATTAGAGAAATAAGGCTTTCCTCAGGAGCTGAATTTATAGTTGTTGTCTGTGGAGCAATAATGACAATGCCTGGATTACCGAGGGTACCAGCAGCAGACTCTATTAAACTAAATAAAAAAGGTGAAATCGAAGGGTTATTTTAATTTAATTCGTTAAGCCAATTTTTAAGCTCTAACATTCTCTTTTCTTTATCTGAAACTGAAATTTCTTTTTTGATAAAAGCAATGTGTTTTTGAACTTCAGTGTCATCTTTAAATACTTTTCTACTTTCAATTAATCTTTCTTTTCTAAACTCAATAAGACTAATCATTTTTTCATAAGTTATTTCTGGATGGTATTGTAGCCCCCAAATTTTTGTCTTATTAACCTCAAAATATAAACCTTGAACTTTATTAATCTTGTTCGAGGCTAAACAAATTCCTTGATCAGGTATTTTTACCACCTCATCAAAATTAAATGCTGGGGAATTAAATTTTTTATCTTTATTTTTATAAAGAGGATGTTTTATTCCATTTTTGTTTATCTCTATTTCATTTGCTATACCAATATGTGAATTATCAGCCTTTTTGACTTGGCCACCTGCTGCTGTGACTGCTACTTGCATGCCCCAACAAATTGCCAAAATTTTCCGTACTTTATTTTGACAATTTTTCATGAATTCAATTTGTCTTCTAATTTCTGGAGTATCATTATAAATATTTAAACTACTTCCACCCCAAATAAGTCCATCATACTGCTCGAGTTGATCTGATATTAATTGAATATTTTGATCTGAAGATGGGTTAACAACATCAAATGAAAGTTCATCAGTAAAATGGCTTAAGCTGTCCTTTAAGCTTTCTGTATGTGTTTGAATACCATTTTCCGAAAAGCTCTCATTTTCTTCTCTTAAGTTTCCCTCTACAATTAATATTTTTTTCATTCAAACAATTTTCCTGAAATGCTATGCTGATACATCAGTTTAAGATCCTCTTGATTGATTTTTTTTGGATTACCATTAGTAGATGGATCTTCTAAAGCCATTAGAGATAATTTATTAAAATCTAGTTTGGAACAATCCATAATGTCAGATAGTTTATGGGGGATTGCTAAATCTTTTCTTAAATTCAAAATCCACGATAAAAAACTTTCAAAATTTTTATCTAAATCTAAATAATCACAAATTGAGATAATTTTTTTTTCTATAATTGATTTATTAAAAGTTAATACATACGGCATAAAAATTGCATTACTCAATCCATGATGAATATTATATTGAGCATTAACAGGATGGCTCAATGAATGAATTGCACCTAATCCCTTTTGAAAAGCTGTTGAACCCATTGACGAAGCTGCCAAAAGATTTTGTCTAGCCTCAATATTTTTTCCATCTTTGTATGCAACAACAAGTGAATTTTTAATAAGTTTCATTCCCTCCAAAGCAATACCATCTGCCATAGGATGAAAGCTTGGTGCACAATATGCCTCAAGATTGTGAGCTAAGGCATCCATTCCTGTTGCGGCAGTTAACCTCGGAGATAGTTCAATAGTCAATTTTGGATCTAGAATGACAATTGAAGGTAAAATTTTTGGATGAAATATAATTTTTTTAACACCCGTTTTTTTATTTATGATTGCAGATGCTCGACCAGTTTCAGATCCTGTTCCTGCAGTAGTCGGAATTGCAATTATTGGAAAAATATTTTTATCATTAGCTCTTTTCCAATAATCTCCAACATCCTCAAAATCCCAAATAGGTCTACTTTGACCTGACATAAAAGCTATAGCTTTCCCAACATCAATTGCACTTCCTCCACCAATCGTAATTACGCCATCACAATCATTCTGTTTAAATTCTTTCACACCCTCATCGACATTCTCACCAAATGGATTTCCTGTAAAATTTGAAAATAATATTAACTTTTTAAATTTTTTTTTAATTTCAATAATTACCTCCTTAATAAATGTAAGATTTACTAAATCTTTGTCAGTGACAAATAATGGATTGTTAATCTTTAAATTATGGCAAGCTTCACTTAAATCTTTAACTCTATCTTTACCTACCCAAACTGTTGTTGGATAATTCCAATTAGATTTCATAATTTTTTAAGTGACTGTAAGTTTTCTATTATTCAATATTGCTCTAAATAAACTAATCATTAAAGGAATTTTTTTCTTATTAATTTTTCTCATAATATATGGGGCAATTTCTCTAACTAACTGTTCTCCTTCAACAGTGTCATTAGGCATAAATCTTTTTTTTGCATTTTTAAATGTATATCCTTTTCCTAAGTAACTGCCCATTTTACTATTTCGACCACCCGCAGCGCTAACATATAAATCACCAACACCAGCAAGACCGAGTGTACTTGTTTCTTTTCCTTTAAAATATTTTGTCAAATATTTCATTTCATTAATTGATCTTTGAAATAAACTTGATGACGTATTTAGACTTTGACCAGCACCTATAATCATTGCATATATATTTTTAATCGCAGAGCAGACTTCTACACCAATAATATCTTTCGAGAATTCATTTAAATAATATTTTGTAGAAATCCTTTTTCCAATTTTTTTTGCAAAATTTATACTTTTATTTGCAATTATTACACTTGTCTGATGTTTTCTCGCCAACTCTTTTGCTAAGCAAGGACCTTTTAAAACTGAGATATTTTTTATCCCAGAAATTTTTTGAAGTTTTTCAGAAATGGTAAAAATTTTCTTACTACTAGATATATATTTTAACCCTTTGGTAAGAACCAACAAAGGTGTATTAATCTTATTTTTCTTCAACTCTTTACCAATAAAGTCTATTCCAGGTAAACTTAATGCAATTACTATTAAATCAAATTTTTCTTTTAATAAATCACCAGAATATTTTCGAAATTTAAGTTTTTTTGGTAAATTCATTTTTAATGCAGAATGGTATTTTCTTTTTGAGGATAATTCTTTTATAAATTTTTTTGAGTATGGCTCAGTAATTACAACATCATTCTTATTTTCCAGGCAGGGAATTGTGAAAGCAGATCCCATAGCCCCTCCTCCAATTATTAAAAATTTTTTCATATTGATTTAAATTCAAAAATATTAATTAAACAAAAATTTAAAATGCAACACATACGTGAAAATTTTCTATGTCAATTTTCGTATTAAGTCATTATTTTATTTTAAATTTTAATATTTTGTTAGTAAAATAAACTTAATTTTTATTAAATCTTATGAGTAAAGTAGCTATTATCGGTGCAGGTCCATGTGGCTTATCAATGTTAAGAGCATTTGAGCAAGCAGAAAAAAAAGGTGAAAAAATTCCTGAAGTGATTTGTTTTGAAAAACAAGAAGATTGGGGTGGTCTCTGGAATTATAGTTGGCGAACAGGTTCTGATCAGTATGGAGATCCAGTTCCAAATAGTATGTATAGATATCTTTGGTCTAATGGGCCCAAGGAATGTTTAGAGTTTGCTGACTATTCTTTTGATAAACATTTTGGCAAAGCAATTCCGTCATTTCCTCCAAGGGAGGTACTATACGACTATATTGTTGGAAGAGCTAAAAGTGGAAATTTAAAAAATAAAGTTAAATTTAATACAAGAGTCATTAATACAATCTTTAAAAATGAAAAATTTGAAATTAGCTATCAGGACAAAGTAAATGATAAAATTTTAAAAGAAAATTTCGATTTTGTAATTGTCTCAACTGGTCATTTTTCTGTTCCGTTTATTCCTGAATATGATGGAATGAAATCATTCCCAGGAAGAATTATGCACTCCCACGACTTTAGAGACGCAGAAGAGTTTAGAGGTAAAAATATTGTGGTATTAGGCAGTAGTTATTCAGCTGAAGATATTGCGCTTCAATGTAATAAGTATGGAGCAAAAAGTGTAACTATTGGATATAGACATAACCCAATGGGATTCAAATGGCCTAAAGGCATGAAAGAAGTCCATTACTTAGATAGACTAGATGGAAAGAAAGCTATCTTTAAAGATGGTACTGAACAAGAAACCGACGTTATAATTTTATGTACAGGATACTTACACCATTTTCCATTTTTAGAGGAAAACTTACAACTGAAAACAAGAAATAGACTCTATCCACCTAAATTATACAAAGGTGTAGTCTGGCAAGATAATCATAAACTAATGTATCTTGGCATGCAGGACCAATTTCATACATTTAATATGTTCGATTGCCAAGCTTGGTATGCTCGTGATGTAGTTATGGGTAAAATAAAAATGCCTGATAGTAAAGAAATTGAAAATGACATAAACAAATGGGTTGCAATGGAAGAAAAACTTGAAAATCCTGATCAAATGATTGATTTTCAAACAGAGTATACCAAGCAGCTACATGAAATGTCTGATTACCCTAAAATTGATTTTGAATTAATAAGAAAACATTTTAAAGAATGGGAACATCATAAAGTTGAAGACATATCAACTTATAGAGATAAATCTTTCTCATCCCCGGTAACAGGATCTGTTGCACCGGTTCACCACACGCCTTGGGCAAAAGCAATGGATGATACTTTAAAAACTTTTTTGAATAAATAATTAAGTTTTAATCAATACCTAGGTGTTTTTTTCTTTTTTCAACCCAAGATCTTATCAGATTATCAAATATAAGAGCTATAAAAGCTACACAAATACCAAGTGTTAACCCAATCCCAGCACCTTTTTTATCCGATAGTGCTTTTAATATATATTGTCCTAAATCTTCAGTACCAATGAAAGCTCCAATAATTACCATGAATAAAGCAAATACAATTGTTTGATTTATACCAAGCATCATATGAGGAAAAGCTAAAGGAAATTCTATCTTTGTTAGTCTTTGAAATTTATTGACACCAGACATGGTTGCAGCATCGTGTAAACCAGCAGGAACACTTCTCAATCCCTCAATGGTGTATCTAGTAGCAGGTATTGTTGCATAAACTATAACAGCTATTAAAACAGATGTATCCGTAATACCGAATAACATCATCACTGGAATTAGATAAACAAATGATGGGAATGTTTGAAAAATATCACATACTCCTAACATGAAATTAGCAGAGCGTTTATTTTGAAAACATAATGTTCCAACAGTAAATCCAATAGTGCAAGATACAATTACTCCAAATGTTGCCATATAAGTTGTTACTAAAGCTCTATCCCACCAAGGACTTAAGGCAATAAATAGTGTCAATCCACAAACAACTAAAGCTGAACGAATTCCACCAATTAGATATCCCGCACCAACAACTAAAACGATAGTTGCTACAGCTGGCATCCTTAAATATAAAGCTCTCATTGGTTGAAGCACCTCTTGAATGAGCCATGTATTAAATGCTTTAATATAAACAAAAAAGGTATCAAAAATCCAATCAACCCCTTTATTCCAAAAATCAGCAGTTGATATTCCTTTATTATGTGGAACTTCAAATAGATAATTAAAACTACCTTTAAATAAAAAGGTTCCAATATAAGCTAGTACTATTCCAACAATTACTGTTGCTGCAAAAAATAAGATATTTTTATTTCTTTGAAAGAATGTCAGATTACCAAAATAATCTGTTTGTTTATTAGCCCAAGCTAATGACATTTTATCTAATAAAATCGCAATTAAGCTAATACACAGGCCTGCTTCTAGTGCTAATCCTATATTTAACTGATTTAGCGCCAATAGCAGATTAAATCCTAAACCTTTTGCACCAATAAAAGCTGAAATTACTGCCATGGAAAAACACACCATAATGACTTGGTTAACACCAATTAAAATATCTCTTCTTGCAGTTGGAATTAAAACTTTAAACATTAATTGCCAATTGTTACATCCACTCATTCTACCAGCTTCAATAACTTCTGGAGGTACTGCTCTTAAGCCTAATATGGTTAGTAATATCATTGGTGGTATAGCTACAACCATGGTGATTATAACTGCGGCATGATCACCAACTCCAAAAAGAACTAAAGCAGGAACCAATACTGCATATTGCGGCATAGTCTGCATCACCAATAATATTGGATAAAGAGCTTTCTCGACACGTTTACTTTTAAATGCTGCTATTCCTAAGCCTAACCCAAAAATAAACGACAAGGGTGCTGCAACTAATATAAATGAAAGAGTTTGCATAGATGGTTTCCATTGACCAAATATTGAAATATAAATCATCGTTAAACCGGCAAACAATGCTAGACCTTTCCCACTCACTTTATATGAAAGGATTGCTGCACCTGCTGCTACAATAGTCCATGGTAATCCTGGAAGTTCAGCCCAAGGATTTTTATCGATCCAATCCCAACTACTAAATGCCACTATAGTTTCAAGACCACCTAATAAAACCTCTCTTATTAACTGTATTAAGAAAGTCATAAACGCTGTTAAATTTCTACTTATTTGTAAAACTATAGGACGACTTTTAAACTCTTGTGTATCTTCATTCCAAACCTCAATTGGCATCCATTCATTCATTAGGAAAAATAAAGAGTCGTTTATCCAAATAGGTAGCCAGCCTAGTAATGGAGGCAAACGCCAAAAAACATCAAAGGCATAATATCTCACCTCTTTCCCTAAAAACACATAACTACTCTGATTTGGATCTTTTACAAATTCTGCTTGGCCACGGATAAATTTATATGTTTCTGGAACTTCAATAGCGAAACATAAAGCAAAAAATACGATTAATAAGAATAACCATTGAAATGTTTTGGGGTATTTTTTTAAAAATTCCATAATTAATTATTATTTTTTCTTCCTCCAAAAACTGTATTAATAATTTTAGTTGGGTTTATAGAACCCACAATTTCATTTTTATTATCGATCACAGCTACGGCTTTTTCTTGAGTAAGAATTTTTTCTGCAACATTTTCGATTATTTCATCCTTTGAAACTTTTAAATCACCTAAATCATTTTTAGATGCATCCATTACATCTTCAATTAATAAAACTTTTTCTCTTGGAACCTCTTCTGTAAACTTTCGTACGTACTCTGTGGCTGGATTTAAAACAATATTAGCAGGGGTATCTAATTGCTCAATTATACCATCTTTCATAATTGCGATACGATCAGCAAGTTTTAAAGCTTCATCAAAATCATGAGTAATGAACATAATTGTTTTTTGTAATTTTTCTTGAAGTCTTAAAAATTCATCTTGCATTTCTTTTCTTATTAAAGGATCTAAAGCTGAAAATGGTTCATCTAAAAACCAAATATCTGGTTCGACTGCCAAAGATCTAGCGATACCAACTCGTTGTTGCTGTCCTCCAGATAATTCTCTTGGAAAATAGTTTTCTCTTCCATCAAGTCCAACTAGCTTGACCATATCCATTGCTTTACTGATACTATCCTCAGTTTTAATACCTTTAATCTGAAGTGGAAAAGCGATGTTCTCCACAACTGTTTTATGAGGCAGTAAAGCAAAACTTTGGAAAACCATACCCATTTTATTTCTTCTTAGTTCAATAAGCTCTTTGTTGTTTAGTTGTAATAGATCTTGTCCTTCAATGAAAATTTTACCACCTGTTGCATCTGTTAATCTAGATATACATCTCAATAATGTTGATTTACCTGAACCAGATAAACCCATGACAACTAACATCTCACCTTTTGAGACTTCAAATGATGCGTTGTTTACACCTACGATACATCCATTTTTTTGAAAAGTTTTGGCATCAACATTTCCATTTGACTCTTGAAGCATTTTTTTGGCATTTGATCCAAAAATTTTGTAGACATTTTCACATTTAATTACTGTCTCAGCCATAAATCTTAATTAAGTTATATGAAAATAAGGTAAAGTTAAATCCATAATATTGTAACCATTTCACCTTAAAAATTTTTAATAAAATAAACTCTAGTATCAATTCCAGTACTTAAGAAACTTAGGGCCTCACCACTAACAGTTATTGATTCATTTACCCCTACATTGTTTCCGCTTACTGTAAAACCTGCAAAACACTTATTTTTTGTGTCATCCCATTTTACAAACGTCTCATCAATTTTATTTCCGTTAATTGTATAAATTTCATGAGCTCTAAAATTTAAAAAATTTGCACCCATTATCGCACGTTGTGGGATCAACTTTGTTGCCTTACAAACTTGTTCATATACTTCATCACTTAGTTTAAAATGATCAGTGCCATCAAATGTAACTAATATGCCAGAAGGAAGTTTTGAAATAAGCTCACTTAATTTTTTCTCTTGAGCAATTCTTTCCTCCTCAAGTTTCATTTTTCTTACCAATTCATCACCTCCACCAAACATAATGTTTAAAACGAAAAAAGATGATATGACTATTAGGATAATAATTACTAACCCACCAAATTGTTTGGTGAATTCAGGTAAATTTTTAATCTTATCTAAGTTACTTTCTTTTGACATTTAATCTTGTAATTTACCATTTTTCCAAATTCCAGATTTCACTGATCCATCAGCCCAAGTAAAAGTTCCTTTACCATTCATAAATCCTTTAGCCCATTCACCTTCATAAGTTGACCCATCGGGAAATGTCAAAATACCAATTCCACTCCATTCACTATTCTTGAATTCGCCTTTATAAATATATCCATTTGGCCAAGTCTCAACACCTTGACCATTTTTTTTTGTACCTACCCACTCTCCTTCGTAAGTTGTTTTGTCAGTGTAAACCCACTTACCGAAACCATTTTCA
>CACBRD010000010.1 GCA_902541515.1 uncultured Pelagibacteraceae bacterium | reverse complement strand
TCAAGAAATTATTAAGATAATTGACACTAAAATAAAATGATCACATCATTGAATAAAAAACAAATAATTGAATTATTGCCTCATCGTGAGCCAATGTTGTTAATTGATGAGCTTTATGACATTAAAAAATTATTTTCAGCTACGGCAGTAGTAAATGTTAAAAAAGACAGTTTTTTTGTCGATGGTCATTTTCCAGGGCAACCAGTTATGCCAGGTGTATTAATTGTCGAGTCTTTTGGACAAGCAGCTGCTGCTTTGACAGCTCACGGTTTAGATAAATCAACATATGAAAATAAATTAGTTTTTTTAATGGGAGTAGAAAAAGCTAGATTTAGAAATCCAGTAATACCAAATTGTAAGTTAATTTTAAAAATTGAAGCTATTAGATCTCATGGACGTGTTTGGAAATATAAAGGTGATGCATTTGTAGATGATAAAAAAATGGCTGATGCAGTATGGTCCGCCACTATTGTTGACAAGAAATAATTAGCAATAAATCTTGATAAGCTTTTAATAAAAGTTTTGATATTAAACTTATTTATGACCAATCCCTTTTTCAAAAATACCGGGCCTCATAATTTAAATTTTCTTCTCAATTCTATTAATTTAAAGAATGACAATTTACCAGATGACAAAATCACAGATATAAAGGATCTTAATTCATCTAAAAAAAATGAAATAACTTTTCTTAACTCAAAAAAATACGTTGATATAGCAAAAAAAACGAACGCTTCCTATTGTTTAACATCTGAAATCTATCAATCATTTTTGCCAGATAACTGTAAGGCTATTATTACTGACAAAGTTTTATTGCATACTGCTCAAATAACAAAAATTTTTTATCCAGATTCAATTACAGATGATTATGATAGCACTGTAAAAGATGCAAATGAAACAGAATTTAAAGACAAAGTTAAATTTGGTAAAAATGTTCTAATTGGTGAAAATGTTAAAATCGGTGCTAATTGTTTAATTGGTCATAATTCTATAATAGAAAAAAATGTGAATATAGGTGATAATTGTTCTATAGGATCAAATGTAATTATAAAAAATTCTTTAATTAAAAATAACGTTCACATTTTAGATGGTTGTGTGATTGGAAAAAAAGGATTTGGCTTTTTCCCAAATAAAAACTCAAATTTAAGATATCCTCAAATAGGTATTGTAATAATTGAGGATAATGTTGAGATAGGTTGTGGATCTACAATAGACAGGGGTTCTCTCTCAAATACAATCATAGGAAAAAATACTTATTTAGATAATCAAATACACGTAGCTCACAATGTTAAAATTGGTGAGAATTGTATTGTTGCTGGACAAGTAGGTTTTGCTGGAAGCTCCATATTAGGCAATAATGTTATGATTGGAGGTCAAGCAGGCATTTCGGGACATCTTAAGATTGGCAATAATGTACAAATAGGAGGTGGTAGTGGAGTTATTAAGAATATTCCTGATAATTCTAAAGTAATGGGCTATCCATCGAAAGATTTAAAAAAATTTATAAGAGAAAATAAATGATACATAAAACAGCTATAATAAATCAAAATGCAAAAGTTCATGCGAGTGTTAAAATTGGACCTTATACAATTATTGGTCCTAATGTGGAAATTGGAGAGAATACAGAAATTCAATCACATGTAAATATTTCTGGAAATACTAAAATTGGAAAACGAAATAAAATTTACCCATTTGTCTCGATTAATGATCCACAAGATTTAAAATATAATGGTGAGGAAACAAGTTTGGTTATTGGAGATAATAATAAGATAAGAGAATATGTAACAATAAATCCTGGAACAATTGGTGATGAAGGTAAAACAGTAATTGGAAATAATTGTTTATTTATGATTTCTTCTCACATAGCACATGATTGTAGGGTAGGTAATAATGTAATTATAGCTAATAATGTACCTTTAGGAGGTCACGTTATTATTGACGATAATGTGATTATAGGTGGAAATTCTGCTGTACAACAATTTACAAGAATTGGCAAAATGGCAATGATAGGAGGAATGACAGGTGTATTACATGATGTAATTCCGTATGGATTATCTACAGGAAATAGAAATTCTTTACAGGGATTAAATTTAATAGGATTGAGAAGAGCTAAATTTGAAAACAAGGATATTTTGGGATTAAGCGAGGCGTATAAGGAGATTTTCGCCACCAAAAATATCAATGAAAATATAAGTAAATTAAATGGCTCATTTCAGGAAAATCCATTAGTTAAAGAGGTAATAGAATTTATTACTAAGGATAAAAAAAGATCTATTTGTACACCATTTTCATAAAATGATAGGATTAATTTTTGGTGATACAGATTTTCCAAATAAAATACTTAAGACAATCAAGAAAAGAAAAATTAAGTACATAATAATAGATTTATCTAAATCCAAAAAATTTAAAAAAGATAGTAAATCTTATTCAGTTTCTATAGGTCAATTTGGAAAAATAATTAATATTCTTAAGGAAAATAGGTGTAAAAAAGTCTTATTTGCAGGGAAAGTTAACAAGCCAAACTTTTCAAAGTTAAAGTTAGATATTAAAGGGATATATTACATCCCAAGAATAATTAAAGCATCCAAGCTTGGTGATGCTGCAATTTTAAGAGAGATAATAAAAATACTAGCTCAAAATCAGATAAAAACTGAAAATTCACTTAAATTTAATCCAGAGCTTACTCTTAAAAAGGGTAATTATTCAAAGATTAAGCCCAATAATAAGGATCAGTCAGACATTAGAAAAGCAATCAAAACGCTAAATAGTTTAAAAGAGTACAATTATAGTCAGGGAGTAGTGGTCAGAAATAGAAAAATAGTTTCTATTGAGGGAAAGGGTGGAACAAAAAAATTACTCGAAAAAAGTAAAAGCAAAAAATTTAAAAACAACGGTGTTTTAGTTAAATTTCCCAAAAAAAAACAGGACCTAAGAGTTGACTTACCTACTATTGGATTGAAAACACTTAAACAAAGCAAGAAAGCAGGAATAAAAGGTATTGTTGTAAAAGGTAAACAACATGTATTTTTAGATAAAAAAAGATGTATCAGCTTTGCTAATAAAAGTAAGATGTTTATCTCTGTAAAATGAAAAAAATTTTTGTATTAACCGGAGAACCCTCAGGAGACAAATTAGCATCAACCGTAATAGATAAACTTCAACAAAATCATTCTGATATAGAATATTTAAGTGTTGGAGGATCTCATTTAAATAAACTTGGGGTTAAATCAATATATGATCTTAAAGAGATAACTTACATTGGATTTACGAGTGTTATCTTAAATTTGTTTAAAATCAGAAACAAAATAAATGAAACTGTCAAAAAGATAATTGAATTTAATCCCGATATTCTATTTAGTGTAGATAGTCCAGATTTTACTTTAAGGGTTGCTGAAAAAGTAAAAAGTATCAATCCTAATATTAAAACAATACATTATGTTGCACCACAAGTATGGGTATGGAGAGAGGGTAGGGTTAAGAATTTTAAAAAGTTTTTAGACCATGTTTTATTATTATTTAATTTTGAAAAAAAATATTTTGATAAAGAAAGTATCAAGAATACTTTTGTTGGTCATCCCTTACTCGAAAATAAAGAAAATGTTAAAACAAATTTATCAAATATAATTAATGAAAATAAAAAAATTATATCTTTATTTGCTGGAAGTCGAACATCTGAAACAAACATTCTTTTACCAATCTTAATAGATTTCATTAAATTAATGAATAAAAAATTCAATGAATATAATTTTATTTTTCATACGACTGATCAAAATAAAGATTTGATAAAAGATGAGATTAAAAAAATAAATTTTGATAATGTTGATGTGATATCAGAAGAAAATATAAAATCTCAAATTTTATCAAACTCAATATTTGCTGTGGCAAAATCTGGAACTGTTTCTCTTGAGATCTGTAATGCAAAAGTTCCTTCTATCATAATTTATAAAATGAATTTTATTAATTTTTTTATTGTAAAATTTTTAGTTAAGACAAAATTTGCAAATATAATTAATATAATTAACCAAAAAGAAATTATTCCAGAATTAATTCAAAAAGAATGTAATTCAAAAGAAATTTTTAGATCTGTAGTATATTTTTTAAAAAATCCTGAACTTATGAAAAAACAAATTCTTGATGTGGATAAGACTTTAAATGAGATCAAATCTAAAACTTCTTCATCTTCAGAAGCCACAGAGATAGTTTCAAGCTATCTTAGCTCTTAGTCTTTTTTGAACTTCCTCTTTTCCTAAGGATAAAATTATATCATAAATACCAGGTCCGAACTTTGAACCTGTTAAAGCAATCCTTAATGGTTGTCCAACTCCCTTAAAATTTGTGTCATTAGATTTTATAAGCTCATTTACTATTGGTTCTAAAATTTCTCGAGAAGGCTGATCTATTTTTTCAAATCGATCATTAAAGTCAGAAATTACTTTTCTTGCTTTATCATCAATTAATTTAAGATCATCCCTATTAAAATCGACCTCATCTTTTATAATGTATTGACCATTATTAAATATATCCTCTAAAGTTTTTGCTTTATTTTTCAAGAAAGTAAGAGATTTTTTAATCTTATCTTTTTTATCTGATTGAATTTCACTTTTATATAATTTGCAATATTCAGTTAATTGAGTGAATAAATCATTTTCGTTAATATTCTTAATATAATGTTCGTTCATTGATAAAATTCTACTCATATCAAGTTTAGAGGGAGATTTACCGATACCTTCTAAATTAAAAAATTTTATGCTTTCCTCCAATGTAAATATTTCTTTATCTTTGTAAGACCAGCCTAATCTTAAAAGGTAATTTCGAAGGGCATCTGGCATTATGCCTATTTTGGAATAATCATCTAATGTAGACGCCTGATCTCGTTTTGATAGTTTCTTTCCTTCTATTGTATGTATCAATGGTATGTGAGCAAATGAGGGTAATTCCCATTTCATAGCTCGATAAATTTGTATTTGTTTGAAGGTGTTTATTTTATGATCGTCACCTCTAATAATATGTGTCATGTTCATTAGGTGATCGTCTACGGATGCTGATAAATTATATGTAGGAGTCCCGTCATTTCTCAAGATAATAAAATCTTCGATCGTATTATTGTCAATCTCAACATCACCTTGAACTAAATCTTTCAATATTGATGTTCCATCAATTTTACTTTTAAATCTAATAACAGGTTTAATATCTTTAGGTGCATCAGATTCTTTTTTATCTCTCCATTTTCTATCGTAAGTATAAGGAATCTTTTTTTGTCTAGCTCTTTTTTTTTGTTCTTCTATTTCTTCACTTGAACAATAACATTTATATGCATTACCATTTTTAAGTAGCTCATTTGCAACTTTTATATGATCATCTACTTTTTTTGATTGAATATATTCTTCTCCATCATAGTTGATACCGATCCATTTAAGCGATTGTATTATTTGATCTCTGAATTCATCTTTAGATCTTTCTTTATCTGTATCTTCCACCCTTAAATAAAATTTACCATTGTGATTTTTGGAGTATAACCAATTAAATAAAGCTGTTCTTACTCCACCAATATGTAAAGGTCCAGTAGGTGACGGAGCAAATCTAGTTGCTACTTTTTTCATTAAAAATGGTTTAGACTATTTTTTTAGAAGTTTCTATATAAAGATACTAAAACACCTTGAACTTTTACTCTATCAGGGCCAAAAATTTTGGTTTCATAGTTTTTATTAGCACTTTCTAAAGCTACTACTTTACCTTTTTTTCTAATTCTTTTAAGCATAGCTTCGTGTTCGTCAATTAAAGCAACCACTATTTTTCCATTATCGGCTGTATCGGTTCTTTTGATGATGACTGTGTCACCCTCATGAATTCCAGCTTCAATCATTGAATCTCCTTGAACTTTGAGGCCAAAATAATCTCCATTTTTTTCTAAGTTATTTGGTAATGGAATTCTAGAAACTTCATTTTGAATTGCTTCAACAGGTGTTCCAGCTGCTATTTTACCTAAAACTGGTACCTCTGCATCGTCGGATAAAGGTTTTTCTTCATCCAAGCCTCCTTTAATGACACTTGGAGAAAAATTATTGTAAATATCATTTGCAGAGGCAGTCTCTGGTAATTTTATAACCTCTAAAGCTCTAGCTTTATGAGCAAGCCTTTTAATGAAACCTCTTTCTTCTAAAGCACTAATTAATCTATGAATCCCAGATTTTGATTTAAGATTTAGTGACTCCTTCATCTCTTCGTAAGAAGGGGATACCCCAGAGCTTCTCAACTTCTTGTTGATAAATAAAAGCAAGTTTTTTTGTTTTTTTGTTAGCATAAGAACAAATATCGTACAAACAATGTTCTATAAAAGTTCTTCATAATAAACAATAGTTAAAAAGTTAAGAAAATAAAGACTTTTTTGACTATAAAACGGAAAAAATCGAATTATCGTTTAAATTTTTTAAAAGTGATTCACCAATTAAAAAGGTCTTGATAGATGTTTTATTTGATAGTTCCAACAGTTCTTCTTTAGTCTTAATTCCACTTTCAGAAACCAATGGGCCAGGGTGATTAACCAAAACATCGTGAATATCATAAGTTGTATTAACATCAGTTTTTAGAGTCTTTAAATTTCTATTGTTTATACCTAATAAAGCATCTTTAAATCTTAGTGCTTGTTTAGCTTCATTAACAGTATGAACCTCTACAATAACTGACATATTTAATTTTAAAGCTTCTTCATATAATTCATCGGCCAATTTATCTGAAACTCCAGCTAAAATAATTAAGATAGCATCGGCACCATAACTTTTAGCCAAAGGAACTTGAAATTTATCTATAAAAAAATCTTTACAAAGAATCGGTAAATTAACCTCTTGCTTAATTTTACTAATATGTAGCATATTTCCTAAAAAAAAATCCTCTTCAGTCAAAACAGATAAGCAGGTTGCTTTATTTGATTTATATATATTAGCTATTTTTATAGGATCGTAGTCTTTTATAATTATACCTGCAGAGGGACTTGCTTTTTTTATTTCAGCAATAATTGAGAATTTTTTATTTTCAATATTTTTTTTAATAATATCTTTAAAATCAATGTATGTACTATTTTTTTTTATTAACTCTTCGAGTGATTCAAGACTTATATTTTTTTTAAGTTCTAAAATTTTTTCACTTTTAATATTGATTATTTTTTCAAGAACATTTTCAGCCATTTTGAATTTTCTCTAGTTGTTTAAATGCTTGACCTGATAAAATGTGTTTTCTAGCCTCATCATACGCTTTATCAAAATTCTGATGGGTTTCATTAACAACTAATCCCGCTGCAGTATTTAAACAAACTGCTTTAGAAAAATCATTGTCCTCACCTTTAAATATACTAATCATTCTATCCGCATTAAAAGATGCATCATTACCGATGAGATTTTCAAACTTATCTGCATTTATATTTAACTTATTTGGATCAATAATAATATCAGAGATGACACCATCTTTTAATTGAATTACATTGGTTTTAGCATAAGGTGAAATTTCATCTAATCCATCTTCACTATTGACTATCCAAGCAAATTTAATATCTAAATTTTTTAAAGCATTAGCAAATATTTTTAATAGTTTTTTATCAAAAACACCAATAACTTGTCTTTTTACTAAAGCAGGGCTACTCAAAGGTCCGATCATATTGAATATAGTTCTTTTTCCAATTTTTTTTCTTGTAGGTCCGACAAATCTCATTGCGCTGTGATAGTTGGGTGCAAACATGAATCCAAAATTATTATCATTAATTTGATTTTCAATGTCTTTTGGCTCTAAATTTATTTTTATATTTAAAGCCTCTAAAACATCACCAGATCCACATTTTGAGGATACAGCTTTATTTCCATGTTTAGCCACTTTAACACCCATGCTTGAAAGCAATAACGCTGAAGCTGTTGATATATTAAGTGTATTCATACCATCGCCACCAGTTCCACATGTATCAACACAGTTTTCTACGTTTACTCTTTTAGACTTGTTTCTAAGAACAAAAACTCCACCAGCTATCTCATCAGAAGATTCACCTTTTGCTGATAAAAGTGTCAAAAAATCAAATATTTCTTGGTCTTCTGCCTTACCCTCCATCAATAATTCAAAAGCAAATTTACTTTCATCAAAAGTTAAATTTTCTTTTTTTTTAATTTTTTCAATGAATTGTCTCATTAATCCTAAATTCTTATAAAATTTTTTAAAATTTTAATTCCTAATTTAGTTTTAATACTTTCAGGGTGAAATTGCACTCCATGTATATTATATTTCTTATGTTGTACTCCCATTATTAGTCCATCTTGAGTCTGAGCAGTAATTTCAAGATCCTTAGATAACGATTTTTTATCAATAATTAAGCTGTGATATCGAGTGGCTTCAAACGTTTTAGGGAGATTTTTTAATATACCTACTTTTTTTGAAAAAATCTTACTAGTTTTTCCATGCATTAGCTTTCTAGCTTGAACAATTTTTGAGCCAAATACTTGACCTATAATTTGATGGCCTAAACAAACTCCAAGTATTGGTATTTTTTTATATAAAGATTTGACAATTTTAAGACAATTACCTGATTGATTGGGGTTACCAGGTCCAGGTGAAATTACGATCTTATGATATCTTTTTTTTAAGATTTCATGAGATGTAATTTGATCATTTCTAATTACTTCAACATTCACTTTTAATGAAGACAAATAATGGTAGAGATTAAAAGTAAAACTATCGTAATTATCAATTAAAATTATCTTTTTCATTTCAACGCATTAATCAAAGCTTTTGCTTTATTTACAGTTTCTTCATATTCTTTTAATGGTTTGCTATCTGCAACAATCCCGGCTCCAGCTTGGACATAAAATCTGTTTTTTTTTGCAACAGCTGTCCTTAAAGCAATACATGTATCAAATTCTCCATTGGCAGAGAAATATCCAATGCCACCGGCATAAACTTTCCTTTTTGTGGATTCTAGTTCATCAATAATTTCCATAGCTCTTATTTTGGGAGCTCCAGACACAGTTCCAGCTGGAAAACCCGCTAAAAGAGACTTAAATTTTGAAAATCTTTTATCATGTTTACCTATTACGTTCGAAACTATATGCATTACATGTGAATACCTTTCTATTATAAAACTCTCAGTTACTTTGATGGAATTAGTTTTAGATACCTTTCCAGCATCATTTCTTCCAAGATCTAATAACATTAGATGTTCAGAAAGCTCTTTTTTATCTGTAAGTAAATCTTTCTCATAAAAACGATCCTCTTTAATTGTTTTTCCTCGAGGTCTTGTTCCAGCAATGGGTCTCACAGTTATTTCACCCTCTCTTAACCTTACTAATATTTCAGGACTGGCACCTATTATTTGGAAATCGGTAAAATTAAAAAAAAACATAAATGGAGATGGATTAGTTATTCTCAATTTTTTATAAATATCGATGGGTTTTTTTGTCAACTTAGTCTCAAAACGCTGACTTAAAACGACTTGAAATATATCCCCTAATTTAATGTATTTTTTTGCCTTATTAACTATAGATAAAAATTTATTTTTAGAAGTATTTGAATTAATTATAATTTTTTGTGACTTTCGATTTATTTTACTATCTATTTTTTGAACAGATGATTGCAAAGAAAGTTTGAAAAGATCAGATTGGATATCTTGATATTTATTTTTATAATTCGTAATTTTTTCATCTTTAAAAATATTATTGATAAAGAATATTTCCTTTTTTAAATTGTCATGAATAATAAGTGTTCTTGGACGTAATAATCTAACATCAGGTAATTTTAGGTCATCTTTACAATTGTTTGGGATTTTTTCGATATATCTAATTGCATCGTATGAAAAATATCCCGAAATCAAAGAACAAATTTTAGGTAATTTACTAGGAGTTTTAAACTTAAAATCCTCAATTATTTTTTCAATCAAATATTTAGGTTTATCCTTTAACTTAAATTTTTTATTTTTCTTTATTAAATAAGAATTATTATTGTTAAATTCCCAAATTTTATCAGGATTTTTACCAAATATAGTGTATCTGCCTCTAATCTTACCTTTTTCTACTGACTCAAAAATAAAGCTATTTTTTTCAGTTAAAAAGTTATCAATTAAATTAATTATTTCTTTGTCGGTTTTTACTTTTTTTGATGTATAGAGTATTTGATTTTCATTGTTTCTGTGTCGAAACTTGAATTCTTTGAAGCTTCGATTAATTTTCATTTAAAATAATTTTTAACTCGTTCAATAGTCTGTTGATTTAAAGAAACATCATATTTGTTGTTTAAAAATGTATCATAAGATTTTAATAACGAATTTTTGCTTTTAGAATTTTGTTTAACAATATATTTTTTATATTCCTCTTGATTTGTATCAATGATTTGTTTTTCAAATTTTTTGACTTTTGCTAAATAAATATTGTTATTCTCGTCGTTTATTAAGGTAAATGATTTCTCGGGTAAGCTATATAAGACCTCAACAGCATTAATATCAAATTTTTTATTATCTCGCACAGAATTCAAATTTATTGCCTGGATCTTATCTTTTCCCATCTCTAAAAAATTATTGTCATTAAATTTTTTGTTGGTAATTTCATTTAATAATTTTTGGTTATAATCAAATTTATTTTTTTGAAAAACTAACTCGAGCACTTCTTCTTTAATTTGTTTATCACTTAAATCTGGTGATTTTTGGGTAATATTTTTTATGTTATATAGGATATAATCATTTTTATTCTCAAAAATATCAAATTTATTATTTCTTAATTCGTAAATTTTTTTTTCAATTCCATTTTTATCTGTAGAAAATCTAAAATTACTAATATCAACCGATTTTAAATCAAAATTTGATGTGATTGTTTTAAAATCAATTTCATTGGATATGGCAACTTCAATTTCATCGATTTTGTCAAAAAAAGATTGATTGAAATCATCTACTCCAATTAAATTTTTAGGATTTATGATTGTGTAGCTGAAATCTAAGTACTCTATTTTTAACTCATCTTTATTATCCTTAATAAAATTTTCTAATTCTTTATCTGTGATATCATCTTTATTTACATAAAAATCATTTAAATCAATAAATTCTATTTCAAGTTTTTGATTTTCTTCTTTAAATAGTTTTGTTGTAAGAAATTGAGGGGAAGTTGTACCAGCACCAATATAATCAAAAAGATTTTTTTGTAATTCTCGTAATTTAAGTCTCTGTTCAAATCCCGGAGCAGATAAATTATTTTCTAATAAAAATTTTTCATATTTAATTCTTTGAAAAACACCATTTTCATCTCTAAAATTTTTATTTTCTTTTATCTTTTTTAATAAAGTGACTTCAGAAATTGTCAGATCAAAATCTTTTATTTCTAGATCCAGTAAAGTAGTAGAAACTAAACCAGATAGAATTTCTTCAATAATGTTTTGCTCTAAATTTTCTCTGATTGTTTTTTCAGGGATCCCTGATTTATTTACGTAATCAATAAAATCTTCAGTGGAAATACTATTATTATTAATTTTAGCAATATTGTTAGTATTACCACTACTGAACATTCCACCCATACCCCAAAATACAAATGGAATTATCATTATAAAAACTAACAAACCAGCAAACTTAGTTTTTGCAAAATTTCTTAAACTACTTATCATTACTATAAATTTATTGATCTATAAAAAGCAAACCTATAAATTAAAATAAGCCTCATGACAAATAAATATATGTATTTTATTGCAAATTGGAAAATGTTTGGTGTTTTAAATTCGTTAAATACGCTGAATAGAGTTGTTAAATTTTTTAAAAACTTCAAAAAAAGAAAGTCTTTGAAAATAATTTACTGCCCACCTAGCACTTTAATAGAGCCAATGTCAAAAAAATTGAGAGGTTCAAATATTGAAGTTGGTGCGCAAAATTGTCATGAGCAGGATGTTTATGGTGCTTTTACAGGTTCAGTCAATTCGTCAATGTTAAAAAGTGTTGGTGCTAAATATATTATTATTGGCCACTCTGAAAATAGACAAGCTGGTGAAACTAATAAATTAATAAATCTAAAGATTAAAAGTGCATTGAAGTCTGGGCTGAGGGTAATTTTTTGTATTGGTGAGACGCTTAAAGCAAAAAGAAAAAAAATTACCAAAAGTGTTTTAAATAAACAGATTAAAGCAGGTTTAAAAAATATTAAAAATAATAAAAAAATTATAATCGCATATGAACCAGTTTGGTCAATTGGTACAGGAATTATACCAAAATCTGATGACTTACTTAAGACAATCAGTTTTATTAAAAAAGAAAAAAAGAATTATAAAGTTCTTTATGGTGGCTCAGTAAATCCGAAAAATATTAATCAATTGAAATCTATAAATAATATTGATGGTTACTTAATAGGTGGGGCATCTCAAGATCCTAAAAAATTTATTGATATAATTAAAAAAACATATAATTAACCCCTCATGGAAAATATATTGTTAATTTTGAACATCATATTCGGATTAATATTGGTGTTACTAGTTTTGATGCAAAAGTCTGAGGGTGGTGCTTTAGGAATTGGAGTTTCTCAGGAAAGTTTTATGTTTTCCAGATCAGCAGGTAATTTTATGACCAAAGCAACAGCCGTTGTTGCCACTTTATTTATAATTTGTAGTTTAGCACTTACAATTGTATCTAGAGGAGAATTAACACCTACATCATCTGTTTTGGATACTATTGAAGAAAAAGGAGAGGATACTCCCGCTATTCCAGAAAATAATAATTAATACTTTTAATTTTCTTTTTTATTCGCTATAAGATACTTCCATGGCGCGATTTATTTTTGTCACGGGCGGCGTGGTTTCATCGTTAGGAAAAGGTCTCTCATCTGCATCTCTAGCTTATTTACTTCAATCAAGAGGGTATAAAGTTAGATTAAGGAAATTAGATCCTTATTTAAATGTAGATCCTGGAACAATGAGCCCATTTCAACATGGAGAGGTTTTTGTAACTGATGATGGTGCTGAAACAGATTTGGATCTTGGTCATTATGAGAGATTTACTGGAGTATCTGCAAAGAAGTCTGATAATATTACAACAGGTAAAATTTATAATGATGTATTAAAAAAAGAACGTGAAGGAAAATATCTCGGAAAAACAGTTCAAGTTATTCCACATATAACTGATAGAATAAAAGAGTTTATAAAGAATGACTCGTCGAAAGAAGATTTTGTTATTTGTGAAATTGGCGGAATTGTTGGTGATATTGAGAGTCTACCATTTATTGAGGCCATAAGACAATTTGCAAATGATATAGGAAAAAACAATGCATTATTTATCCACCTTACCTTGGTACCTTATTTAAAGTCCTCAGATGAAATTAAAACTAAACCTACCCAACATTCTGTCAAAGAATTAAGAAGCATAGGTGTTCAACCTGACATTATAATATGTAGATCAGAAAGACCTATACCGTTAGAGCATCGTAAAAAAATATCACTTTTCTGCAACGTAGATATTAAAAATGTAATAGAAACTGTTGATGTAAGAACAATTTATGAAGCACCGATAAGTTTTTTTAGAGAAAAACTTGATGTTCAAGTATTAAATTATTTTAAGCTTAAATCAAAAAAACCTGCAAACCTTAAACCCTGGAAAAAAATAACTAAGATTATTTTGCAAAATAAAAAACAAGTGAATATTGCCATAATTGGTAAATACGTTGAGTTAAAAGATGCTTATAAATCTTTAGATGAAGCTCTTACTCATGGAGGTATTCAAAATAATGTTAAGGTAAATTTAGTAAGAATAGACTCTGAAAAATTAAAGGTTTCTGAGATTAAATCAAAACTTAAACACATTTCAGGTATATTAATACCTGGTGGTTTTGGTAAACGAGGAACAACTGGAAAAATAGAGTCAATAAAATATGCTAGAAAAAATAAAGTTCCTTTTCTTGGGATATGTTATGGAATGCAAATGGCAATTATAGAATTTGCGAGAAATCAATTAAATTTAAAAAAAGCAACTTCGAGCGAATTTGATAGAAATGGTATACCTGTAATTGGGTTGATTAATGAGTGGATTAAAGATGGAAAAACTATCAAAGGAACTAATAAAAATTTAGGTGGAACAATGAGATTAGGTTCTTACGATGCGAAATTACAAGATAATTCAAAGATTAAAAAAATTTATGGAAAAAAAATTATCAAAGAAAGACACCGACACAGATATGAAGTTAATATCAATCTAAAAGACAAATTTGAAAAAAAAGGAATGAGCTTTTCTGGTTTATCGCCTGATGGTTTTTTACCTGAGATAGTTGAGTTAAAAAATCATCCTTGGTTTATTGGAGTTCAGTTTCATCCAGAATTTAAATCTAGACCTTTTGCTCCACATCCTTTATTCTCATCTTTTATCAAAGCATCAAAAAATCATAAATGAATAGCATTAAAGTAAATTGTGGAAAAATAGACATTTCAAACAATGATAAGATTTGTATAATTTCTGGACCTTGCCAGCTTGAAAGTGAGCAACATTCAATGGATATGGCAGGAAAAATTAAGGAAATTACCTCAAAATTTGGTCTTGGATTTATTTACAAAACCTCATTTGATAAAGCGAACAGAACAAGTTTAAAAGGCAAAAGAGGAGCTGGATTGGAAGCTTCACTGCCTGTGTTTGATAAGATTAAAAAAGAATTAAATATCCCTATCCTTACAGACATTCATAATCCTGAGCAATGTGCAATCGTTTCAAAACATGTTGATGTTTTACAAATCCCAGCTTTTTTATGTAGACAAACAGACTTGTTAATTGCTGCAGCTAAAACAAATAAAATTATTAATGTAAAAAAAGGTCAATTTCTTGCACCATGGGATATGGTTAATGTAACAAAGAAAATTTCGGATTCCGGAAATGACAAAATATTAGTAACTGAAAGAGGCGCAAGTTTTGGATACAACACTTTAGTTTCAGACATGAGGTCGTTACCAATAATGGCTAAGAATGGTTATCCAGTAATTTTTGATGCAACACATTCAGTGCAACAACCGGGTGGTCTTGGAGAAAAAAGTGGTGGTCAAAGAGAGTTTGTTGAATATCTAGCAAGAGCTGCAGTTGCAGTTGGAGTTGCAGGAGTTTTTATTGAAACTCATCAAGATCCAGATAATGCTCCATCTGATGGGCCTAACATGGTACCATTAGATAAATTAGAAGATCTTCTAAAACAATTAAGCGATATAGATAATCTTATTAAAAATTAAGTGAGTAAAATTCTAAAAGTTAAAGCAAGACAAGTTTTTGATAGTAGAGGAAATCCAACTATTGAAGCAGAGGTTTATGTTAAAAACAAAAGTGCAAAAGCAATATGTCCCTCAGGAGCTTCTACAGGTAATTATGAAGCCTACGAAAAAAGAGATACGAACAATAAAAGATATTTAGGCAAAAGTGTATTCTCAGCAATAAATTTAATTAATTCTAAAATATCTAGAGCTTTAAGAAATAAAAATATACATGATCAAGAAAGAATAGATGAAATACTTATTAATTTAGATGGGACTAAGCAAAAGACAAAACTAGGAGCTAATGCAATATTATCAGTATCGATGGCTGCAAAAAAATTATCAGCTAAAGTAAAAAGAATTCCTATTTATAAATCTTTTTATGTAACAAAAAATTTTCAATTACCCTATCCATTAATGAATATTATTAATGGTGGAGCACACGCTAATAATGGTCTTAGAATTCAAGAATTTATGATTAGACCAGATAAAGCAAAATCTTTTTCTGAAGCAATGAGAATATGTTATTTAGTAATAAAAAACTTAAGTAAATTAATTAAAGCAAAAGGTTTAGCTACATCAGTTGGTGATGAAGGCGGATTTGCACCGATGATTAATAGCAACAATCAGGCCTTAGATTTGATTGTTTTATCAATCAAAAAATCAGGATTTAGAAATGGAAAAGATGTTTCAATTTGTTTGGATGTTGCAGCAAATGAATTATTTAAAAAAGGTAAATATTCTATTCACTCAAAAAAATATGTTTCTGTTAATAAAACAATTTCAGAATATAAAAAAATGATTAATAAATATAAAATTAAATCGATAGAAGATCCATTTTCTGAAAATGATTGGACATCGTGGAGTAAATTAATGAGATCTACTAAAAAAGTGCAGATAGTTGGAGATGATCTCTATGTTACAAATTTGGAAAGGTTAAAAAAGGGATTTCTAAATGTTTCATCAAACTCAATTTTGATAAAACTAAATCAAATTGGTACAGTTACCGAAACACTTGATGTCATAAGATTTGCTCAAACTATTGGATTTAATACCATTATTTCACATCGATCAGGAGATAGCGAAGACACATTTATTGCTGATTTAGCGGTAGGTACTAACTCCAACCAAATAAAAACAGGATCTTTAGCTAGATCTGAAAGAGTGGCAAAATATAATCAATTAATCCGTATAGAAGAAGAACTTGGAAAAAAAGCTAGAATGAATAAGATTCATTAATGCTTCAAAGATTAAAAAAAAATTACCTTTTATTAGTTTCTACTTTTCTGATTCTTTATTTCTTTTTTAATCTTTTATCCGGTCAAAGAGGATTAATTTCATATTTTGAGAAAAAGGAGATTTTAAAAAACTTAAAACAACAAGAATCTTTAATAATTAACCAAATAAGCGACTTGGAATTTAAGAATTCATTATTAAGTGACAATCTAGATCTTGATTATATAGAATCTTTGATTAGAGAAAGGTTCATATTTGGTAAAAAAAATGAAAAAATTTACATAATTAAAAAAAATGAAAATTAGACATCCAGAAAAGCAGAATAAACCGATAAATCCAATTAAAAAAAAACCAGATTGGATAAGATCAAAATTAGTAAATAGCAAAGAATTTTTTTTAACAAAAACAATTGTAAATAAAAATAATCTTGTAACAGTTTGTCAGGAAGCTAATTGCCCAAATATCACTGAATGTTGGAGTAAAAGACATGCTACGTTTATGATTATGGGTGATACATGTACAAGAGCATGTGCTTTTTGTGATGTAAAAACTGGTAAACCAGGAAAACTAGATAATCTTGAACCAATAAAAATTTCTCAGGCTGTAAAAAAATTAAATTTAAAACATGTTGTAATAACATCAGTTGATCGAGATGACTTAGATGATGGTGGTTCAAATCATTTTTTTGAGGTTATTAACCAAACAAGAAAGACAAATCCAAATACTACAATTGAAGTTTTAACTCCTGATTTTTTAAGAAAGGGTGATGCTTATAAAAAAGTTTTAGATGCCAATCCTGATGTTTTTAATCACAATATTGAAACTGTTCCTAGTCTTTATCTAAAAGTAAGACCCGGTTCTAGATATTTCGCATCTTTAGAACTTTTGAAAAATGCTAAAATGATAAATAAGAAAATTTTTACTAAATCAGGGATAATGGTTGGCCTAGGTGAAAAAAAAGATGAAATTTTACAAGTAATGGATGATTTAAAAGCTGCTGATGTAGATTTTTTAACTATTGGTCAATACTTACAACCATCTGTTAGACATCATCCTCTTGATAGATACTACACACCAGATGAATTTAATGAATTAGGAAGTATTGCGAAATCAAAAGGGTTTTTATTGGTTTCGTCATCGCCATTAACAAGATCTTCTTATCATGCAGATGAAGATTTTGCTAAGCTACAACAAAATCGGATTAACAGTCATTAATGCCAAAAGCTTCAGTTAAGCGATTAATTGAATGTGAAAAAAAAGACTTAATTGAACTTGTTTTAGATATAGAAAAATATCCTGAATTTGTTCCATTTTGTTTTGATGCAAAAATATATGAAAACAAACAAGATGGTGATTTGCAAAAAATTATTGCTGATTTAACCATTGGTAAAGGCCCATTTAAAGATACATACAAAAGTGATGTTGCCTTTAATAAAAATACTGATTCAATCTATGTTAAAAACATAGAGGGACCATTAAATCATCTTACAAATAATTGGACGTTTAGTGATAAAAATAATGGTATTACTGAGGTCACTTTTGATATTGATTTTGAAATAAAGAATAAATTTTTAAATTCTTTAATGGTAGTCTCTTTTCAATTTGGCTTAGAAAAAATAGCTGATGCATTTCAGAAAAGAGCTGAAGAATTATTTGGAAATTCTAAAAATTAAATCCAAGGTTTTTTTAACAGTTGCCTTTTGAATTGAAGATCTTTTTTTACTTTTGAATAAACACCTATTAATCAGTACTTTTTTACCTTTTTTTATACCAATATAAACTAGACCTACTGGCTTTTGTTTGGTGCCACCTTTGGGGCCAGCGATTCCAGTTATAGAAACGTTGATATGTGCTTTTGATAATTTAGATAAGTTATTTACCATTGCCAAGCAACATTGGTAACTAACTGCACCATATCTCTTAATAATATTTTTATTTACCTTAAGAATTTTAATTTTAGCTTGGTTAGAATAGGTGACTAGTCCTAAATTAAATATTTTCGAAGCACCACTTATTGAGGTAACTGAACTAGCTAATAACCCACCAGTACAAGACTCAGCGATAGATAGTTTTAATTTTTTTTTTGTTAAGAGTCTGACTAAAGATTTCATTAAATAAAATAACTACTTATTAACATAAAACAAATTAATGATAGAACAACATATAACCCTGCACAAACATCGTCCATTATTACACCGAAACTATTTTTATAATTTTTGTCTAAATAATTTACTGGAAATGGTTTGAGAATGTCAAAAAATCTAAAAAGCACAAAGCAAATTCCATAAAAAATTATGGCTTCTTCAGATGTTTTTTGTATTCCGTGAGATATTTCATAAAGATAAATTGGTATAGATTGACCTATAAATTCATCAATAATAACTTCTTTTGGATCTTTATTTTCTTTCTCCTTGATGTGTGATGCAACTGCTATAAACGAATAAATAAAAATAATAAATAAACCTATGAAGACTATATTTGGTGATAATTTTTGTATGTGAAAAACAAAATAAAGAAAAATAATTGTAGCTAAAGATCCAAAAGTCCCAGGAATAATCTTAATTTTTCCTATACCAAACATTGTAACTAATAAGGAATTGAAAGTTTTAATCATATTTTGTAATTGAAATTATTGTTTCACAAGCAATGGCCTTTTCTTTTCCTATTAAACCTAATTTTTCTACTGTTTTACCTTTTAAATTAATTTGGTTTTCATTAAGTCCAGTTAAATTTGAAACTGATTTAATTATTTTATTTCTGTATTTTGAAACTCTTGGTTTTTGGCAAATTAAGTTAATATCTAAGTTATTAATAATCAGATTAGATTTATTAAGATCAAATATAATTGGTTTTAGCATTTTTGGAGATCTAATATTTTTAAATTTTTTTGTATTAGGAAAATATGTACCAATGTCATTTTTTTTCACAGCTCCTAAAATACAATCAATTATTGCATGTAAAATTACATCCCCATCGGAATGACCTTCTAGACCTGAATGAAAAGGAATTTTTATTCCTCCGAGATAAAGTTTTTTATTTTTCACTAACTTGTGGATATCAAATCCTATACCATAAAAAGTCTTGTGTGTTTTTATATCCTCAATATATGTAATTTTATTGTTTTCTTTTTCTCCTTGTATAAATTTTATTTTAAAATCTTTATTTATGAATAATGTTGCCTCATCAGTAACTTTATTTTTTTGATCTTTTGCTACTTCATATAGCTCTTTAAATCTAAATGCTTGAGGAGTCTGGGTTAATAATAAATTATCTCTGTTAAGATTAAATATTCGATTTTGAATTTTATATTTTATTGTGTCTTTTGAATTGATAATTGGAACTACAGCTTTGTTATTTTTTAAATTTTTAGTAATATTTTTTAATAATCTAATTGAGAAATTAGGCCTAGCAGCATCATGTATAAATACATTTTTTGGCTTATATCTTTTTAGATATTTTAAAGCTTTAAAAGAGGAATCTGATCTTTCTTTTCCACCTTTAATAATACTTATTGATTTTGGATATTTCTTTTTTTTAAAATGTTTAAGATTATTTGTAACAATCAAAATTTTTTTAAATAGCTTTGACGCGAGAGATTTTTCTATTGAATGATCAATTAATTCTTTATTTTTGTACTCAAAAAATTGTTTTGGTATTTTTGTGCTAAATCTCTTACTTTTTCCAGCTGCTAATATTACAAAATAGTTGTTCATTTGTTTTAATGTTATAATTCTAAATTATGTTAGAATTTTTGAAAAAAAATATATTCATTATTTTTCTATCTAGTATCACACTATTCATAGGTTTTTTAACTTTTTTAACATTTATTGATAGAAGTTTTGTTGAATTAAATCAGAAAAATTTACAATATTTATTAATTTTAAATATTTTTTTACTTGTTCTATTATTCATATTTATTTTTGTTGAAATTAAAAATTCTATAAAGAGCGATATTGATAAAGATGGTTTAACTTCTAATAAAAAATATATAACTTATTTTTCATTATTTACCCTTATACCATCAATCTTAATTTCAATCTTTTCTCTCTTTCTCTTTTCATTTGCTTTGCAGAAGTATTTTGACAAAAAAGTTACAACAGTTGTTAATAATTCTTATGAACTTGCAAAAAATTATGTGGAGGAAGTAAGAAATAAAATTCAATCTGATATTATTTTGATTGCCTTTGATACAAATAAAAGTGCTAATTTTTTGAATGAAAATGCAAATGAATATCTAAGATTTTTGAGAACCCAAAAAATTATTAGAGATGTTGATGAAATTCATATTATTGATAAAAATAAAAAGCTATTATATTCAACCGAAAAAAAAGAAAAATATATTCCACCGGTTGATAAAGCTTTAAATTTAGTTCTTGAGGACGATAGACCATTAAAGATAATTAATACAAAAGCAAATATTTCTGCTGCTATAATGCGACTGCAATCATCAGAAGATCGGTTTTTATATGTTGTAAAATTTTTGGACAAAAATATTTCAAACTATTTAGCTGAGTCTCAAGAAGCAATAAATTTCTACTACACTGTAGAAGAAAGAAGCACAGGTATTAAAATTTCCTTTTTTATAATTTATATTATTATTGTTTCATTGTTGTTATTTATATCTATTACGATTGCAATTCGGTTTTCTTCTAGGTTTTTTAGATCCATTAATAATCTTATTTTCGCATCAACAGAAATAGGTCAGGGAAATCTTAATACAAAAGTACCAGAGATTAAAACTGATAAAGATATGGAGGTTTTAAATAAAAATTTTAATTCTATGATTAGTAGACTCAAAAATCAGCAAGAAAAATTAATCATAAATGAGAGATATAAAGCATGGGGAAATTTATCAAGAAAACTAGCCCATGAAATTAAAAATCCTCTGACACCAATACAATTAACAATAGATCGAATTAAAAATAAATATTCGAAACAAATAACAAATGAAGACCAAGAGTCGTTTAGAGAAAATTTGAAAATTATAAATTCTCAAATAAAACAAATAGAAAATTTAGTAAACGAATTTTCAGATTTTGCAAGAATGCCAAAACCAATTTTAAAGAGAAATAATTTAGTAAAGTTATTAAATGAAAATATTAAATTACTATCAGAGATTAATAAATCTATTGAGATAAATTTAACTAAAGGAGATGAGGAGATTTTACTTGAATGTGACAAAGAGCAAATTTCAAGAGTTTTTATTAATTTAATAAAGAACTCTATTGAGAGCATAGAACAAAAAGTTGAAAAAAACCTTGATTTTAAAAAGAAAATTTTAATTGATATTTCATCAAATAATGACCATATTTTAATATCAATAGAGGATAATGGTATTGGTTTTGATAAAAATAATATAGAAGAAATTTTAAACCCATATTACACAACAAAAAAAAATGGAACTGGACTAGGTCTATCTATAGTAAATAAAATTATAAATGATCACAAAGGTGAACTCCAATTTATTCCAATTAGTAATGGTGCAAAGATACAGATAAGATTTTATTTAAATGACAACAGAAATATTAATAGTTGATGATAATGCGGATATAAGAAATATCCTAAATGAATTAATTGTTGACGCTGGCTACAAAACTAGAGTAGCAGCTAATTATAATCAAGCATTAAAAGAAATTGATAAAAAAATGCCAGATGTGGCTATACTAGATGTTAAATTAGATAAAGGTGATAATGATGGGATAGAGCTACTATCACATATTAAATCTAAAAATAAAGATGTACCAGTAATTATTATTACCGGCCATGCAAATATTGAGATGGCAGTAAGCTCATTGAAATATGGTGCATTTGAGTTTGTGGAAAAGCCTTTTGATCAAACAAGATTATTAAATTTTGTTAGCAGAGCAGTTGAAAATCTTCAATTAAAAAAACAAAATAAGGATTATGAAAATAAGTTATTTTCTTCATATGATTTAATAGGTGATAGTAAAAATATATCTACAATACGAGAACAAATAAAAAAAATATCTTTAACTGAAAGTAGGATTCTTATAAACGGACCATCAGGGTCGGGGAAAGAATTAATCGCAAGAAAAATTCATAAAAATTCAAAAAGAGAAAAAAATCCATTTATAATTCTAAATGGAGCGCTTCTTGACTCAGAAAAATATGAACAAGAATTATTTGGAGAAGAAAAGAGTGATGGTTCTATTTCATATGGTGCTTTAGAAAAAGCTAATAAAGGCACTTTATTAATTGATCAAGTTTCTGAAATTCCTCTTGTCATTCAATCAAAAATATTAAGAGTTCTTATTGATCAAAAATTTAAAAGATTAAATGGTAATAATGATATCAATGTTGATGTAAGATTAATCTGTTCATCAAGTAAGGATTTAAAAGATGAAATTAAGATAGGTAATTTTAGAGAAGATCTCTATCACAGATTAAATGTTTTTGAAATTAACATTAAATCTTTGAACGAAAGAATTTCAGATATACCTTTGCTCATAAGATATTTTTCAAAGATGATTTCTACAAATTATAATATTAAAGAATTAGATATTGATGAAAATGACTCATATATTTTAAATCATGATTGGAAAGGCAATGTAAGAGAACTAAGAAATTTGATTGAAAGAATTGCAATTTTACAACCAGATACAAAAGACAAAATTTCTAACATTGTAAAAGAGTCGTTAAAAAGCGACAATTATGATGATAAAATTGTTGAAAATAGCTTATCTGTGCCATTAAAAGAGGCTAGAGAAAACTTTGAAAAAGAGTATTTAACAATTCAGCTTAAAAAATTTAATGGGAATATATCTAAAACAGCTAACTTTGTTGGTATGGAGAGAAGTGCTCTTCATAGAAAGCTTAAAGGCTTAGGAATAAAAGAATTTAACTAAAATGAATATAATCATTTGTGGTGCTGGTAGAGTAGGTTTTACTATTGCAAAGTTATTAAGTGAACAAGGTCATTCGATAACAGTTATTGATCAATCAAGTGAGGATATCCAAAAAATCAATGATAGTTTGGATGTTAAGGCGATCGTTGGAAAAGCTACATATCCATCAATTCTTGAAAAAGCCAATGCCGCTGAAACAGATATGATTATTGCGGTTACAAGAAATGATGAAATTAATATGCTTATTTGTCAAATAGCATTCTCTATATTTAATATTCAAAAAAAAATAGCAAGAATTAGATCACAAGACTATCTAAACCCAAGATTTACAAGAGTTTATAATAAAGAAAATTTACCAATTGATGTGATTATTTCTCCTGAAATAGAAATCTCTAAATCAATTCAAAGAAAATTAGAGGCACCAGGTGCGTTAGATAGTGTGCCATTTGCTGACAATAAAATAAGATTATTGGAGATATTCATTAAAGAGGATTGTAAATCTATAGGTATTAAGTTTAATGAGCTCACAAATAAATACCCAAAATTAGAGGCAAATATTATTGGAATAAATAGAGATAATAAATTTTTTATTCCAAAAAAAACAGATGCTGTAAAAAAAGATGATAAAATTTATGTAATTATTAATTCGTCACAAATGTCAGAAACTCTTGAAGCATTTGGTCATGAGGAAAAAATTTCAAAAAAGATTTTGATTATAGGTGGAGGAAATATTGGTTTTAATTTAGCTAAGAACATTGAGGAAACCTTAGAGACAGTGAGAGTTAAAATCGTTGAGAAAAATAAAGAGCGAGCAGAGTTTTTAGCAAATCAATTAAACGATGCTATTGTTATAAATGGTGATGGGCTAGATGAAGAAGTTTTAACTGAGGCAAATTTAGGAGAAGCCGAAACAGTATTAGCTCTAACAAATGATGATGAAGATAACTTGATGGTAAGTGTCTTAGTTGAAAAGTTTGCTAAAGACCAAAAAGATATAGATGATAAAAGAACAATGGCATTGATTAACAAACCAAATTATTCACTTCTTCAATCATCTTTAAAAATTGATGATTTAATTGACCCAAGGATGACGACTGTTTCAAGTATTTTAAAACATATACATAAAGGAACAATTGAAAATGCTTATACTTTATCAGATGGTGAATACGAGGTAATTGAAGCTGAAATAATTGAGACTTCTGAACTAATTAATAAAGAAATTAAAAATTCTAATTTACCAGATGAATTAAGAATTGGCGCTGTATTAAGAGATAAAAAAATAATTATACCTAGATCCAATTTTGTTTTTAAAAAAGATGATAGAGTTGTATTTATTGTTAAAAAAGACTCTATATCTTTTGTTGAAAATATCTTTAGATTAAGTTCAGTATAATTAGATGTTTGGATTGCAAATAAAATATCTAAGTTTCTTTTTTGGATTAATTTCTATTTTATCTTTTTTTAATATAATTTATTCTTACTATTTCAATCTTTACCTAAACTTAGATACTTATTATTTAAGTTTATTTTTGTCTTCAATTCTAGCAATCGTTTTTTATAGATTAAAAATTTCACCAAAAAAAACATCAATTTTTCAAAAAATTTTAACTGTTTTTTTGGGATATATTTTACTACCTTTAATTTTATCTATTCCTTTTTACCTAAGTATTTATAACTTAACTTTTATAAATTCATTTTTTGAATCAGTTTCAGGTTTTACATCTACTGGTTTTACTATCTTTGAAAATATTAAAAATATAGATCAGAGTTTGATTTTATGGAGATCAACTACCCAATGGATTGGTGGATTATATTTCTTATTTTCTATAATTTATTTAATAGATATTTATGATGAAAATTTTAAAAAAACTTTAACAAATTTTTTTTCATTTAATACTTCAGAAGTATTTAAACAAGCCATAAAAGTTTTTTTTATATATTCTGGTATAACTTTAGTAATTTTTGTAATACTAAATTTATTTTCTATAAGAATTTTTGATTCTTTAAACTTAGCATTTTCATTAATTTCTTCAGGCGGTTTTTTACCTACAAATGATTTATCCAGTATAATCAGAGATGACACTCAAACTATTATTTTGTCATTTTTGATGTTAACTTCTTTTTTTAGTATTTTTTTTAGTTACAATTTATTTTTCTTCAAGAAAAAAAATATTAATTTTTTATATGAAGATTTTAATTTAATAATTTACTTCGTTATAGTCTTAATTATCTTTTTTTTATTTTTTAGTTTTAATCAAAACTTTTTGAATTATTTTTTGTCAATATCAAGTAGTATGTCGAATATTGGTTTTACACTAGATAATTCAAATACAAATTTGACTTTCATTTATTTGATTTTGGTAATTATTGGAGGATCTTTTTTTTCCACAAGTTCAGGATTGAGATTTATGAAGATTTATTCTTTATTTATATATTCAGTTAATCAAATTTTATCATTCAGTAGACCAAAAAATATATATAAGAATAAGTTATTTTTCTCTGAAGTTAATTTTGACTTTAATGAGATAAGTAAATATTTTTTATCAGTTCTCATATTTATTTTATCACTTTTTATTTTAACAACATTATTGACTATAAGTGAATTTAGCTTTGAAAATTCATTCAAGTTATCTATTTTAACATTAATGAATACTGTCAATTCAAGTTCATATGGTTTAAGTGATCTAACTTTTTACAACCTTTCATATTTTACCAAATATTGTCTTATTTTTTTCATGATTGTTGGACGAATTGAGTTATTAACAATTTTGCTTCTTGTGAAAAAATTTCTTTTTAAAAATTAATTAATTATTGTATATGTAGTATGTTTTTGCGCCCTTAGCTCAGCTGGATAGAGCATCGGTTTTCTAAACCGAGGGTCGTAGGTTCGAATCCTTCAGGGCGCGCCATTACTAGCACATTTTTGGTTAAAATTTATCTTGACTAGATTTTCAATTAATTTGAAATGAGATTAAATTTCCCTTGAACACCTATTTTTATCATGTTTAAATTAAGAATATTCAAAAGTAATTTTGAATTATTTGTTAACAAATAAATAAACAATAGGAAGAAATATGTTTAAATACTTAAAACAATTAACTTCTTTAGTTGCTATGGTTGCTGTGTTGTTCACTTTTACAACAGAGTCTATGGCTGCTAAAAAATCTAAAACACTTAAAAACACTCAGAAAAAAGGGTTTGTAAGATGTGGAGTATCTCAAGGTCTTCCAGGATTTTCTAATGCTGATGCTGCAGGAAATTGGACTGGTGTTGACGTTGACGTATGTAGAGCTGTAGCTGCTGCAGTATTAGGTGATGCAAACAAAGTTAAGTTTACACCACTAAGTGCCAAAGAAAGATTTACTGCTTTAACTTCTGGTGAGATTGATATCTTATCAAGAAACACAACTTGGACTCTTTCTAGAGATGCTGATATCGGACTTACTTTCGTTGGAGTAAACTTCTACGATGGTCAAGGCTTCATGGTAAGAAAAAGCTCAGGTATCACTTCAACTAGCCAATTCAAAGATGGTATCTCAGCTTGTACAAACATTGGTACAACAACTGAGTTAAACATGAGAGACTTCTTTAATTCAAAAGGAATTTCTTATGAGCCAGTTGCATTTGAAAAAGCTGACGAAGTTGTTGCTGCTTACGATGCAGGTAGATGTGATACATACACTACTGATAAATCTGGTTTAGCTGCTCAAAGAACAAAAATGAAAAACCCTGATGAACACATTGTTCTACCAGAAACTATTTCTAAAGAACCTTTAGGACCAGTTGTTAGACAAGGTGATGCAGTTTGGGAAGATATCGTAAGATGGTCTTTGAACACTATGATCGAAGCTGAAGAATATGGTATTACTTCAGCAAATGCAGACATGATGAAAACTTCAGACAACCCAGCAATCAAAAGATTAGTTGGTGCTGAAGGTGAATTAGGTGCTGCATTTGGTCTAGATAACGACTGGAGCTTAAGAATTATCAAGCAAGTTGGTAATTATGGTGAAAGTTATAAGAGAAATATAGCTGACACTGGAATTTTACCAGACAGAGGTCCAAACCAATTATGGACAAAAGGCGGAATACTTTACGTTCCACCTGCAAGATAATTTTAGTTTAAATTAATTAAAAAGGGCTAGATTTTTCTAGCCCTTTTTTTATAAACTCATATATTATCGGCAAAGTGAATTTTAAACTTAAAGATATAGTCCCACAATTAATTACAGTTTTAGCTGTAGTTTTAGTTTTCGGTTTTTTTACTTATAACGCCCAAATCAATATGGAAAATAGAGGTATTGATTTTGGTTATGGTTTTCTATCTCAAGAATCATCTTTTGATGTTCAGTTTTCATTAATTGAATATGATGGATCACATTCATATTTTAGAGCTTATTTAGTTGGTCTTTTAAATACAATACTTGTATCTGTAATTGGAATAATTATTGCAACAATCTTAGGTGTCATAGTTGGTATAGCAAGATTATCACCTAATTATCTAATTAATAAATTTGCAGCTTTTTATGTTGAGTTTTTTAGAAATATTCCACTACTACTTCAAATATTCTTTTGGTATTTTGCTGCATTACGTGCTTTGCCACTTCCACAAGATGCTGAAGCAATGTTTGGGGTTTTTTTTCTAACTATAAAAGGGTTATACGTCCCAGCATTTATTTGGCAAAATTTTAATATTTTCTTTTATTCAATTGTAGCTGCAATCATATCAATCATTGTAATACGAGCGCATGCGAAAAAGGTTCAGGAAAATCAAGGTAAACAAATTCCAGTTTTTTTAATTTCTGTAGGACTGATATTTATTCTTCCACTTCTAAGTTTTTTAATTGGTGGCGTAAGACTTTCTTTTGAAGTTCCTGTTTTAAAACAATTGGCAACAACATCATTTATTTATGAGGGAGGAGTTAGTTTACCCCCAGAATTAATAGCATTAACATTATCTTTATCTTTATATACAGCAACATTTATCGCAGAATGTGTCAGAGCTGGAATTCAGGGTGTCGGTAAAGGTCAAAAAGAGGCAGCAGCATCAATTGGGCTTACTCCTAATCAAGTACTTAAATTAGTAATTATGCCTCAAGCTTTGAGAATAATTATTCCACCAACAACAAATCAATATCTAAATTTAACTAAAAATTCATCTTTAGCGGCAGCGATAGCCTATCCTGATTTAGTATTAGTCTTCGCTGGAACAGCATTAATGCAAACAGGAAAAGCAATTGAAATAGTATCAATCACCATGTTTACTTATCTAACTTTGAGTATTTCAATATCAATTTTAATGAACTGGTATAATAAGAAAATAGCTATTCAGGAGAAATAATGTCTAATATTAATTTTTTAAAACCTGATAGAACTAACCTCAATACCTTTTTGTATCTTGGTTCTTTTTTGTTTTTTATTAGTATTTTAGATGTTTTTTTAAACTCTTTTTTTAGATTAAATTTAACTGGTTTTTTACCTAATTTTTTAAGTTTCTTATTACCTCTAATACTTGGTTTTGTTGGTCTTTATTTCATTCGAATAGAGTATAGTGGAATTAAAAATTTAGATCTCTTAAACAAACATATTAATACAAATAATTTTAATGCTGTTTTATCATTATTGATAATATTCATAATCATCAAATCTCTACCACCTATATTAAGCTGGTTTGTTATTGATGCTAGTTTTGCGGGAGATACAAAAGATGTTTGTACGGGTTCTGGCGCATGCTGGACATATATTAAGGTTTGGATGAGAAGATTTATGTATGGCATGTATCCAAATGCAGAACAATGGAGAATTAATTTATCATTTGTAGCTTTAGTGTTACTTGGTTCTGTTGGATATTTTGCGACTGATAAATTTAAGAAATATTTAACACTATATTATGTAGTTATTTATCCTTTAATTGCATTCCTATTTATCTTCTTTTTTATTTCAGGTGGCCCTGTATTTTTTGACTTTTCTTATGGAATTATTGCTGCAATTTTATCCGTCATCATTGGTTTTTTTATTCCAAGTAAATTTAAATTTTATTACTTTTTAATAGTTCCTTTAGCGCTGTATGTAATTTTGAAATATTTTCTTTTTTTTGAAGAATACATTGAGCTTGGAAAATTAGATGGTTTAAATTGGGTTGAAACGGGTGCATGGGGAGGCTTATCTCTAACATTTATAATTTCTTTTTTCTGTCTTATTTTCTGTTTTCCAATTGGAATGGCTTTTGCTCTCGGACGAAGATCAGAATTTCCATTAATTAGATATATATCAGTTGGTTTTATTGAATTCTGGAGAGGTGTTCCATTGATAACAGTTTTATTCATGTCTGCCGTAATGTTTCCAATGTTTTTACCAGAAGACTTTTTCATTGATAAATTAGTAAGAGCCATAATTGCAATTTCTTTATTTGAAGCTGCGTATGTTGCGGAAGTTATAAGAGGTGGCTTACAAGCTTTACCAAGAGGTCAGTACGAAGCTGCGAAATCATTAGGTATGGGTTATTGGAAAATGCATATTTTTGTAATTTTACCACAAGCTCTGAAATTAGTAATACCAGGAATAGCAAATACTTTCTTAGCATTAGTAAAAGACACTCCATTAATATTTGTTGTCGGATTATTAGAAATAGTTGGAATGTTAAATTTAGCTAAAACAAATCCGAAATGGTTAGGATTTGCTATGGAAGGGTATGTATTTGCTGCTATAATTTTCTGGATTATTTGTTATGCAATGAGTAAATATAGTTATAATCTAGAACAAAAATATAAAACCGATAGATAAAAATTTATGTCTGATAGTATTATCCAAATAAGTAATATGAATAAGTGGTTTGGTGATTTCCAAGTTTTAAAAGGAATAAATTTAGAAGTTAAACCAAAAGAAAAAATTGTTGTTTGTGGTCCATCTGGGTCAGGAAAGTCTACATTAATTCGATGTATTAATAGATTAGAAGAGCATCAAGAAGGTAATATTGTTGTTGATGGAACTGAATTAACAGAGGATACAAAAAATATTGAACAAATTAGAGCTGAAGTTGGAATGGTATTTCAACAATTTAATTTGTTTCCTCACTTATCTATTTTGGATAACTGCACATTAGCTCCTATTTGGGTTAAAAAAATGCCCAAAAAAGAGGCAGAAGAATTAGCATTAAAACATCTAGAAAGAGTGCAAATTCTTGATCAAGCACAAAAATATCCAGGACAATTATCTGGAGGACAACAACAAAGAGCTGCTATTGCAAGAGCTTTATGTATGGAACCAAAAATAATGCTTTTTGACGAACCTACATCTGCTTTAGATCCCGAAATGATTAAAGAAGTGTTAGATGTTATGGTTAATTTAGCAAAACAAGGAATGACTATGATCGTAGTTACACATGAAATGGGTTTTGCAAAAGAAGTTGCAGATCAAATGATATTTATGGATGAAGGAATGATAGTAGAAAAAGCTGATACCAAAGAATTTTTTGCTAATCCAAAGAGCGATAGAACCAAACTTTTCCTCAGCCAGATACTATAGTTCAAGCTAATTTCAAGAAATATTTCTCAAATTATAGCTGAAGTAATGCTTGACATATTTCCCCTAATACGGGTTTTTAGGTAAAAAAAATAAAAATTTATTGTTGCAGTAGGTATTAAAAACTAGTTCAATTAGTTTTTTAAAAAATTAAGAGGGGTCTTAATGGAAGATAATTTTAATAAGCATTTAGGCAATAAGCTTAAGCTTAGAAGACTAGCACTAGGTTTAACTCAAACTAAAGTAGCAAAAGCAATCAACGTCACATTTCAACAAATTCAAAAATATGAAAAAGGCACTAACGGGGTAAGTTCAATAAGATTATTACAATTATCGAACTATCTTAAAGTACCAATTAATTATTTTTTCGAAGATTTTTCAGAATATCTTATAAATTTAGAAAAATCACAAGAGGGTCATATGAATGTAAATTATAACTTCTTAGTGAAATTATATTCTGAATTGAATGCTGATCAAAAATTGAAATTTAATAAATCATTACAAGCAGGAAGTAACAATATTTCAAAGGTTGGATAATTGTTGGCTCCTCGGGCAGGACTCGAACCTGCGACCAATTGATTAACAGTCAACTGCTCTACCAACTGAGCTACCGAGGAATATTAAAATCTCAACTTACTTTTTTTTTTCACTAAAACAAGATTTTTTTTGGAGGCAACGCCCGGAATCGAACCGGGATACAAGGATTTGCAATCCTCTGCGTAACCATTCCGCCACGTTGCCATATGTTTTAGAAGATAG
>CACBRD010000009.1 GCA_902541515.1 uncultured Pelagibacteraceae bacterium | reverse complement strand
AAGTAGCAGGATTTACTGATACTTATTACAAGTATGCTACTGTTCCACTAGTTCTTAAAAAGAACTTAAAAAAATTCCCTACTTGGGATTCCCTAAATAACGAAAACGTAACGATAGCAACTACTCTTGGTACTTCTCAAGAAGAAAAGGCAAAAGAATTTTTTCCAAAATCAAAATTAAACTCAATTGAAGCTCCAGCTAGAGACTTTCAAGAAGTATTAGCAGGTAGAGCTGATGGTAATATTACAAGTTCAACAGAAGCAAATAAATTGGTTATCAAATATCCTCAATTAGCAATTGTTCCAGATGGTGGAAAAAATCCGGCTTTTTTAGCGATGATGGTGCCAAAAGGTGATACTAAGTGGAACGATTACGTAAATAAATGGATTAAAGATAAAAAATCCTCAGGGTTCTTCACTAAGTTATTAGCTAAATATAATTTAAAGAGTTTATAAAAAATTAGTAATTAGTTTTTAATTCTTTATAACTTGAAGAGTGAGAAATTTATTTTTTTTACTCTTAATTTTCCCATTAACTTCATGCGGTAAAAGTGAATTAAATTGGTTAATCTTGTCTCCAAACACTATTGAAGGATTAACTAACTTAAAGTTTTTATTAAGTGGTTTAACAACCACTATCTATATTAGTATAGTCTCTATAATTATTTCAATTATCCTAGGTCTTTTAGTTGCTATTCCATCACTAGCTAAGAGTAAATTTTTAACCTATCTCAATATTGGATATGTAGAGATTGTAAGAGCAATTCCTTTACTCGTTTTGATTTTATGGATTTATTATGGTTTACCAATTATGACAGGTGTAAGTTTTAGTCCTTTTGTTTCTGGTATTATAGCTCTTTCAATTAGTGAAAGTGCTTTTCAAGCAGAAATATTTAGAGCAGGAATTAATTCAATTAAAAAATCACAATGGGAAGCGGGAAGTTCTTTGGGATTAAGTTTTTTTAGAAAATTACGTTTAGTTATCTTACCTCAAGCGATAAAGAATATTTTACCAGCTATAGGTAATCAATTTGTCTATGTTCTTAAAATGTCATCACTTGTGTCAATAATTGGTATTGGTGATTTAACAAGAAAAGCAAACGAATTAGTTGTAACAACTTATCGGCCGCTAGAAATTTATACATTTTTAATCCTCGAGTATCTTGTTTTAATTTTGGTTGTTTCTTTTTTAGTTAGAAAATTAGAGAAAAAATTACAAAAAGATTAATTTTTTTTTCTCCAATCCCAAGGATATTCAAATTTCATAGACCACATTCCTAAATTATTTAATCTTGCATAGTTCTCATCAGGTACGAATTTCTTTGAATATTTTCTATATGCAAAAGCATAACCTTCTTTTACTAAATAACTTGATAAACTAATATTATTTACGAAACATTCAGCTAAGATTCTTTTATACTGATCCTTGCCCTCTTCAACACATTTTATCTCATTATTTCCTATTCTATCAATTAGTAATTTTTTTGCTTCAATCCCACAAAAAATTATTTGATTATTTTTACTACAGGTTTGTTTTAATTCAGGGCTATCAATTCCACTAAATCTAATTTTTTTTCCATTTAAATGTATAGTATCACCATCAACAACTTTAATTTCATATGATTTAACATCTTTTAGAGTTAAGAAAAAGGAAGATAGGAAAAAACTAATAACTAAAAATAGCTTTATTTTGTTTAAATACATTATTTAGAAAATACCCAATAAATATTAAAACAGCAATTCCCATAGCCCAATTAGTTACCATAATAGTATAAAAAATATCTTGGTAATCACCACCTCTGATATTTATCACATACCATAAACTTAGAAAAGGAAACGCAGTTAATCTTAAAATACTCAAATAGAGACTATACAAAGGTTTTTTAACAGCTTGAAATACTGCTGTAGTAATAAAGAAGACTGGATAAATTGGTCCAATTAAAGCTGCAACCTTGAGATAAATAGCTCCACTCATAACTGCTTCTTGATTATCAGTAAATAAAGATACAAAAAATTCAGCCCCAAAAAAAATTATTACTCCAGCAACAGTCATAAATGATATTCCAAAAAATAAAGCCTTAGTATAAAGCTCTCTTATTCTATTATAGGCTTTTGCACCAAAATTTTGTCCTCCGATTGAAAGAACTGCAGTATTTAAACCAATAACTGGTAATAAAAAAACTTGCTCTACTCTTAATGCTGCACCATAACCAGCTGTTGCTAAATCCCCAAATTTACCTATGAAATATAAGATGTTAAAAATACCTACACCAATAAACAACATACTGAACATTACTGGTACAGCTTGATTTGTTAATGATTTTAAAAATTCAAATTTTGGAATAAAGCATTGAGGTTTAAGGTAATTCCTTATTTGACAATTATTAACCTTAAAAGCTAAATAGATCGTTCCTATTGATTGAGAAATTACAGTAGCAATAGCAAGGCCAGCTATTCCAAATCCTGGGATAAATCCATATCCCCATATAAAAAGAGGATTTAAAAAAATGTTAAGAAAAAAACTAAATATCAGTACATTTCTATAACTTCTGGTATCACCTTGAGCATTCAGAGTTCCATTTAGGGATATCTGTATCAATACAATAAAAGTTCCGTAGAAAATAATATCTAAATATTCTCTCGTTAAAATTATTCCAGCTTCATCGGAACCCATGACACCTAAAAGATAATTGGATGCATTTAAACCAAATATTGTAACAATTATTGACACTAATACTGCAAAGATTAAAGACTGAGCGACATATAATGATGCAACTCTTATTTTCTTTTCACCGATTGAATTACCAATTAAAGCATTAGTTGCAGCACCTAATCCAACACCAACAGCTATAATGGTAAAATATATTGGAAACGATTTCGCAATTGCTCCTATTGCTTCTGCAGAGATTCTACCTGCAAACCAAGTATCAACTAAATTATAAAATGTTTGAAATAATGAGCCTACACTTGCAGGTATCGTAACTCTTCTCAATAGTGTCCAAATTGGATCTTTTGTTAATTTTATTGATTTAGACAAAATTATCCTTATTTAAATTCTTTTTGAAAAATATATTTTTTTCCAGATTGCTTTGCTTTGTATATCTGACTTTGTCTCATTCTAAAACGAGATTTTTGGTTTTTTGAGAGTTTATCAATACAATTGGGACAAGTTACACCCTCCTCATATCTTTTAGATTTTTTATCTTTAGTTGAAATTGGTTGTCTACATCCACCGCAAATTGAATAGGTTCCTTGTACTAATCCATGTTTTAGAGTTACTCTATTGTCAAATACAAAACACTCACCTTTCCACAAACTGTTTTTTTGTTTGATTTTTTTTAAGTAATTCAAAATTCCACCCTTTAATTGATAAATATTTTTAAAACCTTTTTTTTCTAAAAAAACAGAAGCTTTTTCACATCTAATTCCACCGGTGCAAAACATTGCTATTGGTTGATCTTTTTTTAACTTTTTTAAGTATTTTGGGAAATCTCTAAAGTTGTCTATATTTGGATTTACCGATTTTTTAAAAGAACCAACTTTATACTCAAAAGGTTTTCTTGCATCTAATAAAAAAGTTTTCTTATCTTTTATTAATTCATTCCACTTCCTTGGTTCAATATGACTATTCTTTTTTTTAATCTTGTTTGAGATTTTAAGATCCATTGGAACGACTTCTTTTTTAATTTTCACTTTAGATTTGTGGAAAGGTTTAAATTTACTTTTTGAATTATTGAAACTATCAAATTCTTTAATAGTAAAAATTTTTTTTAATTTAATAATTGTAGCCTTAATATCTTTATTTTTTCCAGATATAGATCCATTTAAACCCTCTTCTGATATAATAATTGATCCATATATGTTTTTATTAACTAAAAGATTATTCAATATTTTTTGATTTTTTTTTAAATTATTTATTTTTTGAAATTTATAAAATCCAAATATAGTGAACATTAAATCTTCCTACAGACAGTCATTCCATCTCCAAAAGGCACCATGACCTTTTCAATTCTTTTGTCCTTTGAAATTAAATTATTTAAATCTCTAATACTTTTCGTATATTTGTCATTAATATCTTTGTTAACAACTTCTCCATGCCATAAAACATTATCAATAATAACTAAACCCTCTTTATTCAATAGATCTAGTGAAATTTCATAATATTTTTGGTAATTCATTTTATCAGCATCAATAAAAACTAAATCAAATTTTTCATTTCTAATACTCATCAAACTTTCTAAAGCTGGTTTAATTATTGTTTTAATTTTGTGATTTTGATTAGCTTTCTTAAAAAAATTTTGAGCAATTTTATTTGTTTCCTCATTTTTATCTAAAGCAATTATACTACCCTCATCTGGTAATGCTAAAGCCATAGACAACGTGCTTAAACCTGTAAAAGTTCCTATCTCTAATACTTTTGTAATTTTGGAGATCTTTATAATCAAATGTAGAAATTGACATTGGGAAATAGATATTTGCATTCTTTTAATATCACCAAGTGATAAATTATAGTCTATTATTTCTTTTTGAATTGGATGTAGTTTCAAACCATTCTTTAGTATGTAATCTTGTAAATGTTTTGTGATATTAAGGTCTGAACCCATAACCTTATAATTTTTTCTTCAAGATCTCATTGATCAATTGAGGATTTGCTTTTCCGCCAGATGCTTTCATTGCCTGACCAACAAAAAAACCAAATAATTTTTCTTTACCTTGTTTATATTCAATAGCTTTTTCTCTGTTCTCATTAATTATTTTGTCAATTAAAGCTTCTAAAGCTTTTGGATCACTTTGTTGCTTTAATCCTTTTTCCTCAACAATTTTTTGTGGATCTTTGTCTCCATCAATCATTAATTCAAAAACAGTTTTTGCTATTTTTCCAGAAATAGTTCCATTCTTAATTAGATTTATCAATATTGCGAAGTTCTTGGCACTCACTGGACTTTGAGAAATTTCTAAACCTTTGCTATTTAAAATAGCAAATAGTTCTCCTGTAATCCAATTGACTGCTAACTTAATATCTTTGTTCTTGCCCATTTTAGCTACAACTTCTTCAAAGTATTTTGCAGTATCAATATCAGACACTAAAATATTGGCTTCATAGGGAGACAATTTAAACTCTTCAATAAATCTTTTCTTTTTATCATCTGGAAGCTCTGGAATATCATTTTTAAGTTCTTCAATAAATTTTTCCGATACCTCTAAAGGTAATAAATCAGGATCAGGAAAATATCTGTAATCATGAGCATCTTCTTTTGATCTCATTGATCTTGTCTCATTTTTCTTCGTATCAAAAAGTCTGGTTTCTTGATCAATAGTTTTGCCCTCTTCTATTAAATCAACTTGCCGATTAGCCTCATATTCTATTGCCATTTGCATAAACTTAATTGAATTAACATTTTTAATTTCACATCGAGTGCCAAATTCTTTTGACCCTTTAGGTCTTACAGAAACATTCACATCCGCTCTTAAAGAGCCTTCTTGCATATTTCCGTCACAAGTTCCTAGGTACCTCATTATAGATCGTAATTTTTTAATGTAAGCATTAACCTCATCTGGGGATCTTAAATCAGGCTTGCTCACTATTTCCATTAAAGCTACCCCTGATCTATTTAAATCTACAAAAGTATTTTGTGGGTCAAGATCATGAATACTTTTTCCAGCATCTTGTTCTAGATGTAATCTTTCTATACCTACTTCTTTTTGACCATTAGGCATATCCAAAATAACTTTGCCCTCACCTACTATTGGATCTTTAAATTGTGATATTTGATATCCCTGAGGTAAATCAGCATAAAAATAATTTTTTCTATCAAATACAGAGCGTTTATTAATTTTTGCATTAAGACCAATGCCAGTTTTAATAGCTTGTTTAATACAAAATTCATTTATTACAGGTAGCATTCCTGGAAACGCAGCGTCAACTAAACTTACTTGTGTATTTGGTTCAGCACCAAATTTAGTTGATGAGGAAGAAAATAGTTTTGACTCAGATAATACTTGAGCATGTACCTCTAATCCAATTACAACTTCATATTGATTATCTTTCCGATTAATCAAATATTCTGTGTTTTTCTTATTCACTTAATCCACCAATCAGTAATTTTGTTTTTAAAATTTATTTTCTCCTCCATAGCAAAAGCTATGTTTAATATATTTTGTTCATCAAAAGCTTTACCGATTATTTGTAAACCCAGAGGATAACCTTTAGTATCGTGTCCTGCAGGAATTGATATACCAGGCAGGCCTGCCAAATTAACTGGTACTGTAAATATATCATTTAAATACATCGAAACTGGATCATTTGTTTTTTCACCTATTTTAAAAGCTGAGCTAGGTGTTGATGGAGTTAAAATTGCATCAACTTTCTTATATGCTTCATCAAAATCATTTTTGATTAGTTTTCTCACTTTTTGAGCTTTAAGATAGTATGCATCATAATAACCAGATGATAATACATAAGTTCCAATCATAATTCTTCTTTGAACTTCTGCACCAAAGCCTTCAGATCTAGTTTTTTCATACATATCAATTAAATTTTCACCTTTGGCTCTGTATCCATACTTTACACCATCATATCTTGCTAAATTAGAAGATGCCTCTGCTGGAGCAACAATATAATACGTTGGTAAAGCATAACTTGTATGTGGAAGTGATATGTCGATTGTTTCAGCACCACAATCTTTTACGTACTGAATACCTTTTTGCCAAAGGTCCTCTATTTCTTTAGGCATACCATCAACTCTGTATTCTTTTGGAATTCCAATTTTTTTTCCTTTTATATTTTTTGTAAGTTCCTTGCTATAATGATTTCTTTTAAAATTAATTGAAGTAGAATCTTTTGAATCATATGTACTGATTACTTCTTGCAATAAAGCACAATCTTTTACATTTTGGGCCATTGGTCCTGCCTGATCTAATGAGGAAGCAAAAGCAACTATCCCATATCGTGAGCAACTTCCATATGTTGGTTTTAAACCTACAATTCCAGTAAATGAAGCTGGCTGTCTAATTGATCCTCCAGTATCAGTACCAATTGTGATTGGAGTTAATTGTCCAGCAACTGCTGATGCTGAACCACCCGATGAACCACCGGGGACTAAATTCTTATCAATAGGATTTTGTACGTTTCCAAAATGACTTGTCTCATTAGATGAACCCATTGCAAACTCATCACAATTTAATTTACCCAGAAGTATTGCACCTTCATTCCAAATATTTTCAGTAACTGTAGACTCATAAGTTGGTACAAAATTATTTAAAATTTTACTACCAGCAGTTGTTTTAACATTTTTTGTACAGAATAAATCCTTAACTGCCATAGGTATACCAGGTAATTTTAAATCTAAATTTGGGTTCTGATCAAATTTTTTTGCTTTATCTAAAGCAGGTGCAAAATCATCTGTGATATAAGCATTTAACTCACTAGACTTTTCAGACCTTTGAATAAATGCTTTGGTCACATCTGTTGAAGAAAGTTTCTTATTTTTAATATTCTCTACTAATTCTGTTAAAGATTGTTTTGTAATGTCTGACATTATTCAATTACCTTTGGTACAACAAAATAATCCTCATTATCTTCAGGAGAGTTTTTAATTATTTGTTCTCTAATATTTTTACTTTTGATCTCATCAGATCTGAATTTTAAAGTTGTTTCGGCTATTGACGTTAATGGTTTTACATCATCTGTTTTTAATTCATTGAGCTTTTCAATAAATTCAAAAATTGAATTCAAATCATCAGCTAATTTTTCTGCCCTTTTTTCATCAACAGAAATTCTTGATAATTTAGATATATGTTTTATTGTTTTAAGATCTATACTCATATGCTATTTAGGTATGACGCAAACTATCATTTAAGTTAAAAATATACAATATGATCACGTTAGAGGAATTTAAAAAAAATCACTTAGATAAGTGCAGATTGATAGGCTTAGACCTTGGTTCAAAAAGAATAGGAGTTTCAATTTGTGACGAAAAACAATTAATTGCCACACCATTTATAACTATAGAAAAAAAATCCTCTCAAAACCTCATTGATCAACTTAAATCAATAATCATCGAAAACAACATAAAGGGAATCATAATAGGGAACCCCTTAAATATGGATGGCTCTTCTGGCAAATCTTCTCAATCAGTAAAAGATGTTTCTACGTATATTGAAAAAAACATTGATATTCCAATTTGTTTATGGGATGAGAGACTATCAACTGTTGGTGCATTTAATCTTTCCAGTCAATTAGATGTTAATGTGAGTAAAAGAGAAAAAAAAATTGATGAAAATGCTGCTGCCTTTATATTGCAAGGAGCAATAGATTTTTTGAACAATTAATACTTGCTATTATACAACTTTATAGCTATAGAGTTGGTTTTAATGGCAATTAAAACAAATAAAGCTATTAAAATTTCCCAAAAACATCTGTTAGGTATCCAAGATTTATCTATAAATGATGTTAATCTTATACTTGATGAAGCTCACGATTTTATAAAAGTAAACCAAAGCAAAAATAAAAAAATTGATGCACTAAGAGGAAAAACACAGATCAATTTATTTTTTGAGCCCTCAACAAGAACGCAAAGTTCATTTGAATTAGCAGGAAAAAGACTTGGAGCTGATGTGATGTCAATGAATATAAGTAATTCTGCAATTAAAAAAGGTGAAACTCTTATTGATACAGCAATGACACTAAATGCTATGCATCCTGACATTATTGTAATAAGACACCAAGACTCTGGCGCATGTAATCTACTTTCTCAAAAAGTTAATTGTGCAGTTTTAAATGCTGGAGATGGAAGAAGAGAGCACCCTACTCAAGCTTTATTGGATGCTCTGACAATTATAAATCGAAAAAAAAAAATTGAAGGTTTAAGAATTGCCATCTGTGGAGATATCCTACATTCAAGAGTTGCACGATCTAATATTTATTTACTGAATATGTTAGGAGCAGAAGTAAATATAATTGCTCCCACAAATTTGATGCCGAAGGAAATAGAAAAATTTGGTGTCAATACATTCACCGATATGAAAAAAGGATTAAAAGATTGTGATATTGTAATGATGTTAAGATTACAAAATGAAAGAATGACAAGTTCTTATCTCTCATCTAACAGAGAGTATTATGAATATTATGGCCTTACACCAGATAAATTAGAACATGCAAAAGCTGATGCATTAATCATGCACCCAGGTCCAATGAATAGAGGTATTGAGATAGATACTAATTTAGCTGATGATATCAATAAAAGCGTAATTAAAGAACAAGTAGAACTAGGAGTTGCAGTAAGAATGGCCTGTTTAAAGATTTTTTGTACTTAAATGAAAAAACAATATTTTATAAACGCAAATATAATTGACCCACATAATTCAATTAACGAGACAGGTGGTCTTATAATCTCTGAAGAAGGAAAAATAGAAGCGGTAGGAAAAAAGGTTAATACAAATAATCTTCCTACTAGAGAAAAACCAATTGACTTAAAGGGGAAATATATATTTCCAGGTTTAGTTGACATGAGAGTATTTGTAGGTGAACCAGGCTATGAATATAAAGAAAATTTTAGAACCTTAAGTAATGCTGCTTTAGCTGGTGGCGTAACTTCTGTGGTAACAATGCCAAATACTGATCCGATAATAGACAACGTATCTATAGTCGATTTTCTAAAAAGAAGAGGAAGAGATAAATCTCGAATAAACATTTTTCCGTGTGCATCACTTACAAAAAATATTGAAGGAAGCAATATGACAGAATTTGGTCTTCTGCAAAGTAAAGGTATAATAGCATTTACTGATGGTATTAAAACTATTCAAAATCCCAGATTAATGTCTCGGATAATGAATTCTGCAAAAGATATTGGCTGTTTAATAATGCAACATGCAGAAGATTATGAACTTGCAAAAAATGGGATGATAAATTCAGGCATTATCGCATCTAAATTAGGATTATCAGGTATTCCTGAGATCGCAGAAAGAATTTTGATTGAAAGAGATCTTACTTTACTTGAAAAAGTAAAATGCAGATATCATATTTCTCAATTATCATCGCAAAAATCTATTGAAGTGATCAAACATAGGAAAGAAATTGTAAAATTCACATCCGGTGTTTCGATAAATAATCTCTCTTTAAATGAAAATGATATTGGTGATTTTAGAACTTTTTTAAAACTATCTCCACCTTTGAGGCGTGAGGAAGATAGAATTGCTCTAGTGGAAGGATTAAAGGATGGATTAATAGATGTGATTGTTTCAGATCACAAACCTGAAGATGAAGAGTCAAAGAGATTAACATTTTCTCAAGCTGCAACAGGCGCATCAGGTATAGAAACTCTATTATCTTTAAGTTTAGAGTTATATCACAATGGATCTTTAAAATTAGAAACATTAATTAAAGCGCTTACTTCAAATCCTGCAAAAATTCTCAAAATAGATAAAGGTAACCTCTCCATTGGCAATGATGCAGATTTTTGTGTTGTAGATATAAGTAAACCATGGATTGTAAAAAAAGAAAAATTGGTTTCAAAATCAAAAAATACCTCAATTGAAGACAAAAAACTCCAAGGTAAGGTTACGAATACATTTGTAAAAGGAAAAGAATTATTTAAGCTTTAGTATGGATATTTTTTTGATAGGTATCATTTCATACCTCATGGGCTCGATACCTTTTGGATATATACTTACAAAGATATTTTTAAAAAAAGATATAAGAGAAATCGGATCTGGTAATATTGGAGCTACTAATGCTTTAAGAACAGGTAACAAAAGTATTGGTTATTTCACATTAGCATTAGATATTTTAAAAGCAATTATTCCAGTTATTTATGTAAAAATTTTCTACCAAGATTTTTTATATATTGCATCTTTATGTGCCTTTTTAGGTCATGTATTTCCAATTTGGCTTAAGTTTAAAGGTGGCAAAGGCGTTGCTACCTATGTCGGTATTTTATTTGCTATAAATTTATATTTTGGAATTATATTTTCTATATGTTGGTTTGTAACTTTTTTTATTTCTAAATTTTCATCTCTATCATCTTTAGTAGCTTCAATATCTATACCTATCTATCTATTAATTTCTATTCAGTTTAATCAGGCAATTTTTTTTACGATCATGTTTATCTTGATTTTTTTTACTCACAGAGAAAATATTAAAAGATTGATAAATAAAGAAGAAACTAAGACAAAAATTTATTAAATTGACTATCTAAAGCTTTTGAGTAGTTTGTAGTTTATGAATTTGGTCATTGTAGAAAGTCCTGCTAAAGCAAAAACTATAAATAAATACCTAGGTGATAATTATAAAGTTTTAGCAAGTTATGGTCATATAAGAGATTTGCCGTCAAAAAATGGTTCTGTCAATCCAGATCAAGATTTTAAAATGGAATGGGAAGTTGATAGTTTTTCAAAAAAATATTTAAAAGAAATAACTGATGCGGCTAAAGACTCATCTAAAATTATATTAGCAACTGACCCTGATCGTGAAGGTGAGGCAATTGCTTGGCATGTCAAAGAATATTTGAATGAAAAAAAACTTTTAAAAGATAAAGAAATTGAACGAGTTGTATTTAATGAAATAACCAAAAAAGCTGTTATTCAAGGAATTGAAAATCCTAGGCAAATTGAGCCATTACTAGTCGATGCGTATATGGCTAGAAGAGCCTTGGACTACTTGGTTGGTTTTAATATATCCCCGATCCTCTGGACGAAACTCCCAGGTTCAAAATCTGCAGGAAGAGTTCAATCTGTTGCTTTAAAATTAATTACTGAGAGAGAACATGCAATTGAGTCTTTTAAACCTGAGGAATTTTGGACTTTAAGTATTAAATTTGCTGATACTGCAAATCAAAATTTCACTGCTAGTGTTAGTCAACTTGACAACAATAAAATTGAAAAATTTTCATTTAGAAATAAAGAAGAGATAAATAAAGCCATATCAAGTATTAATAAAAAAAAATTCAGTATAACTGACATTTCTAGCAAAATAGTAAATCGTAATCCCTCTGGACCATTTACAACTTCAACTCTTCAACAAACCGCATCAAGTCGACTAGGTTTTGGTGCATCTAGAACAATGCAAATTGCCCAAAAACTTTATCAAGGTATAGAAATGGAAGGTGAAACAATTGGCTTAATTACTTATATGAGAACTGATGGAACTAATTTATCTAAAGATGCTGTTACAAGTTTCAGAAATTATATCCAAAAAGAAATTGGTAATGAATACTTGCCTAAAGATGTTTTGAATTATTCAGGCAAAAAAGCTAAAAATGCGCAAGAAGCTCACGAAGCAATCAGACCTACTGATATTATAAGAACTCCTGAAAGTGTTAAAAAATATCTAAGTACAGATCAAAATAAACTTTATGATCTTATCTGGAGTAGAGCTTTATCTTCTCAGATGGAGTCAGCCAAATTTGATAGAAATACTATCACAATAACGTCAGATAATAATGATACAATTTGTAAAGCCAGTGGATCAGTTTTAAAATTTGATGGTTTCTTAAAGATTTATAATAATCAAAGCAAAGATGATGATGAAAATATTTTACCTGCTGTGTCTAAAGGACCTATTAATATTGAGGCGCTAATAGATGAACAGCATTATACACAACCACCACCAAGATATTCTGAAGCTAGTTTAGTTAAAAAGCTTGAAGAGCTTGGTATCGGGAGGCCTTCTACGTATGCAAGTATTATTTCTACTATTGCTAATCGAGGTTATGCAGAAATATTGAATAAAAGATTTTTTCCTACAGATAGAGGTAAATTAATTTCAGCCTTTTTAGAAAAATTATTCTCAAAATATGTAGATTACAATTTTACAGCAGGATTAGAAGATCAACTTGATGAGATCACTACTGGCAAAGAAAGTTGGATTAAAGTTTTGGAACTTTTTTGGAAAGACTTCAATAATAATGTTTCGGAAGTAAAAGAAAAAAGAACTAGAGAGGTGTTGGATTTACTCAATGATAGTCTAGGTGAATTAATTTTTGATAAGGATAATGAGGGTAATGTAGTAAGAAAATGTCAATTATGTAGTTCTGGAACACTTAGTTTAAAGAATAGTTTCAGAGGTGGCGCTTTTATAGGGTGTTCAAATTATCCAGAATGTAAATTTACAAGACCCTTATCTAAAGCAAAAGCTGCTGCTCAAGCACAATTAGCTGAACCAAAATTTATAGGAAAACATGAAAATGGAAATGATATATATTTGAAAAATGGAAGATTCGGCCCCTACCTTCAATACGAGAAAATCCCCTCTGATTTAGAAGTTGAAAAAAATAGTAAGAAAAAGAAAAAAACTAAAAAATTAAAGTCAGATGTAAATGAACTTTTAAAAAATGTTTCAATACCAAAAGGATTAGAATTAGAGAGTATTAATTTGGAAAAAGCTCAATTTTTATGTTCGCTACCTAAATCTTTGGGAATAAATCCAGATAATCAAAAAGACATTACTTTAAACGTTGGAAGATTTGGTCCTTACTTAAAATGTGAAAATAAATCAGCAAGAATAGAAAATGTAGAGGAAATATTTTCCATAGGTTTAAATAGAGCAATAACACTAATAGCTGAGGCTAAACCTGGTCGAATGTCCTCTTCTATGATAAAAGATTTGGGAGAACATCCTGAGGATAAAAAACCTGTTAGAGTCATGAAGGGTCAGTATGGGCCTTATATAAAATATAAATCACTCAATGCAACTATTCCTGAGGAAAAAGACCCCACTGAATTAACTATGGAAGAAGCTTTAATATTGATTGAGAAAAGAAAAGAATACGATAAGAGTAAAAAATCAAAAAGTAAGAAAAAAAAATGAAAAAAATATTTATAATTTTAATATTTTATTTATTTTTCACAAATATACTAATTGCTGATGAGCATAAATGTTCTGGGATGAAAAAACTTTCGAAAGAGTATTTAGCATGTACAGCTAAAAATATTAAAGAAGGTGCTGTCAAAAAGAAAGATCAAGTTAAAGAAGGGTCTATAAAAAAAACAAATCAAATTAAAGAAGGTACAAAGAAAATATTTAATAAAGTTAAAACTAAAATCAAAAAAAATTAATTGATTATGAACTTTGAAGATAAAATTAAAGAACTTAATATACAGCTTCCTGAAGCGAAAGCACCAGTTGGCAATTATGTTGCAGCAAAAATTACAGGAAAAATGTTATTCATATCAGGACAAATTTCTATTGATGATAATGGTGAATTAATTAAAGGGAAAGTTGGTAAAGAATTGGATGTCACGGCTGGTTACAATGCTGCTAAGAGATGCGCATTAAGTATTATTGCCCAAGTTAAAAAAGCCTGCGACAATGATTTATCAAAAATAAAATCATGTGTGAAATTAACAGGATTTGTAAATTCAACAGATGACTTTATTGATCAACCTAAAGTAATAAATGGCGCATCTGATTTGATAGCTTCAATTTTTGGAGATGCAGGTATGCATACCAGAGCTGCTGTAAGCACAAATAGTTTACCATTAGGTGTTTCGGTTGAAGTAGATGCAATATTTGAGTTAAACTAGATTTTACTTTCCAACACTAAAATACTTGAAACCTTGGCCTTTAATTTTTGATGAAGAATAAATATTTCTCATATCAAAAATCATAAACTTCTTACCTCCAACTAAGCTTTTAAAATTAATTGATTTAAAATCATTCCATTCAGTATGAATAATAACAAGATCAGCCCCATGAACAGCATCTTTTATTGAGGTCTTATTAATTACATTTTTAAACTTCATAAATTCAGTTTTATAACCAGTTGGATCAAAATATTTTATAGTTGCTCCTTTTTTTGATAACCATGGTATCATTTTTAAACTTGAGGAATCTCTCATATCATCTGTATTAGCTTTAAATGTAACACCTAAAAAAGTAATTATTTTATTTTTAATTTTCCTATTTAAGATTCTATTAATTCTATCTAGTAAAATTTTAGATCTATTTTCATTTGATTTAATCACTGATTTAACCACTGATAAATTTGTTTTAAATTTATCTGCTGTTGTAATAATGGCTTTTGTATCTTTAGGAAAACAAGATCCACCATAAGCAGGTCCTGCTCTAAGAAATCGACTGCCTATTCTTTTATCCAATCCCATACCTATTGATATATCCTCAACATTAATGTTAGTTTTTTCACATAAATTAGCTATTTCATTTATAAAAGTAATCTTTGTTGCCAAAAAAGCATTCGAGGCATATTTAATCAACTCGGCGGCTCTTCTAGAAGTTTGTAAATAAGAAGCACCCTTAGAAATAAGTGGGCTATAAAGATTTTTTAAAATTCTACCTGCTTTTTTATCATTAGTTCCAATAACGACACGATCAGGATAAACAAAATCTCTTATTGCCTCTCCTTCTCTTAGAAATTCAGGATTTGAAACAACAGAAAATTTTTTTTTACTATTTTTTTTAGATAATATTTTTTCAATTTCATCTCCTGTCGTCACGGGGACTGTTGATTTTGTTATGATAATTTTAAATTTATTAATTGAAGAACTTATTTCTTTAGAAACTTTGTAAATTTGACTTAAATCTGCTGAACTACCACCTTTTTTTGTTGGTGTACCAACACAAATGAAAATTATGTCTGAGTCTTTAATTGATTTTTTTAAATCTGTAGAAAAATTTAATTTTTTATTTTTAAAATTCTTTATTACTAATTCTGATAAACCAGGTTCGTAGATTGGAATCTTTCCTTTTTTTAATAAATTTATTTTGTCAACATTATTATCTACACAAATTACTTCATTTCCTAAATCAGCAAAACATACTCCACTTACTAAACCTACATAACCAGTACCAATCATACACAATTTCATGATTTAGCTATCTCTAAAGTTGATTTGATGTAACCATTCATGCTTCCACAGTCAAGATATTTTCCAGAAAAATTATGAGCAATGAATTTTTTATCATTTTGAATTAATGTTTGGATAGCATCTGTAATATGTATCTCTCCTCCTTTACCTGGTTTTTGTTTGAGTAATTTTGAAAAAATTTCTCTAGGTAAAATATATCTTCCAATCACTGCTTTATTAGATGGTGCTTTTTTTACAGAAGGTTTTTCAATTACATCTGAGATCAAATAATTATTCTTATTTATTTTAGTTTTTAACTTATAAATTCCCCATCTCGAAACATTATTCTTTTTAACATTCATGCTAGCCATAACAGACGCGTTGTATTTTTTATGAATCTTTATCATTGATTTAGAGCAATTTCTTTTAATAATAAGATCATCTGGTAACAACATTAAAAAAAAATTATTTTTTATGAATTTTTTTGTTTTTAAAACGGCATCTCCAGTGCCAAGTGGTTTGTTTTGATAAACAAATTTTATCATTTTTTTATATTTTAAAATTTTTTTGTATTCTTCCTTAATCCTTTTATCTTTTTTTTTTTTAATAATTTTTTTATAAAAATTATCATTATAAAAATAAGTCTTTATCATTTTCTTCTTATTTGAAATTATAAAAATAACCTCTTTAATACCTGCATCAATGCATTCATCTAGAATGTATTCAATTCCTGGTTTACCATTAATAGGTAAAAGTTCTTTTGGAAATACACTGGTTAATGGAAGTAAACGTGTACCCAAACCAGCTAAAGGAATAATTGCTTGTTTAATCATTCAAATGTTTTACTTATTAAAAAGTTTTATACAAATGAAAATTTTATTAAATAATAATGATTTAAATGAGGCATTAGAAAATGTGTCTAATCTAGGTTTTGTACCTACCATGGGAAGTCTTCACAAAGGCCATATATCGTTAATTAAACAATCCAAAAAAAAATGTAATAAAACTATTGTAAGTATATTTGTAAATCCAAAACAATTTAATAATAAAAATGATTTTAAGAAATATCCAAGAAATAGAAAGCAGGACTTATCGATTTTAAAAAGACTTAAAGTAAATTATGTATATTTACCAAGTGCTAAGGAAATTTATAGAGTAAAGAGATCCTCTAAGATTATAATTTCAAAAAAAGACACGATATTATGTGCTAAGTACAGAAAAGGACATTTCGAGGGTGTAATTGATGTAATGGAACGGCTAATTGAAAACATCAAACCTCAAAAAATTTTTATGGGAGAGAAAGATTTTCAACAATTATATCTTTTAAAAAAATATTTAAGAAAACACTCTTCAAAAATAATAGAATGTAGAACAATTAGAGAAAGAAACAAATTAGCATTATCTTCCAGAAATTCATTATTACCAAAACGTGAAAAAAATTTGGCTGCAAAATTAATTACAAATATTATGAAACTTAAAAGAAAGTTAAATAAGGAATCAAATATTAAAAAAGCACTTAATAAATGTGGAAATGAAATTAATAAATTACAAAATGTTAAAATTGAATATCTTGAATTAAGAAATATTAAGAATCTTAAAATTTCTAATAAATTAAAAAATTCAAAAATTTTTGTATCTTTTTATATTAATAATGTAAGGTTGATTGATAATTTTTAAAATTCTATAAAAAGTAAGCCCCAACACCTAAAAAAGAAACAAAACCTATTACATCAGTTATTGTTGTTACAAAAACACTAGAGGCAATTGCTGGATCAATTTTCATCTTTTTTAACGTGACTGGAACAAGTATTCCAAATAAACCTGCCACTACCATTGTCAAAATCATTGAGATCGATATTATTAATGATAATTGGTAATCTTGAAACCATACTTGGACGATAAAAGAACTTATAATAGCAAAAATTATTCCATTGAGAATACCAATATTAAATTCCTTAATAATGTTTTGATTAAAGTTATTTTTTGTTAAATCATTTGTTGCTAAAGTTCTAACAGTAACTGCTAAAGTTTGCATACCTGCATTACCACCCATCGATGCAACTATTGGCATTAAAAATGCCAAGACAACCATTTGTTCAATTGTTGCACCAAACAAACTTATACAATAAGTAGCCAGAAATGCTGTGAATAGGTTTAATAGTAACCAGTTAAATCGTCTTTTAGTTTTTGTGATAACACCATCTGTAATTTCTTCGTCACCAACACCAGCTAATCTTAAAGCATCTTCCTCGGCCTCTTCTTTTAAAACTGTTAATACATCATCGGAAGTTATCATTCCTACAAGTTTATTATTCTTATCTACAACACAAGCTGAGTTTAAATTGTAATTTTCAAATGAATTACCAACTTCTTCTCTATCCATATCCACTGGAACTAAAAAAATTGAATCATCCATAATTGAAGACATTTTTGTTTCTCTCGGTGTTCTTAATACTTTAGAGGATGGTACAGCACCAATAGGTTTAAAATTTTCATCAACAATGTAAATTTCTAAAAATTCTTCTGGTAAGTCTTTATTCTCTCTTAAATAATCAATAGTTTGTCCTACCGACCAGTTACTTGGGATTGCTGTAAATTCTCTTTGCATTATCCTAGCAGCACTATCCTCTGGATAACTAAGACCTTCTAATAAAGCAAATCGATCTTTTGGGGGTAATAAACTTAATATTGAATTTTTATCTTTTTCTTCAACATTCTCTAAAATAGCTATGGCGTCATCAGACTCTAAATTTTTTAAAATCCTAACAATTGCATCTGAGGAAAGATATTTAATTATTTCTGATTGAACAGACTCGTTTAATTCAACAAATACTTCTGGATCAATCTTAAAATTATTTAATTTAATTAAACTTTCTCTGTCATTTTCACTTAAATGTTCAATAATATCAGCAGCATCAGCAGGATGCATTTCCTCAAAAGATCTAGTTATAAAAGATGCATCATTTGAGGTAATTTTGTCTGTTACAACTTTTATATATTCCTTATTAAATTCAAAATTGACTTTTTTATCTTTAATTTTTTTTATTAAAGTCATAAATACACCTATTATTTAGACGGATCTTTTAATACAAAATGAAAAGAATACAATTTTTAAATGCCTATAGAAATTAAAAAGTCCCAAAATCCAGTAAAATATGAAGACGCGATATCATTTATGGAAGATCGACTTAAAGATATCGATCTAAAAAAAGTAGATGATTTGATTTGGGTTTTAGAGCACGATCATATCTATACATCGGGAACAAGCTATAATGAAAATGAGATAATAGATAAATCTATAAATATTATAAAAACTAATAGAGGTGGTAAAATAACTTATCATGGACCAGGGCAACTCATTTGTTATTTTGTAATTGATTTAAAGAAAGGTAAGAAAGATATTAGAAAATTCATATCTGTAATTGAAAAATCAATTATTGAAACCTTGAACCTCTATGACATAGAAACATTTGCTGATAAAAAAAATATTGGTATTTGGTACAATGATAATTCAACCATAAAAAAAGTTGCTGCAATTGGGGTCAGGGTAAGTAAATGGATAGCTTATCATGGTTTTTCTATCAATATTAATAACGATTTAAAAAAATATGACGCGATTATTCCTTGTGGGATTAAAGATAAAGGTATTACTAATCTCAAACAAATTAAAGATCAAAATTATGACGAATTAAAAAATAAGCTAATAGAAATATTTAAAACTAATTTGAAAAATTTAATCTTTTAGTTTTTAACAACTTACTAAAATAATCTGGTAATAGGGCTTTGTAAGTATATTTTTTTTCATTAATCATAAATTTTATCTGATAGGAATGAAGCATTAAATCTTTATTTATACCTTTCGAAGAAACAGATGAATTATATTTTTTATCACCAAAAATTGAATGCCCTATGTTAAATAATTGTTTTCGCAATTGATGTTTTCTTCCTGTGATTGGTTTCATTTCTACTAAACTAGCATTGGTATTTTTATCTATCACTTTAAAAATTGTTTTAGCTTTTTCTGTAATCTTTTTTCCATTGTCGTACCTTATCAAATCATCATTCCATTCACCCGAGTCTTTTTCGATTTCTCCGTTACATATTGCCAAATAAGTTTTGTGTACTTTTCTTAATCTAAATAGAGAGGTCAATAGTTGAGCTGTTTGTCTATTTTTAGCAATAATAAAAACACCTGAGGTATCTTTGTCTAGTCTATGAACAGAGAATGGTTTTGTTCCTTGAAATATTTCACTTTTTGCAAATATATCTACAAGATTTTTTTTTGACTTTGTTCCACCTTGAACTGATATTCCTGCACTTTTATTTAAAACTATAAAATCCTCATTGTTATCTATGATCAGATCTTCGTTAGATTTTATTATCTCAATTGATGGATTGAATTGTTTTTTTTCGTGTTTAATTTTTTCTTTAAAATCAAAATTGAAGAGTTCTATTTTATCATTTGTTTTAATCTTAAAAGAGCTTTTTATTTTTTTTTTGTTTATTTTAATTTTTCCTAACCTTAAACTCTTTTCAATAAGACTTTGTGGTACTTTTCCTAATTTATTTCTTAACCATCTATCAATACGCATGTTATTACACGTTGACTCAACGATAAAACTTCTAATCATGAATATTTAAGACTTTTATTTATGCTGTGGCAGCTTTTTTATCTTCTTTTTTTTCAACTTCTTTTGCTGGATCTTTCTTTTTTTTATCTACTTTTTTGGCTTGAACGTCTCTATCAACAAATTCAATTATAGCCATAGGCGCATTATCTCCGTATCTAAAACCTGCTTTAATAATTCTTGTATAACCACCAGCTCTTTTTTCGTATCTTTTAGATAAAGTTTTTTTTACTTTATTGGCTGACTTAATATCCTGCAATTGAGAAATCAAAATTTTAGTATTATGCAAACTATCTTTTTTACCTAATGTGATTATTTTATCAGCCTGTGGCTTTAAAAATTTTGCTTTTGGTAAAGTTGTTTTAATTTGCTCATACTTTATTAAAGAATTAAGCATATTTTTAAGCAGCGCTTTTCGGTGTTCAGAAGTTCTGTTTAACTTCTTATTTGCCATTCCATGTCTCATTAGATGCTTTCCTCTAATTTTTTAGACATTTCTGCGATATTATCCGGTGGCCAATTTGGAATTTCCATCCCTAAATATAGAGACATACCAGTTAAAACTTCTTTAATTTCATTTAATGATTTTCTTCCAAAATTTGGTGTTCTTAACATCTCGCCCTCAGATTTTTGAACTAAATCACCAATATAAATTATATTATCATTTTTAAGACAATTCATTGACCTAACAGATAATTCAAGCTCGTCTACTTTTCTTAATAAATTTTTATTAAATTCAGGCTCTGTTGAAACTTCCTTTACCGGAGCTTCCACGGGTTCATCAAAATTAATAAACATTTTTAATTGATCTTGAAAAATTCTAGCAGAATAAGCAACTGCATCTTCAGCAGAAATTGATCCGTTTGTCTCAACTTCCATCGTTAATTTATCGTAATCTAAAGCCTTACCTTCTCTTGCGGTACTTACTGAATAAGAAACCTTTTTAACGGGACTATATAATGAGTCAATTGCAATTAAACCTAAAGGTGGTTCTTCAGGTTTATTTAAATCAGCTGGAACATAACCTTTTCCAGTATTAACATTCATTTCCATATGAAAGTGAGTATTTTCATCTAAATTACAAATAACTAAGTCAGGATTCAAAATTTCAACATCAGGAACTGATGCAATGTCAGATGCTTTTATTTCACCAGGTCCTTTAGCATCTAATACTAGTTTTTTTGTTCCCTCAGCAGCACATTTTAATGCCAGAGATTTAACGTTTAATACAATATCAGTAACATCTTCTCTTACACCTTTAATAGATGTAAATTCATGAAGTACACCATCAATTTGAATTGAAGTTACTGCTGCTCCTCTGATTGAGGACAACAAAATTCTTCTAAGTGAATTACCAAGTGTTAAACCATAACCTTTTTCTAATGGTTCAGCAATAATTGTAGCGTGAGTTAAATCATCACTTATTTTAACATCAAGTTTCGCAGGTTTGATTAATGATTTCCAATTTTTCACATTTACATTTTCTACATCCATTAAACTCTCCTTTTTTTTGGTGGCCTAGTACCATTATGTGGCATCGGTGTTGTATCTTTAATTGATAAAATTCTAAATCCTCTCGCTTGTAAAGCTCTTAATGCTGTTTCTCTGCCTGAACCAGGACCCTTAACTTCCACAGATAAAGTTTTCATGCCAAACTCTAAGGCTTTAGATGCAGCAGCATCAGCAGCTATTTGTGCTGCATATGGAGTTGATTTTCTAGAACCCTTAAAACCTTTTTGTCCAGCTGATGCCCATGAAATTACGTTTCCATTAGTGTCAGCTATCGAAATAATTGTATTATTAAAAGTTGATTGAACATATGCGATTCCATTTAAGATATTTTTTTTAGTTTTCTTTTTTTTTGAATAAGAACTTTTAACTGCTTTTTTTGGCGACTTATCTTGACTCAGTTCTTTATTGTCTTTTTTTTCTTGTTTTGACATGTTTATTTCTTAAGTGGTGTTAATTTTTTTCCAGCTATTGCAATAGCTTTTCCTTTTCTAGTACGAGCATTACATCTAGTTCTTTGACCTCTTACAGGTAATTTTTTTCTATGTCTCGAACCTCTATAACAAGCTAAATCAATTAATCTTTTTATGCTTAGTGAATAATCTCTTCTAAGATCTCCCTCAACTTTAAAATTTTGATCAATGTATTCTCTTATTTTTAAAATTTCATCATCAGTAAGTTGGTTCACTCTTTTTTCTTTAGGGATTTCTAATGATGTGCAAATTTGTTTTGAAAATTTATCACCAATACCATAAATATAAGTTAGCCCTACTTGAACTAATTTATTTTGTGGGATATTTATTCCTGCAATACGAGCCATAATTTTGAGATAAATTTAGCCTTTTATATAAGAAGTTCTTTCAAAGTCAATGTCTTAAACATTAAGAAAAGCATCTATTTTAGCGGTTATTTGTTCTATTTTAAGCGCACCATCTATTTCATAAAAGTTTGAATTTTTGGAATAGAAATCTAAAACGGGGCGTGTCATATCCATATAAGTATCGTATCTTTTTAGAATAATATTTGAATCATCATCAGATCTTTTTTCTAAAGTTTTTCTTTTTTCAACTCGTTTAATTATTACTTCTTTTTGAACATTAAGAAAAAAAATATAATCAATCTTTTGATTTGAATTTTCTAAAATAGTTTCTAAATTTTTAGCTTGTTCTAATGATCTAGGATATCCATCAAAAATAAGTTTGTTTTTATATTTTTCATCAAAAATAACTTTTTTAATTAATTCGTTTACAATTTCATCACTTACAAATTTACCATCGTTCATGTCATTGATTATTTTTTTTCCTATTTCAGAATTTTTCTTGATTTCATCCCTTAACATATCACCTGTTGAAACTTGAAAACCATTTATCTTTTTAACTAAATATTTTGCTTGTGTTCCTTTTCCAGCACCGGGAGGTCCAAATAGGATTATATTCACGAATTATCTTCCGAATTTTGTTTTTTTAATCAATTGTTCGTATTGGGAACTCATTAATCTTGTTTGTATTTGTGTAACAGTATCAATTGCAACAACAACTACAATTAAAATTGATGTGCCTCCCAGATAGAAAGGAATTGGATAATTAGCAATTAAAAACTCTGGCATTAAACAAACTAAAGTTAAATATAAAGCCCCAATTGTTGTTAACTTTGTCAAAATATTATCAATATAAATTGCTGTGCTTTCTCCAGGTCTTATCCCAGGTACAAAACCACCGTATTTTCTCAAATTGTCAGCTGTTTCTGTTGGATTAAAAGTTATCGATGTATAAAAAAAGGTAAAAAATATTATTCCTGATGCGTAAAGTAACATATACAAAGGTTGTCCTTGAGTAAAATATGAACTTATGTTTAAAAAAGTTTCATTATCAGAAAAATTAAAATTTGAAAAAGTTACTGGTAATAATAGTAATGCCGATGCAAAAATTGCGGGAATTACTCCAGCTTGATTAATCTTTAGTGGCAAATGAGATGACTCTCCCCCATACATTTTATTACCAACCTGTCTTTTAGGGTAATTTATTAGTATTTTTCTTAAAGCTCTTTCCATAAAAACAATAAATAAAATTGTTAAGATTAACAAAACGAATAAAGCTAAGATCATTAATGTAGAGACTGCTCCTGTTCTACCAAGTTCGAAAGTGGTAACTAAAGCTCTTGGAATTTCAGCAACAATACCAGCGAAAATAATAAGAGATATACCATTACCAATTCCTCTTTGGGTAATCTGTTCTCCTAACCACATTAAAAAAATAGTCCCAGAGACAATTGTGGTGACAGTTGAAATCTTAAAAAAAATACCAGGATTGATTACTAACCCGGCTGAGGACTCTAGTCCTACTGCTAATCCATAACCTTGAACTGTCGCGAGTAAAACAGTTCCATAACGAGTTATCTGAGTAATTTTTGCTCTACCAGTTTCTCCTTGTGATTTTAAATTTTTGAAATAATCAGAAACACCTGTTAATAGTTGAATAATAATTGATGAGGAGATATATGGCATGATTCCTAATGCAAAAATAGCCATTCTACTCACTGCACCACCAGCAAAAACATTAAACATTCCTAATAAACCCTTTTGATTTCCTTCCATCATTATTTTGAGTTGTTCAGGATCTATCCCTGGCAAAGGTACAAAAGTACCAAATCTATAGACCACTAAAATAGCAAGTGTAAAAATTATTCTATTTCTTAAATCAGTACTTGATGATGACGCGCTCATTAAATCAAACTATTTTTTTAATTGTATTGAGCCACCAATTTTTTCGAGTTTTTCAACAGCAGACTTTGACGCAAGATCTGCCTCAATATTAATCTTGTCTTTAATGGCTCCAGATCCCAAAATTTTTAATTTAATTGAATTTTGATCTATTAATTTTAGTTTTTTAAGTAAATTTGAATTCAGTGTATCTGTAGTTTTAATATTTTTTTTATCAATATAAGATTGGATTTTATCTAAATTTAAAATAGCAATTGTTTTTTTATTAATAGGGTTGAATCCTCTTTTCGGAAGTCTTCTGTATAGTGGCATTTGTCCACCCTCAAAACTTTTAATCGCTACACCTGATCTGGATTTTTGACCTTTTACACCTCTTCCAGATGTTTTGCCCTTTCCAGAACCGATACCTCTGCCAACTCTAAGTTTACTTTTGTTAATCTTGTTTCTATTATTTAATTTAATCATTATCCTCTTTTTTCTATTATCTCAGAAATCTTTTTATTTCTTATTGAAGATATTTGTTTTGGCGAATTTTGTTTCAATAGTGCTTTCATTGTAGCTCTAATCACATTGTGAGCATTTGATGTACCCATTGATTTTGCAACAATATCTTTTACTCCTAAAACCTCACACACAGCTCGAACAGGACCTCCAGCTATAATTCCTGTTCCTTTAGAGGCTGCTCTTAGTACAATTCTGCCAGATCCATCTTTAGCTTTTACATCATGATGAATAGTTCTACCTTCTCGAAGAGGTATATGAATAAGTTTTCTTCGTGCCATTTCATTTGCTTTTTTAATAGCATCTGGCACTTGTTTTGCTTTGGCGTGAGCTATTCCAATTTTACCAGACTGGTTTCCGACAACAACAAGTGCTGAAAAACCAAATCTACGTCCACCTTTTACTACTTTTGTTATACGATTAATATGAACTAATTTTTCTAAAATATCGTCAGTTTTTTTATCTTTATTATTATCCATATTAAAATTCCATTCCATTTTTACGTAAAGTTTCAGCAAAAACCTTCACTCTTCCGTGATATTTATAAATACCTCTATCAAAGTAAATCTTTGTAATTTTTTTCTCTTGTGCTTTTTTTGCTAACTTTTCAGCTACAATCTTAGATAATTCAGTTTTATTTACCTTTTGACCAGACTTAATATCTTTTTCAATTGATGATGCTGATAATAAAGTAACATTTTTCATATCATCAATTATTTGTGCCGAAATATTCTTTGATGATCTAGAAATACTTAGTCTATATCTGTCATTTGAAGCAACATTTTTAACCTTGTTGCTAACTCGAAATCTTTTTCTTTTACTAGTATCTAATTTCATTATTTCTTCTTACCTTCTTTTTTCAAAATATGTTGACCCTTTTCTCTAACACCTTTGCCTTTATATGGTTCAATTTTTCTAAGAGTTTTTAGTTTAGATGCAATTGCACCTACTTGTTGTTTATCAGCACCACTTATTTTTAAAGTTGTTTGTTTTTCAACATTGATTTTAATCCCCTCTGGAATATCAAAATTAATATCATGGCTATAACCTAATTGTAGATTTAATTGATTGCCCTTTAAAGCAGCCCGATATCCAACACCTACCAATTCTAGTGTCTTCTCATATCCTGAGCTTGAACCAATAACTGCATTATTAATTAAGCTTCTATTCATTCCCCATAATCGTTTGGTTTCTTGATCAATTTTTTTCGGTTTGATTGATATTTCTTTTCCATCTTTTATATCAAGATTGAAAACATCTAAATCAATATTGATTGACTTTTTTCCAGAAGGCCCTTCTATATTTAAACTATTTCCAGCCAAAGCAACTTTGACTTTTTCAGGGATTGAAATATTAATTTTACCAATTTTAGACATTAAAATACCTTACAAATTATTTCTCCACCCACTTTTTGCTTTCTTGCATCAATATCGGTCATAACACCTTTGGGGGTTGATACAATTGCTATACCTAAACCATTATTTATTTTTGGTAAACTTTCTGCACTAGAAAAAATTCTTCTCCCTGGTTTTGAAATTCTTTCAAAAGTACTTATAACTGGGTTTCCTGAATGATATTTAAGCTCTAAAGATAATAAAGATTTATTATTTTCTTTGTTCACTTTGAAGTCTTTTATAAATCCTTCATTCTTTAAGATATCAGCAATCTTAGTTTTAAAATTTGAAGAAGGTAATTCAACTTTTTTATGGCTTCTATCTTGAGCATTTTTTATTCTTGCTATCATATCTCCAATTGGATCACTTAAACTCATATTTTCCTTTCTACCAACTTGATTTAACTAAACCTGGTATCTTTCCTTGCAGACCTAATTGTCTTAATGCAATTCTAGATATTTTCAATTTTCTATAAACTCCGTGAGGTCGTCCAGTGATCTGACATCTATTCATCACTCTTACTTTCGCAGAATTTCTAGGTAATTTTGATAATTTTTGTTGCGCTTTAAATCTTTCCTCTAAAGGGAGTTTTTTATTCATAACAATCTTTTTTAATTTTTGCCTTTTTTTAAATAGCCTGTCCGATAATTTTATTCGCTTATTGTTCTTATTTATTGAGCTTAATTTAGCCATTTTAGTTATCTCCTTTTTTAATAAATGGAAAATTTAACTTTTCTAAAAGAGCAAAACTATGCTCTTTACTTTTAGCTGATATTACAATCACAATATCAATACCACGAACCTTATCAGCACGATCAAAACTTACCTCGGGAAATATGATATGTTCTTTAACACCAAATGTGTAATTTCCAAATTTATCAAAACCATTTGCAGACAGGCCTCTAAAATCTTTAATTCTTGGTAAAGCTATATTCACAAGTCTATCTAAAAATTCATACATTTTATCTTTTCTAAGTGTTACCTTTAAGCCAGCATTTGACCCTTTTCTTGTTTTAAAATTTGCAACTGATTTTTTAAATTTGGTAATCACAGGTTTTTGACCTGTTATTTTTGCTAAATCTTCCTCACAAGACTTTAATATTTTTGAGTCATTTCCATCTAAACCTAAGCCCATATTTAAAACAATTTTTTCAATTTTTGGACCCATGTACAAATTTTTAAAACCAAATTGAGATTTTAATGCAGGTTGTATTTCTTTATAATAAAGTTCTTTCAATCTCGGAGTCATTATTTTTTAGCCTCAGTTTTTTTTGTTTTTGTTTTTGTTTTTTCATCAATTAGTTTCAAATTTGATAAATGGATAAAGCTTTCCTTTGAAAAAATTCCACCTTTTTTTTCCTTAGTTGTTTTTATGTGTCTCTTTACCATATTAATATCTTTAACTTTTGCTCTATTATTTGGTCTATCAATTTCAATCACTTCACCTTCTTTTTTTTTGTCTCTCCCTGATAAAACTCGAACTTTTAAACCTTTTTTAATCATTACAAAACCTCTGGGGCTAATGAGATTATTTTCATTTGCCCTTTATTCCTTAATTCTCTAGTCACTGGACCAAAAATTCTAGTTCCAACTGGTTCACCTTTATCATCAACCAGAACAGCAGCGTTATTATCAAATTTTACTTTTGATCCATCATCCCGATGAATTCCCTTTTTTACTCTTACCACCACAGCTTTATGAACTGATCCTTTTTTTACTTTTCCCTTAGGAATTGCCTCTTTTACAGCAATAACTATCGTGTCTCCTATGCTTGCATATCTTCTTTTCGATCCACCTAAGACTTTAATACATTCAATTTTCTTTGCCCCAGTGTTATCAGCTACATTTAATTCTGTTTGGACCTGTATCATTATTTTGTGTTCTCCATTACTTGAAATTTCTTATTTTTTGAGAAAGGTTTGCTCTCAATGATTGATACTTTGTCACCTGTTTTAAATTTGTTATTTTCATCATGGGCATTATATTTTTTCCTCACTTTTATTACTTTTTTTAATAATGGATGAGAATATTTTCGTTCAACTAAAACAGTTATAGTTTTGTTGGGTTTATCACTAACAACCACACCTGTTAATATTTTCTTAGGCATTTAGTTTTCCTTTTAATATTGTTTTTAATCTAGCAATTGTTTTTTTTGTTTCACTAATTTTCGCGGGATTTGTAATCTGTGAATTCATCTTTTGAAATCTAAAATTGAATAAATCTTTTTTAGATTTATCAATGTTTTTAATAATTTGATCTTTTGATAATTTTTTAATTTCTTGTTTTTTCATATTAGGCAAATCTCTTTATAGTTTTTGTTTTAATTGGCAATTTTGCAGATGCTTTATATAACGCTTCTTTGGCTATCTGTTCTGAAACACCATCTACCTCAAATAAAATTCTTCCTGGTTTTACACGACACGCATAGAATTCTGGAGAACCTTTTCCTTTACCCATACGTACTTCAATAGGTTTTTTTGAAACTGGAATATTTGGAAAAATTCTTGTCCAAACTCGTCCTTGTCTTTTCATGTGCCTTGTTAGAGCAACTCTAGCAGCCTCTATTTGTTTACCAGTTACCCTATCAGGAGATAGTGCTTTTAAAGCGTATGCGCCATAGTTAATGAAATTTGCTCTTGAAGCAGTTCCATGAATTCTACCTTTGTGAGCTTTTCTCCATTTTGTTCTAACTGGCTGTAGCATTTATTGTTTTCCCTCTTTAGGTGTAACTTTATTTGTTTCTTGACTAAATTCTTTAGCAAAGACCTCACCTTTATAAATCCAAACTTTTATTCCAATTATGCCATAAGTCGTAAGTGCTTCTGCTTCCGCATAATCTATATCTGCTCTTAATGTGTGGGATGGTATGCTGCCATCTCTTAACCATTCAGTTCTAGCAATCTCATTTCCACCCAATCTTCCACTCACTGAAACTTTAATTCCTTTAGCGCCCAATCTTAAACAAGATTGCATTGCTCTTTTCATTGCTCTTCTATAAGAAATTCTTTTAACTAATTGTTGAGCAATATTTTCTGCAACTAAATAAGCATTTGTTTCAGGTTTTTTTACTTCTTTAATATTTAAAGTAACCTCATTTGAAGTAAACTTAGATAAATTATTTTTTATCTTATCTATATCACTACCTTTTTTTCCAATAACAAAACCTGGTCTAGAAGTGTAAATTGTAACATAACATTTGTTTGCTGTTCTTTCGATCATCACTTTTGAAACCCCAGAATTAATTACATTTTTTTTGATATATTCTCTTATTTTAAAATCTTCTATAAGATAATTACCAAAATCTTTCTTTTTAGCGTACCAAACAGAGTCCCAACCTCTGTTAACACCTAATCTAAAACCTACTGGATTAACTTTTTGTCCCATGACTCTCCATTTTTTTTGCCTCTGATAAAATAATTGTAACACTTGAATAAGGTTTTAAAATTGGTGCAGCTCTTCCTTTTGCTCTTGGTCTAAACCTTTTCATAGTAATTTTCTTTCCACAATATGCTTCTTTAACGACAAGTTTATCAATATCATACTGAAAATTATTTTCTGCATTTGCAACAGCAGATGAAATAGTCTTTCTGATATCACGAGTGATCCTTTTTTCTGAAAACTGAAGGTCTCTAATAGCTAATTCTACTTTCTTCCCAACTATACCTTTTAAAATAGGATTAAGCTTTCTTACACTTGATCTAATATTGTTATTAATAGATTTCACTATTTTTTCTTTTTTTTTGACTAATTTCTTTTTTTTACTCATAATTATTTCTTCGCCTCTGCCTCAGCTGGTTTTGCTTTTTTATCTGCAGGTGTATGACCAAAAAAAGTTCTTGTTGGTGCAAATTCACCTAACTTGTGACCAACCATGTCTTCAGATATAGTAATAGGAATAAATTTTTTTCCATTATAAATCAAAAAACTAACTCCTACAAAGTCTGGAATTATTGTTGATTTTCTTGACCAAGTCTTAATAGGAATTTTTTTTGGATCAGTCTTATATTTATCAACTTTTTTTATTAAGCTTTCTTCCACAAAAGGTCCTTTCCATACTGCTCTAGCCATTATTTTGTATCCTTCCTTTTGTTTCTTCTCTTCACGATGTATTTGTCAGTTCTTTTATTATCTCTTGTTTTCAATCCTTTTGCTGATTGTCCTTTAGGAGAGACTGGATGTCTTCCACCTGCTGATTTACCTTCTCCACCACCATGTGGGTGATCTACTGGATTTTTAACAACACCTCTTGTATGTGGTCTTCTTCCTAACCATCTTGATCTTCCCGCTTTACCAATTTTGATATTTTTTTGATCAGGGTTACTTAATACACCAATAGTTGCCAATGATCTTGAATCGATTTTTCTAACTTCACCTGATGCTAATTTAATCAAACTATAATTCCCATCCAATCCACTAATCGTAACAGAAGTTCCAGCTGATCTTGCAATTTTACCTCCGCCACCTGGTTGTATTTCAACATTGTGAATATCTATACCAACCGGGATATCCTGTAACGGCATGCAATTCCCGATTTTAATCTCTTTTTTTGATCCATTTTCAACTTTATCACCTACCTTTATTTTTTGTGGTGCCAGATAATATGCATGTGTATTATCATCAAATTTTACTAACATAATGTAACAAGATCTGTTTGGATCATATTCAATTCTTTCTACTGTCGCTGGCATATCAAATTTTTTTCTATAGAAGTCGACATGTCGATACATCTTTTTATGTCCACCAGCTCTATTGATAGATGTAATATGACCATTGTTGTTTCTCCCTTTCATTGCATTTTTTGGTGAAACTAAAGATTTAAATGGTTTACCTTTCCAAAGACCAGTTCTATCAACAAGAATTGTTCCTCTAGTAGATTTCGTATAGGGTTTAAATGTTTTTAGTGCCATTTTAAATTCCAGTTGTTAGATCAATACTTTGACCTTTTTTAAGAGTTATAATTGCTTTTTTAAAACCAGAGACTTTAACTTTTCTTCCTCTAGTTAATTTAGTTCTATTTTGTTTATTGATAATATTAACCTTTGTAACATTTACTTTGAAAATTTTTTCGATGTTGTTTTTTATATTTTTCTTATTTGCTTTTGATGGCACTTTAAAAACAATTTTATTTTGTTCTGATAAATTTGTTGATTTTTCAGTCACTAAAGGTGATAAAATTTTGTCGTATAAATGTATCTTATCCATCTTAAGCATACCTCTTTTCTAATTCTTTTACAGATGTTTCGGTAAATACAACTTTTTCAAACTTGACTATATCAAAAGCACTAAAATGATTAATGTCTGTTACTTTAATATTTGGAATATTTCTAATTGATTTTTCAACATTATCTTTTGAGGTTTTATCTAGGATTATTATTGAATTTGATATTTGAAATTTCTTTAAAATTAAGTTCATCTCTTTAGTCTTTTTTATCTTAGAACTAAAATCGTTAAAAATAAGAAGGTTATTATTCTTTATCTTATCACTGATTAAAGATGCTATACTTTGTTTTTTTTCACTCTTATTCAATTTTCTTTTTTTGTAGGATAACTCCCCTTTAGGACCATGAGCTATACCACCCCCAACAAAGATTGGGGCTTTTCTACTGGCGTGTCTAGCATTACCTGTTCCTTTTTGTGCATAAATTTTTGATGTTGGACCTGAGACTTCGTTTTGCTGCTTAGTTTTTGCGTGTCTACCTTTGTAATTAGCATTAGTCTTATATAAAACTGTATTCACTAATTTCTTATTTATCTTAGCCGAAAAAATCTTATCTAAGACTTCAATAGAACTTTTTTTACCATCTAAATTAATTTTATCGACTTTCATTATTTTTTCTTTTTCTCCGGTGTTTTCTTAGCTAATTCAGCAGCTTTATGTTTTTCACTGATAGTCATTTTTTTTATATTTTTAACTGAACCTTTTACGAGAATTTCAGAATTTTTTGCTCCTGGGATAGAACCTTTTAAATATAGAAGCTCATTTTCTAGATCCGTTTTGATAATTTCGATATTTTGCATAGTTCTTAATTTATCTCCCATATGTCCAGCCATTTTTTTCCCCTTAAATACTTTACCAGGATCTTGTCTTTGACCCGTTGAACCATGTGATCTGTGTGAAATTGAAACACCATGTGTAGCTCTCAAACCACCAAAATTGTGTCTTTTCATAGCTCCTGCAAAACCTTTTCCAATCGTTTTTGATCTAGTATCTACAAATTTAACATCTTTAAAAATCTCTAAACCAAATTCATTTCCCTCTTTATAATTTTCAATATTTTGAACTCTATATTCTTTAAGTTTCCTTTTAGCTTCAGTGTTTCTTTTTGAAAAATAACCTTTCATAGCTTTTGTTAGTTTTGAGTTTTTAATTTTTCCGTATCCAAGTTGAACAGCGGTGTAACCTCTTTTTTCTTTATCAATTACCTGAATTACTCTAGCTTTTTCCATTTTTAATACAGTAACTGGCACCAACTGACCAGATTTATAAAATTCTCTAGTCATTCCAATTTTTTTTCCTAATAAAGCAATCTCACTCATAATTATATCTTAATCTCCACATCGACACCTGATGCTAAATCTAACTTCATTAAAGCCTCGACAGTCTGTGGTGTTGGCTCAATTATATCAATTAATCTTTTATGGGTTCGTGACTCAAATTGTTCTCTACTTTTTTTATCTATATGAGGAGATCTTAAAACTGTATATCTTTCAATTCTAGTTGGTAATGGAATTGGACCTTTTATTGTAGCTCCAGTTCTTTTAACTGTATTAACAATTTCTTCAGTTGAGGCATCTAAAATCTTATTGTCGTAAGCTCTAAGTTTAATTCTAATATTCTGTTTTTCCATTTTAGCCTGCTATTTTCTTTGTTACTTCGTCTTGAACATTTTGTGGCACTTTTGCGTAGTGATCAAAAAACATTGAATATTGTGCTCGCCCTTGTGACATTGATCTTAAACTATTGATGTATCCGAACATATTTGCTAAAGGCACCATTGCAGTTATTACAGTTGCATTACCTCTTTGTTCTTGAGTGCTTATTTGTCCTCTTCGACTATTTAAGTCTCCAATAACATCGCCCATATAGTCTTCTGGAGTTACTACTTCAACTCTCATGACTGGCTCTAATAATTTTAAACCACCTTTTGTACAAGCATCTTTAAAACATGCTCTACTTGCTAGTTCAAAAGCTAATACACTAGAGTCAACATCGTGATGTAAACCATCTAAAATTGTAACTTTATAATCAATCATTGGAAATCCTGCTAAAATTCCACCATCTGATATTGTTTCGATACCTTTTTCCACACCTGGAATGAATTCTTTTGGAATAGCTCCACCTTTGATTTTACTTTCAACAGCTCTCCCTTTACCAGGTTCTTGTGGTTCTACTAATAATTTGACTTTTGCGAATTGTCCTGCACCACCACTTTGTTTTTTATGTGTGTACTCTACTTCTGATGAGTTTTCTATTGTTTCTCTGTATGCTACTTGTGGAGCTCCAACATTTGCTTCAACTTTAAATTCTCTTTTCATTCTATCAACTATGATATCTAAGTGTAATTCACCCATTCCTTTAATAATTGTTTGTCCAGACTCTTCATCAGATGAAACTCTAAATGAGGGATCTTCTTTAGCTAATCTACCTAAAGCTTCTCCCATTTTTTCTTGGTCAGCTTTTGTTTTTGGTTCAACAGCAATTTCAATTACTGGGTCAGGAAATTCCATAGGTTCGAGAAGGACTGGATTATCTTTATCACATAACGTGTGACCAGTAATGGTATTTTTCAAACCGGCTAATGATACGATATCACCTGCGTTAGCTTCTTTGATATCCTCTCGAGAGTTAGCATGCATTAACAACATTCTACCAACTCTTTCTTCTTTTTCTTTTGATGAATTGTATACAGCTGTTCCTGTTTTTATTGTACCTGAATAAATTCTAATAAATGTTAAAGATCCAACAAATGGGTCATTTGCTACCTTAAATGCTAGGGCAGAAAATGGTGCACTATCATCAAATTTCATTTCAATTTCATCCTCTGATCCTAATTTAGTTCCTTTAATTGAACCAATATCAATAGGACTTGGAAGATAATTGATCACTGCATCAAGTAGTGGCTGAACACCCTTATTTTTAAAAGCTGAACCAGTTAATACAGGAACAAAATCAAAGTTTAATGTTCCTTTTCTTATACATTTAATCAAATCTTCTTCTTTAATTTCTTCACCATTAAGATAAGATTCCATCAGTTTTTCGTCTTGCTCAACGGCCATTTCGACTAATTCTGTTCGATATTTTTGAGAGATTTCTTTAAGATCTTCTGGGATTTCCTTATATTCCCATTCAGCACCTAAAGCCTCATTTTTCCAAACCTGTGCTTTCATTTTAACAAGGTCAACAACACCAGTTAAAGAGGCTTCTATACCAATTGGTACTTGTATAACCAATGGTTTTGCTCCCAATCTGTCTTTGATCATATCTACACATCTAAAAAAATCTGCACCCGTTCTATCTAACTTATTTACAAAACAAATTCTCGGTACTTTATATTTATCAGCTTGTCGCCATACTGTTTCTGATTGAGGTTCCACACCTGCTACACCATCAAACACTGCAACTGCACCATCAAGTACTTTAAGTGATCTTTCAACTTCAATTGTAAAATCTACGTGACCTGGTGTATCGATAATATTAATTCTATGATCTTGCCAGAAACAGGTTGTTGCTGCTGATGTAATTGTAATACCTCTTTCTTGCTCTTGTTCCATCCAATCCATGGTGGCTGCACCATCGTGAACTTCACCAATCTTATGACTTTTCCCTGTGTAATATAAAATTCTTTCAGTTGTTGTTGTTTTACCAGCATCTATGTGGGCCATGATCCCAATGTTTCTATATTTATCTAATGTGTGAGATCTAGCCATAATATTTTACCACCTGAAGTGTGCAAAAGCCTTGTTAGACTCAGCCATTTTATGCACATCCTCTTTTTTCTTTACAGCAGCACCTTTTTTTTCATATGCATCATAAAGTTCATTAAAAATTTTATCAGACATATGTTTATCTTTTCTTTTTCTTGCTGAGTCTATAAGCCATCTGATAGCCAAAGCTTGTGCTCTTTTACTTTTAACTTCAACTGGAACTTGATATGTAGCTCCACCTACTCTTCGTGATCTCACTTCAACAGTTGGTTTAATATTATTAATTGCTTCATTAAAAATATTAATAGGTTCATCTTTTGACTTAGTTTTAATCTTTTCAATTGCATCATAAACTATTTTTGTCGCTACACCTCTTTTACCATCGTACATAATATTATTAATTAACTTAGGAATAATTGTGGAATTAAATTTTGGATCAGGAACAATATTTTTTTTAGGTTGTGTTTTTTTTCTAGACATATCTATTTACCTTTTTTTGTTCCGTACAAAGATCTTCTTTTCTTTCTATTTGCCACTCCTTGAGTGTCTAAATTACCTCTTAAAATGTGATAACGTACACCTGGTAAATCTTTAACCCTACCACCTCTAATTAATACAACAGAGTGTTCTTGAAGATTATGACCTTCTCCAGGTATATAAGCAGTTACTTCAAACCCATTTGATAATCTCACTCTAGCAACTTTTCTTAAAGCAGAATTTGGTTTTTTTGGAGTTGTAGTATAAACTTTTACACAAACTCCTCGTTTGAGTGGTTGTTTTTGTAATGCTGGAACCTTGTTCCTAGCGATTGGTTGAGTTCTTTTTTTTCTTAACAACTGGTTAATAGTTGGCATATCTGTAAATTTTATAATTATTTATTTTTAGATGAAATAACTGACAGGTTATTTGTGGCAGCGTTTAGTGTCTAAAGTTAACACTACATTCCAACCAAAAAATATCGCCAAATTACTTATTAATTTAATTTTGTCAAACTAAAACTAGTTAACGAATGTGTTATTTTTATTGATTTACAGGGGTTTCTGGCTGTTCAATCTGTTCTTGCTCAGAAAGAAATTTATTATCATCTTGTAGAGCTTTTTTGTTCCATTTATTTTTAATATTACCAGTTCCGGCAGGTACTAATCGTCCAACTATTACATTCTCTTTTAAGCCATTAAGTGGATCAATCTTACCTTTGATAGCAGCATCTGTAAGAACTCTTGTAGTTTCCTGGAATGATGCAGCAGAAATAAAAGACTCGGTTTGCAGAGAAGCTTTAGTAATACCCATTAAAACTCTTTCTCCAGTAGCTGGCTTTTTACCCTCAGATTTTAATTTTTCATTAACATTATCAAATTTAATTCTATCAATGATTTCACCAGGTAAATAAGAGGAATCCCCAGTAGTTTTTACCTCAATCTTTTTCAACATTTGTCTTAAGATAGTTTCTATATGTTTATCGTTAATAATCACACCCTGTAATCTATAAACCTCTTGAACCTGATTAACAAAATATTCAGTTAAATCTTTAATACCCATAATTCTAAGAATATCGTGTGGTAATGGCTGTCCATCTAATAAATATTCTCCTTTTTTAATTTTTTCACCTTGATTGAAATTAATATGTTTTCCTTTAGGTATTAAATAGTTAGATGGTTCTGATCCATCTTCAGGCACAATTGATATTCTTTGTTTTCCTCTAACTTCTTTTCCAAATATAACTTGTCCATCATTTTCAGCAATGATTGCACTATCTTTAGCTTTTCTAGCTTCAAACAATTCAGCAACCCTTGGAAGACCTCCGGTGATATCTTTAGTTTTAGTAGTTTCTTTAGGCAGTCTAGCAATAACATCACCAGCAGAAACCTTTTGACCATCTTTAACTGATAAAATTGAATCAGGAACTAAATAATATCTTGCTTCATTATCATCCGCCTTTTTAATAACGTTTCCTTTTTCATCTCTTAAAGTAATTCTTGGTTTTAAATCTGTACTTTTTGATTGAGAACGCCAATCAACAACTGATTTTGAAGAGATACCTGTCGCATCGTCGGTAGTCTCTTGAATAGATACACCATCAATTAAATCAACATAGCTTGCAATACCACTTTTTTCAGCAATCACTGGGGTAGTATAAGGATCCCACTCACAAATTTTTGTATTCGCTTTAACTTTGTCATCATTTTTAAAAAATAATTTCGAACCATAAGCTACTTTATAAACAGCAATTTGAACTCCATTATCGTCCTCAATAGA
>CACBRD010000008.1 GCA_902541515.1 uncultured Pelagibacteraceae bacterium | reverse complement strand
TGTTTTATGAAAAAGATACAGATGTAAATTTAATTAAAGATAAAAAAATCGCAATATTTGGCTATGGTAGTCAAGGACATGCTCATGCTCTAAATTTAAAAGATAGTGGTGTGAGAGAAGTTGTAGTTGCATTGAGAGAAGGTTCCTCAAGCATACCAAAAGCAGAGTCAAAAGGATTAAAAGTTATGAATTTATCAGATGCTGCTGAATGGGCAGATGTTGTAATGATTTTAACTCCAGATGAATTACAAGCTTCAATTTATAAAAACCATATAGAACAAAGAGTTAAAGAAGGAAAGTCAATAGCATTTGCTCATGGATTGAACGTTCATTATGATCTAATTAAAGCCAGAAAAGATTTAGATGTATTTATGGTTGCTCCTAAAGGACCAGGTCATTTGGTAAGAAGTGAGTACGAAAAAGGTGGAGGAGTGCCATGTTTATTTGCAGTGCATCAAAATGGTTCTGGTAAAGCAAGAGACTTGGCAATGTCATATGCTTCAGCAGTTGGTGGTGGAAGATCAGGTATTATTGAAACGACATTTAAAGATGAGGTCGAAACAGATTTATTTGGTGAACAGACTGTTCTTTGTGGTGGTTTAGTTGAACTAATAAAGAATGGCTATGAAACTTTAGTGGAAGCTGGATATGAACCTGAGATGGCTTATTTTGAAACTGTTCATGAAGTAAAACTTATTGTTGATCTTATCTATGAGGGTGGAATTGCAAATATGAATTATTCTATTTCAAACACCGCAGAATATGGAGAATATCAATCTGGACCACGAGTAATCAATAAAGAGGAAACTAAAAAAAGAATGAAAGAGGTTTTGGCCGATATTCAATCTGGTAAATTTACGAAAGAATGGATGGATGAGTGCAAAAGTGGCCAAAAAAACTTTCTTGCTACAAGGGCAAAATTAGCTGAACATCCAGTTGAAAAAGTTGGGGCTAATTTAAGAGCTATGATGCCATGGATTGGTAAGAAGAAATTAGTTGATAGTGATAAGAAGTAAATTTTAGTTCCAAATTGGGACAAATTCATTATTTTACTTTTGCAATCTAAACGAGAGGTTGTATATTTCAAAAACAAAAAATTTTAATATGGCTGATAAAGATAAAGTATTCATTTTCGATACAACAATGAGAGATGGTGAACAATCACCTGGCGCTTCAATGAGTGTTGAAGAAAAAATTCAGATCTCAAGAGTTTTTGATGAAATGGGAATCGACATTATAGAAGCAGGTTTTCCAATTTCATCTCCTGGTGATTTTGAGGCTGTAAGTGCAATAAGTAAAAGTGTTAAAAATTCCATTCCTTGTGGATTAGCAAGAGCAACTAAAAAAGATATAGATGCTTGTCACGAGTCTTTGAAATTTGCAAAAAGATTTAGGATCCATACTTTTATTTCAACAAGCCCTGTTCATATGAAGCATAAATTAAATATGACTAATGAACAAGTTTTAGGGGCTATAAAAGAAAGTGTTACATACGCAAAAAAATTTACTGATGATGTTGAATGGTCTTGTGAAGATGGCACAAGAACAGACTTAGATTTTATGTATAAAACAATCGAGCTTGCAATCAAATGTGGTGCCACAACAATAAATATTCCTGATACAGTCGGATACTCAATACCAGAGGAATTTGCTAAAACTATTAAATTAATCAAAAATAATGTGCCTAATATTGATAAAGCAATTATATCGGCTCATTGTCATAATGATTTAGGTTTAGCAGTTGCAAATGCATTGTCAGGTTTGTCAGCTGGAGTAAGACAAATTGAATGCACAATTAATGGAATTGGTGAAAGAGCGGGTAATGCAGCCTTAGAGGAAATAGTCATGGCGATTAAAACACGAGATGATCTGTTACCCTATGAGACAGGTATAAAAACAGAATTAATTAGTAAAGCTTCAAAAATTGTTTCAAATGCAACAGGATTTCCAGTTCAATATAACAAGGCAATTGTTGGAAAAAATGCATTTGCTCATGAGTCTGGCATTCATCAGGATGGAATGTTAAAAAATAGAGAAACATATGAAATCATGACACCAGAAAGTGTTGGAGTAAAAAAAACATCATTAGTGATGGGGAAACATTCTGGAAGACATGCTTTTAAAGATAAATTAAGTGATTTAGGCTACGCTGATGTTACAGATGATGTTGTTCAAGCGGCATTTGGAAAGTTTAAAATTTTAGCGGATAAAAAAAAACATATTTATGATGAAGATATAGTCGCTCTCGTTGATGATAGCTTAATTATCGACAATAAAATTAATGCAATAAATTTAAAATCTTTAAAAGTTTTTGCTGGCACTGGTGAGCCACAAAGAGCTGAAATGACACTAGATGTCTTTGGCGATATAAAAAATACCACACAAACAGGAGATGGTCCCGTTGATGCAATATTTAAATGTATTAAAGAGCTTTATCCACATGATGTTAAGTTGTCATTGTATCAAGTACATGCTGTTACAGAAGGAACTGATGCACAGGCAACTGTAAGTGTCAAAATTGAGGAGAATGATAGAACTACTGTTGGGCAATCTGCGGATACAGATACTTTAGTAGCATCTGCTAATGCTTATCTAAATGCATTAAATAAAATGTTAATTAAAAGAGAAAAAAAATCTCTTTACAAAAATATAGAACCTAAAAAAGTTAAAGGAGTGTTTTAATGGGTATATTTGAGAGAATGAAAAAAATATGGAGTCAGGATATGGCGATTGACCTAGGTACAGCAAATACTTTAGTAGTTGTTAAAGGACAAGGAGTGGTTTTAAATGAACCTTCAGTTGTCGCAATTGTAGATCAATCTGGAAAAAAACAGGTTTTGGCAGTAGGAGATGAGGCTAAAACGATGTTAGGAAGAACTCCAGGAAATATTCAGGCGATAAGACCCTTAAGAGATGGTGTAATTGCTGACTTTATTGTGACTGAAGAGATGATTAAACACTTCATAAAAAAAGTTCATAAAGGAAGTACATTTGCTAATCCAAGAATTTTAATTTGTGTTCCAACGGGCTCAACACCTGTTGAAAGAAAAGCTATTCAAGATAGTGCTTTAGCAGCTGGTGCTAGAAGGGTTCAATTGATTGAGGAACCAATCGCAGCTGCTATTGGTGCTAATCTTCCAATATCTGAGGCAACCGGTTCAATGGTAGTGGATATTGGTGGTGGTACAACTGAAATTGCAGTCATGTCCTTAGGAGGCCTAGTTTACTCTAAATCTCTAAGAGTAGCAGGAGACGCAATGGATGGTGCAATGGTCAACTATATGAGAAAAGAATATAATTTGATGATTGGTGATAGCACTGCAGAAAAAATTAAAAAAGAAATAGGAACTGCTATTCCTACGAATAATAATACTTATGCAGTTAAGGGACGAGATCTAAGATCTGGAACTCCAAAAGAAGTAAACATTACAGAGGAAGATACCGCAGAAGCATTAAATGATATTTTGAAAGAAATGGTCAATGGAATAAAGGATGCATTAGAAAGCACTCCTCCAGAATTATCTGCCGACTTAGTTGATATGGGATTAACTTTAACTGGCGGTGGAGCTTTATTAAAAAATATAGACAGAAGGTTTTCTAAGGAAACAGGTTTGCCAGTTCACATTGCTGATGATCCATTATCTTGTGTAGCAGTTGGTACTGGAAAGGCTCTTGATCAAGAACAAACATTCTCGACTATGTTGACTGAATATTAAGAGTAATGGCCTCTAGCAGAGATGATTTTATAATAGCAATTCGTTCTGCTTTTTTAAAAAAAAGCACACAGCAGAAATTTTCTCTACTTACATTAGTTTTTATTTCAATCTTTATTATCCTTTTATCTAGCCTAGACTTTAGGGTAGTAAGATATCTGAAAGCTGGATTAAGTGAGTTGGTTTATCGATCATCTTTCATAGTTTCTATACCAGAAAATTTTGTCAGAAATTCTGTTATTAATATTATTGAATATTCAACTTTTTTTAATGAATATCAAAAAAATAAAGACGAACTGGACAATCTTAAATCTGATTTTGTGTCTAACGAAATTATTCAGTATGAAAATCAAGAACTAAAGGTACTAATTGATGATTATATTTCAAGTTCAAATAAAATTTTAGCAAAAATTATTGTTGATCATGATAGTCCTTTTTTAAAAAGTATCATCATAAACAAAGGTAGTAAAGATGATATTAAAATAGGTACAAATATTTATGATCAATCTTATTTAGTTGGTCGAGTAATTGAGGTCAATTATAAAACTTCAAGAGTATTATTGTTGTCGGATTTAAATTCTAATGTGCCGGTAACTATTGCACCACAAAATATTCAAGCAATAGTCACAGGGAGCGGAGAAAATTTCGGACAAATTAAATATATTAAAGCAGGTTTATCAGAGGAGCTAGTTGATGAAAGTATAGTTTACACTTCAGGTACCGGAGCGATATTTAAAAGTGGAGTACCAATAGGCAAATTAAGATCTGAAAAAAAAGGTTCTTCCAATAGATACAGCGTTGAATTCTACAGCGATTTTACACAATTAAAATATGTTTTTGCAGAAACAATTACTCAAATTGAAATTTCTCAAGTTGAACCAGAATTAATTCAAACTGAGGATAAAAGTGATGAACTTGAAGAGTCAAAATTAAAGATTTTAGAAGATGAGCTTAAAATTATTGAGGAGACTAATTCAAAATTTATAGAAGAAAATGAAAATTTAACTAGTAAAATTAATGATTTGAACAACCAAATTTCAGTTTTAAATAATGAAATTTTTTCTCAAAAACAACAAATCAATCAATTCAACATTGATACTCAAGAATTAGAATTTTTAAAGTTAAACTTAGAACACGGTCATAAATGCAGAAAATCTTTTTTTAATACCGACGGCTTTAATGTTGGAACTGAAGAATATAAGAGTTGTGTTTTAAATGGAGGTAGAACAGGTGGCTAACTTAAAGACAAAGGGAACATTTTCAAAATTATATACCTGGTTACCAATAATTTTATTATTTGTTTCAGTACTTAACGAATTTGATTTGAATTATTTAAAAATTGAATATTTTTCTTTTAATTTCCCATTTATTTTAATTTTTTTCTTTACTTTAAAAGATTTTAAACATTTTGATTATCTTTTTGTTTTTTTTGCCGGTTTACTCAATGATACTGTTGTAGGTTTACCTTTGGGAATAAGTAGTTTGTCTTATACTTTAATTTGTATTGCTACAGCTTATATAAGAAATATCACAATTAGACCAAGTCCCATGAAAGATTGGTTCTACTTTTTATTTATAATAAGTTTGATTAACTCTTTAAATTACTCAGTTTTAATTTTATTTTTTTCGTACAATTTGGTTTTAACTAGTTATCTAGTCAATACAACTTGCACATTCTTACTTTATATAATTTTCGTATCAATATTTAAATATTACATGAAAGGAATTAATGATTAATTCTTCAAGTGATAATGTAAAGAAACTTAATTCTATTAATAGAAGAATGTTTATTACAGGTTCATTAAAATTTTTTGTAATGATAGGAATTGTCAGTAGATTATTCTTTTTACAAGTTAAAGAAAATAAAAAGTATTTAACTCTCTCTGACAAAAATAGAATTAGAGAATGGAAGTTAGCTCCTGTGAGAGGAGAATTTCATGATTATTTTGGAAATGTTATTGCAGGCAATTTTGAAGCTTATCAACTTCATGTAATACCAGAACAAGTCGAGGATTTTAGGTATGTTATTTATCGGTTAAAAGATTTACTCGAATTGTCAGATAACGAATTTAAAAAAGTATTAAAAAAGAAAAATGAAATAAAGCCATGGGAGACTTTAATTGTTTCTGATAATTTGAGTTGGCAAAAGTTTTCAAAGATTAACAATCATTTGTATGATTTAAACGGAGTAAAACCAGTTATATCAATTTCAAGAAACTATCCTTTTAAAGAAAATTTCACACATTTAGTCGGCTATGTCAGTCAAGCAAACCAAGACGATATTGAATCAACACAAGCTATAAAAAAGAATTTTGTCCCAGGTTTAAAAGTCGGAAAAGTAGGTTTAGAAAAAACATTTGAAGAAAAATTAATAGGCACAAATGATATCGAGAGATATGAAGTGAATGCTTATGGCAGAAGAATTAGTCAATTAGAATTTCAAAAAGGTGAAAAAGGTAAAACTTTAAGACTGACTATAGATACTGAGGTACAGAAGTTAGCTAATGAATTATTAAAAGATAAAGCAGGTTCAATCTGTGTAATGGATATTTATACAGGGGCAGTAATTGCCATGCATTCATCCCCTTCATTTGATCCTAATTTATTTGTGTTCGGTATTAGTCAAGATGATTGGCAATTAATTCGTAATGATCCAATGAAACCATTAGTTAATAAAACTTTACAAGGGAATTACTCACCAGGATCAACGATTAAACCGATTGTTGCTTTATCTGCACTTGAGAATGGAGTGGTTAACACAAATTTTACAGTTAGATGCACTGGTAAAACTGAAATGTATGGGCAAACTTACCATTGCTGGAAGAAAAAGGGTCATGGTTATGTAAGTTTAAGAAATGCAATGAAACAATCTTGTGATACTTATTTTTATGAAATTTCTCGTAAACTTGGGGTTGATAAATTGAGTGAAACAGCAAAAAAATTTGGTTTGGGTGAAAAAGTTTTTGGTGATTTATTTGATATTGAAAAAAAAGGATTAATTCCAAATACCCAATGGAAAAAAAATGCTCTTGGGAGGGGTTGGTTGTTAGGAGAAACAATTATTACAGGAATAGGACAAGGTTATATCCAAACCACTCCAATTCAATTGTGTTTAATGACTGCTCAAATTGCTAATGGTGGTTACAAAATTTATCCTCATATTGTTGTAGATGACAAAGTTAAAGATCAGCCTATAGATAAATTTACGCCGCTTTATAAAAATTCAAAAAATATTAAAATTATACAAGATGCTATTTTTGGCTCAACAAATGAAGTCATGGGTACATCTTATCGTTCAAGAATTGATAATCCAAAATATCAGTTTGCTGGTAAAACCGGTACAGCACAGGTTAAAAAAATTACAGAGGAAGAAAGAGAACTTGATCTTAAAACATTTCAGATTCCATACGAGCAAAGGGATCATGCTTTATATGTAGCCTTTGGGCCATATAAAAATCCTAGATACGCACTAAGTGTCATTGTAGAACATGGAGGAAATGGAAGTACAACCGCCGCTCCCATGGCAACTAAATTATTTAAATTAATTATTGACCGACACAAAATAAGAGAGTCATTGGGAAATAAAAAATATTTGGAGATATAGATGTATCAACATACAAGATTTACAACAAATAGACTTGGTTTTTTTCAAAAATTTAGAAATTTTGATTATATATTGTTAATTTGTATATTGTTACTTGGCTTTATAAGTTTAGCAACAATGTACTCAACAGATGGTGGTGAAGTTAAATTTCATACCAAAAGTCATTTTACCAAACTAGCAGTATTTACTTTAATGATGCTAGTAATGTCATTTATAAATATTAAATATTGGTTCTCTATAGGTTACCTAGCTTATGTAGCAGTTGTAGGTTTATTGGTTGGAACTTATTTATTTGGAATTACCTCATCTGGCTCTCAAAGATGGATTAATTTATATTTTATTAACTTACAGCCTTCTGAATTGATGAAAATATTTATTATTGTTTGCTTGGCTAAATTTTTCCACCGAATGAAGTTAGAAAATGTAAATTCAATTTATACAATTTTAACTTCTTTAATAATAATACTTTTACCGATGGGACTGGTTATTGTGCAGCCAGACCTTGGAACTGCAGTTCTTATTGCCATAAGCGGAATAGCAGTATTATGGTTTGCAGGTATTAATTATAAGTATTTTATTTATACTATCCTTGGGTTTATAATCTCTTTACCTTTTGTCATTGCTTTCTTGAAGCCCTATCAGAAATTAAGAGTATTAACTTTTCTAAATCCTGACAAAGATCCTCTAGGCGCTGGTTATCAAATTATACAATCAAAAATAGCTGTCGGATCTGGAGGTATATTTGGTAAAGGTTTTTTAAAAGGCACTCAAAGCTATCTTGAGTTTTTACCAGAAAAACATACTGATTTTATTTTCACACTTTTCTCAGAGGAATTTGGTTTTGTGGGCTCTGCAATACTTTTAGTTATTTATGCAATTATTATTTATAGAATTGTTGCAATAGGAGCTAGTTCCAGAAGTTATTTTGCAAAGATTTTTTGTTATAGTTTTGGTGCAGCCATTTTTGTATTCATTACTATAAATATGAGTATGGTTCTAGGTTTACTACCTATAGTAGGCTCTCCTTTACCAATCATGTCTTATGGTGGATCCTCTATGCTAGCAACTATGACTGGCTTTGGAATTGTTATGAGTGCTAGAGTCCACAATCAACAATTGATTGCCTAAGTATAATTTGTCGCTTAACTTATTTGACAGATAGATTGTATATTTTTTTATGAGTAAAAATTTACATGTCGGGATTGTTGGCTCAGGAATTCAAGGAGTTTCAAACGCTTTATTTCTTCAAAAAAAAGGTTTTAATGTAACTATATTTGATAGAGATAACCCTGGCAGTCCAGCGGCTTCGTATGGGAATGCTGGCCACTTTTCTCCTTATGCTTCACTATCATTGAATAGAACAGATGTTCTTGCTGACGTGCCAGCGATGTTATTGAGTTCAACAGGTCCGCTAGCTCTGAAATGGAATTATGTGCCAAAAATGTTGCCTTGGTTTTTCAAATTCATATTAAATACTACAAAAAATAAGATGATGCACACTGCAAGAAATATGCATCAAATTTTAGACTTAGCATTACCAGCATATGATGAACTTTTTGATGAAATAAATTTAGATGGTCTCGTCGAAAACAAAGGCATTCTATATATTTGGAATGATAAAGACTTAAAGAGTAGAGAGTTAGAAATTAAAGTCAGAGATGAACTTGGTGTAAAACAACAACTTGTTACTAAGTCTGAAATTCATGATCTAGAACCTAATATAAAACCTTTTTATCATGCAGGAGTTTATTATCCATACGCAAGACACGCTCGAAATCCTAAAAAAATCTTACTTAAATTATTTGATTTATTTTTAAAAAAAGGTGGAAAGTTTGAAAAGAAAAATATTAGTGATATTCAGTTTGATACAGAAAAACCTGTTTTTATTTCTGATGGTGAAAGACATACTTTCGATAAAATTGTAATTGCTTGTGGAGCTTTCTCAAAAAAATTAACAGATAATTTAGGTGAGCGAATTCCACTCGATACTGAAAGAGGTTATCATGTTCACTTCAAAGATTGTGATCATCTTTTAAGTAGACCAGTAATTTTTTCTAATAGAGGATTTGGTATCACCCCTATGGAACAAGGATTAAGAGTAGTTGGCACTGTTGAATTCGGTGGATTAGATAATCCACTCTCCAAATCAAGAATTAAAAATTTAATTAGTAATGCTAAGTATATGTTAGGAGATCTTCCAGAACACGAAGATGAATGGTTAGGTTTTAGACCTACACTGCCAGATTTTTTACCTGTAATGGGACCCTCAAAAAATTATAAAAATGTATTTTATTGTTTTGGTCATCATCATTTAGGATGGACATTAGGCCCAATTTCTGGAAAGATTGTCTCCGGAATGATAGCTAAAGAAAACACAAATCTAAATTTAGATCCTTATAGCTCAGTAAGATTTAGTTAATCAAATGCAAAATACTAAGGCATACATCATGCTAGTATGTGCAACATTATTTTGGGCAGGAAACTTTACATTAGCAAAGCTTGCTTATTTAGAAAATATACCTCCCAACTCACTCGCATTTTTAAGGTGGTGCCTAGTATGGATAATATTACTCCCTTTCACCTATAAAGAGATATTAAAATTAAAAAATCAAATTAAAGGAAATTTATCATTATTTCTTATTCTAGGTTCTACCAGTGTATGTATATTTACTTCTTTTACTTATAACGCTTTAAATTACACGCAAGTAATTAATGCATCACTTTTTAATACCGCAATACCTGTAACAATAATTTTAGTTTGTTTTTTATTAAAAATTGAAAAAACAAATATTTTTCAAATATCTGGATTAGTCATTTCAGTTTTAGGAATTTTAGCTATTATTACTAAACTTGATCTAAATATTTTACTTACCTTAAATTTTAACAAAGGCGATTTATTTATGGTCGGAGCAATTATTGCTTGGGGAATATATTCTGCATATTTGAGAAAAAGAACCTTTGAAGTATCTTTACTTGTTCTTGTCCATATAATTTGCACATTTGGATTAATTTTTCTTTTGCCTCTATTTATTTTAGATATGACACAAGGCAAAATTATTGAGATGAGCAGTAATTTTTTTTATATTTTAGCTTATGTTGCAATATTTCCAAGTATTGGCTCTTACTATTGTTGGGCTGGCGCTGTTTCAATCATTGGGGCAAATCGAGCTGGAATATTTTTATCTTTAATTCCATTATTTAGTACTTTGATGGCAATATTCTTTTATAATGAGCAGTTTCAATTTTTTCACTTGATTGGGGCAATTTTAATTATATTAGGTTTATTTTTATCAAATAAAGAAATTAAAAATGCTTAAAGTTGCAATATTAGACGACTATCAAAATGTTTCTCAACAATTTGTTGATCTTGAAAAACTTGCAGGAAAATATGAAATCAAAATTTTTAGTGAGCCATTTGAGGATGAGGCTGATGTCATAGATAAATTGTCTGATTTTGAGGCATTATTAGTCATGAGAGAAAGAACACCAATTACAAAAAATATTATAGAAAATTTGTCTAAGTTAAAATTTATAATCACCAGTGGGTTGAGAAATAAATCAATTGACTTGGATGCTGCCAAGAAAAGGAAGATTATAGTTAGTGGAACAGAAAGTAATCTAAACCCAACTCCAGAATTAACTTGGACTTTAATTCTTGGGTTAGCCAGAAATATTAAAGAGGAAATAGATAATATGTATCAGGGTTATTGGCAAACCACAGTTGGTGTTGAACTTAAAGGGAAAATCCTAGGATTAATTGGGCTTGGAAAAGTAGGCTCTCAAGTTGCAAAGATAGGCAAAGCTTTTGGTATGCAAGTAATGGCTTGGAGTGAAAATCTTAATCTTGATAAATGTAAAGAGCTTGATGTTTTACCTTGTTCCAAAGATGATTTGATTAAGAATTCTGATTTCTTATCTATTCATGTTCAGGGTGGCAAAAGATATAAAGATTGTATTACTTTGAAAGAACTAGATAAAATGAAAAAAACTTCTTTTTTAATCAATACTTCAAGGGGCCCAATAGTAAACGAGGACGATTTGATAATTGCTTTGTCTACAAATGTAATTGCAGGTGCTGGATTGGATGTTTATGAAAAAGAACCTTTACCAGAAAATAACAAACTAAGATTTTTACCCAATGCTTTGTTAACCCCTCATTTAGGATATGTGACTGCAGAAAATTATAATGTTTATTATAGTCAAATGATCGAGTCACTCGAAGCTTGTGCATCGGGCAAGCCAATCCGCGTAATCGAATAGTTATGGATTTATCAGTTGTTAATCATGAAGACTATTTTGCAAAAATTGGTGATGATCATAAGTTTCCAATTAATAAATTTGGAGAACTTGCAAAATATTTAATTGATAAAAAGATAGTTAAAAAATTTCATCAACCATATGCATGCTCTGATGAAACTTTAAAGAGAGCACATTCAGAAAAATATATCAAGGATGTTAAAAATAAAACCCTTGATCAAAATACTATTAAGAAAATTGGTTTTCCATTAGTGGATAGTGTTATTCAAAGATCATTAGTTGCAACTGGTGGAACTGTGCTTGCCACAAAGCTTGCAATTAAAAATGGTGTTGCTTGTAATACCGCCGGTGGCAGTCACCACGCTAATTATGATGGGGGTGCAGGTTATTGTGTGTTCAATGACGTAGCAGTTGCCGCTCAATACTTATTAGATCGTGGACTAGCTGGCAGAATTTTAATTATTGATTTAGATGTTCACCAAGGCAATGGTAATGCAGATATTTTTGCGAATAATAAAAATGTATTTACTTTTAGTATGCACTCTAAGTCAAACTATCCTGCAAAAAAATCAATCAGTGACCTAGATGTTGAACTTGATGATAATATGGAGGATGCTCAATATATAAAGATTCTTGATTTCTATTTAAATCAATTAAACGAAGAAAATTTTGATTTTGTCTTTTATATTGCGGGCGTAGATATTCACTATAACGATCGTTTAGGAAAACTTAAAATTTCCGATGAGGGAATTAGAAAAAGAGATGAAATGGTAACAAAAAATTTCTTTTCACAAGGAGCACCTTTGTGTGGTGTACTAGGTGGTGGTTATAATAAAGATTTTAATAAGCTTGTTGAATTACATTCTATTTTACATCAATCCTGTGCTAAATTAATTAAATGACTAAAAAGAATCCCAACTTAACTGCTGAGCAAAAATTAGTAATGTTTGAAGAGGGCACTGAGCGCGCTGGAAGTAGCGAACTCAATAATGAAAAACGAGAAGGCAGCTATCATTGTGCTAATTGTGGAATAAAATTATTCGACTCTGATGCAAAATATGAAAGTGGATCGGGGTGGCCATCATTTTATAAATCTTTGCCCGATGTCTTTGAAACTAAAACTGACTATTTGATTGGTTATGCTCGAACAGAATATCATTGTAAAAATTGTAATGCCCATCATGGACATATTTTTGATGATGGTCCTCAACCGACAGGTAAAAGATATTGTAACAATGGTGTTTGCTTAGTATTTCATGAGAAAAATAAAAAATGATTTTAAAGTATATTAGTTTTTTAATTGGCCTTACCTGGTCTTACTCTTTAATAAAGACACAATCCATTTTTAGTAAAAAAGCAGGTCTTATATTCAAGATCTTTATTTCCAAAGTCTCTTGGCTAACTTTTTTAGCTGCAATTTATTTTGGCTATAAAAATTTCTCAATTGAATATATTTTAATTGGGATTGTAATTTCAATAGCTTTGGTTCATGTGGGATTTATCTTCTTAGGTAAATTTTTAAAGACAAAATTCACAGAAAAGCAATTGCTTCTAGCAAAAAACTTTTTTGAATACTCACTGATTGTGTGGGTTCTTTATTATTTTTTCTATTAAATAATTACCTATTTTGGTCGCTCTAGGGTAACTAAATATTGTTTTTTCTAAAAATTATATATAAAATTTAGTATGTTTGAAAAATTAGAAGAACTAGCAAAAAATAATAAAAAAATTTCTGACTTTCATATTAGAACTGGCTGGCCTTTAGCTTATCGACAAACAGGTGAAATTCATAAAATACCCGATGTGTTAGTAAAAGCCCAAGATTTACAAGATTTACTATCTACCAATTGTAATGAAATTGAAATGAAAAGATTTCAGGACACCCATGAGCTAGACTCATCGGTAACATTAAGCGGACTTAGATTTAGAGCAAATTTTTACAAAACAATTCAGGGTCCTGCCGCTGTATTAAGAAGAGTGGAAAGTGTAATCCCAACCATGGATCAATTTGATCTACCTCCAGTGCTTTATGATATTATAGATATGCATAAAGGACTTGTGTTAGTAACAGGTCCTACTGGTTCAGGTAAATCAACAACACTTGCTGCAATTGTAAACGAGATAAATAAAACAAGAACCTCAAATATAATAACAGTTGAGGATCCAGTTGAATTTATTCATAAGGATATCAAAAGTATTGTTTCACACAGAGAAGTAGGTAAACAAACACAGACTTTTGCAACCGCTTTAAAAGCTGCTCTTCGAGAAGATCCAGATGTTATTTTAGTTGGTGAGATGAGAGATTTAGAAACAGTTTCTCTAGCATTAACAGCTGCTGAAACTGGGCACTTAGTGTTTGGCACATTACACACTAGTGGTGCACCAAGTACGATTAATAGAATTATAGACGTATTCCCACCTGAGCAACAAGCACAAATTCGAGCACAAATTTCTACATCGTTAAAAATGGTCGTAACCCAAAGACTTCTGAAAACTAAAGATGGCCAAGGCCGTTGTGGTGCTTTTGAAGTGATGAAGTGTACACCTCCGATTCAAAACTTGATAAGAGAATCTAAAATACATCAGATCCCAAGCATCATGCAAACTGCTGTTAAAGATGGTATGATCACAATGACCAAATCTTTAGAAGATTTAGTAAAAGCAGGAAAAATAGATGCGAGCGCAGGACGAGAAAATTAAAGGCTTCAGCCTTCTAGAATTACTTGTTGTAGTTGTAATTATTGGTGTCATTTCTGGTGTTGGTTACCCAAAATTTAATGAATGGCGAATTGATCGAGAAACAAGAAGTTCTGTCATAAAAATTAAATCTTTATTTGATGGAATCAATGCTCAAGTAAAAAGGGGGCAATACGCTTTTGTTCAAGTACATATAAAAGAAGAATCAGATAGTCTGCATGTAACCTCAAAAGGAATGAAACCAGCCAAACTAGCAAGTTTAATAAATGACTCAACTAGCACCTGGTGGAGTGATATTAATAGTAGATGCAATACTGATGAAACTACTTATTGGGATGATGATCCACATCAGGGAAGAAATAGTATTGAAGTAAGACAAATTGTACTTGATAATATAGCAACAACTTGGACAAAAAAAACTGTAGCTGTTTGTTTTGGTAAAAATGAAAGATGGTTTAGTGCAACATCAAATTTTACATCATCACCACCACCACCAAAGGAAGAAGAAGGGGGAGGGCTATCAATGCAAAGTATGTTAAACTCTCCGAGCAATCAATTAATTGTCTGTAGAAGAACATCTACACAGTCTCAATGTGATCAAGCTGACCCAAGTGCATCTGAGCAGTCATTTAAGATAGAATGGTCAAGATTTGGTAATGTGAAATTAGAAAAATGGGATAAAAGAAATGGAAGTTGGACATTGCAATAAAATGACAAAAAAAAAATATATGATCTCTGGATTGTCTATTCTAGAGGCGCTAGTCTCAACAGCTATAGTTGGCATTGGATTTATTGCAATTTTACAAATGACAAACTTTTCAGTCCAATCAATTGATAATTCTGGAGAGCGAACTAAAGCAAATTTTTTAACTGAAATGATTGCAGAAGATGTCATTGGCAGTAAAAACTCTTATTATGGGCAAGATCCTAATAATAAAGATATAAAGTTTAATGCGCAAACTGGCGAATTTGAACTGAATGGAAATCCATTAGATAATTTTTCAACTCATCTGAGCAAATCTAAATGGACACCTACTCTAAAATGTGGGGGAGCTAACACCACAGCAGGCACTGCTGTGCAAAAAAAAGAAGATATATATGAAAGCCAAAAAATTGATGCTCCGAGAAATAAAATGGATAAATGGAATACAATATTTCAAGAAAATAGATTTCTTAAATGTAAAAGTTCTGCCGAAGAAAAAAAATTGCAAGTATTTAAAATTTGTCGTTGGAACGATGAAACAAAATGTCATTATAAAGTAGACTCAGTGTACGATGAACCTCTTTATATGGGTAGAGTTGAAATGAGATTAAATAATGGAAAAAAAAGAAAATATTTATATTTTCAAACAGACTATAAACTCAAAAAATGATTAGAAAATTTCCATGATTAAAAAAAAATTAATATCAACTGCTGGACTTACTTTAATTGAAATTTTAATTGGCGTTGTAGTATCAACGATCATGATGGCTGCAATTTATACAACGTATACAGTTGTAAATACAACTTATGGTCAAGTTTTAGAAAAAGCTAAAGTTAGTAGATCATCAAGGGATTTGATAGAATTATTAATTAGAGATATTAGAATGGCTGGGTTTAGATATTATTTTGGTCAAAATAGTGAAGGTATCCCTAAAGAAAGTTACTTAGAGTTCGTTGGAGGAGCTGATACTTTAAAAAAAAGTCATGATCCAATTATTATAATTAGTAGTCAGTTAGGACATTCGCCACCAGAGTCAGAATCAATACCTACTCCACCAACAAAACATAATTCAGATGATACATGCTGTGATAAAATTCATATTGTTTATGATGATTTTAACAAAAGAGATACAAATCAACCCTACAAAAGATATAAACTCACTTATTATGCAAAACCTGAAGATGATGGAACAAATGTAAATAATGCACCTATAAATCCAAGGTATGCAATTTATAAATCTAAAATAAGTTGGGAACAAAGTATTAATTCACCAACAGGAAGATGGATTTCAAATTGTCCCGAATGTTATCACGAGGAACTTATTAGAGATTATGTAGAGGATATGGAGTTTGTACCTTTAGACGCTAATGGAAAAGTTCTAAAACCTTATCCAAGTCCTACAACAGAGCAATCAAGGAACAATTTATATAAAGTTAGAGCTATAGATATTAGGGTAGCATTTAAATCTGAAAAACCTTTCTTTAGATTTGAAAGTAAGCAGGGAAAAGAGAGAAAGTTGAGTGGATTTTCTAGAGGTATTAGATCATTCTCTGACAGAAACTTAAGAGATAATGTTGTAGTAACAGTGCATACAAGAAATATTGCAGCAGAGGGTAATTATTGATGAAAAAAAATAATCATAATGGCGGTTTTACTCTAATTCTTTCGCTTGTTTTGTTACTAGTAATGTCTTTAATGGGAGGAACTTTAATTGTCATTTCTTCAGGAGATCATCAAAGTAATAATACTAGTGATCAATATCAGCAAACATTCTATGTAGCAGAACATGCTTTACTAGAAGCAGAAAAACAAATTTTAAATCGAATGATTGGACCTTGGACAGAAGTTGAAACTCTTAAAGATCCACCAGTCGGATCTAAACCCCACGAAATTATGGCTCATGATAACTACTATAAAGAACTTAATGCCATCGCAGTTGATGGAATTGCTAGACATACAGATGGTAGAGATACCCCGAGAAACTCAGTGACACCAACACAAACTCCATGTTTTAAAAGTTTTAGAAACTTAGTTAGAGAACAGGATTATTTTTATACAAAAAGTGACGTAGATGCTCTTGGTGCACAAGATCCAGACTATTCAATAATTGGAACTTTTTTAAGGAGAGGAAGTGTATTAGTAACAGATCACATGATTAATGAAAATTTTGGTAATTTGATTGCTCCAATTTTAGACAATCCAACTAAAAATGAAATAGGTTTAGATGCTGAGGATGCAAGTAAAGAAAAAGAATATTTAAAAAGATTTAGATATGAATTTTTTTCAATTAATGTTGGCTCTGCAAACTTTAAAGGAGCTGGTACAAGTATAAAAAAAACTTCTACTAATGTTCAAAGACAAGGAACTGCCTATAGAATTTATGGATGTGGATATCTAATGCCCAGCGGCACGGATTTAGATGACTATGAAAACCCTGAGATTTTAATTCCACTAGAAAGCTTAGTTATTTTATCGAGTTAAACACAAAATGATCACCCTGTCTTAAATGTCCAATTTTAATTTTTATATAAATTTAGTATGATTAAAACATGAAAAAAATCTTTGGTATTTTTGTATCGATAATTTTTTACTTAAGTTTTATCAATATGACTATAGCTTGCGAATTTTTGAAAGAACAAATTGGCACTTCGATTTCTAATTTAACAGAAAAATATGATTTACTTGATGATCCTTCTGATGAAGATAGTCAGGATTTAACTTTAGTAAAAGAATACGATAGTATGAGTCTTTGCGACGACCTAGAATTAGACAATGCTACTATAAAAGTGTTTGTAAGAGAGGGTAAGATTATTGGCAATGAAGTTGAGGGTAAAAAAGGTGAGGCAAAAATGAGAAAAATTTTTGAATTTGCACGAAATAAATTAGGCTATACAACTGAAGAAGTTTTAAATGACGATTGGGTTGGAGGTATCAGCCTATCATCAGTCGTAGAAAAAGTAACCTATGGTGTTGTCGAAAGTACTCAAGGAAATTATGAAATGTTAATCATCACCAATCCTGATTTAAAACAGTTTATGTCAGGACCCGATGTAAAAATGGTGAGGTGAGGAAATTTATTAATTTATGAAAAAATTATTTAAAATATTCATTTTATTTATTTTATGCTTAAATTTTAATCAATTTACAAATGCCAAACCGTTACCACCAGGATCTGGTAGTGGTGATGTTCCTGCTAACATTTTAATTTTATTAGATAGTTCCAAAAGTATGAACAATCTGATTGGAGATGGAATACCTACAGTTAATTCAGGAGCAATTGTATGGAATAACGAACGAGTATTTACAAATAACCATAAAAATACTGGTGGATTATTTAAATTTAATTCTTCAGGGGAAAGGACTAATTTTACTACTAGCTCATATGATTTTGAAAGATGGTTCGCAACTCATAGTACAGATAGAACTTGTGATTGGGGTTTGAAAGATAATAAATCAAAAGCTTACAGATATCCAACTGTGACTACTAATCCGGCCTATGCTGGCGTACATTTTGTAACTGGGGTTACTATACCTGATACTAATATATCTAATGAGGATCTGTTATTTATTGTTCAAGCTCAACCAAAAAATAGAAATTCTGCAATTTTTGCTATTAATGAAGATTATGAATGTAGGTTAGCCATACATCCAAGCACCAATGGTAAAGGAAATTTGAATAAAGGTTTTGATGTTAGTCAAAATGCTAGCGGTCAGACAATTTTGATAGCTTATGGTAGAGATGGTAAAAATGGATTTATGGTAAGTTGTAATTTCGGTTTGGGAAAATGTGCTCGAGCTGCTGCAAGAGGTAAAGGTAAAACAACTAGTTATGGCAGGCTATACGATGGAGTAAGTTTACGAATAAATAGCGACTCAACTATGGTTTATATTGCTGATGAGGGTGATGTGCACGGATATAAACTGAAATCTAGTAGCACTTATCCAATGATTGATAATTTTAGAACAAGGTTTTGTAATGGTAATTCGAATGCTACAGGAACTCAGGTTAGACATATAGATTATTTTGACTTTCTAACAAGCGATGACGATATAATGTTTGTTGGTGGAAGAGGTCATAGAATTCAAAGAGTTGAATGGACGTCAAACTCAACGTGTACTGCACAAATTTCTGCAGGAAAATCTAGCACTAAGAAAAATTTAAATGCTGATGACTCAGAAATAGACCCTGGAACTCTAGCAGCTGCTGATATTGGTATAACTGCTGACATAAGTTTTTTGAATGTATCTGGGACTGGAGCAAATAGAAGAATATTGTTCGGTCATGAAGGTCACGTTGATGAATTAACCGAAAGTGCTTTCGTTTCAGGAAGTGAAGATACTGCGTGGCAACAACAATACGGAGGTGCGTTGCTTTCAAGATTAGAGGGGGCAAAACGTGCGATAGTTGCAGTATTATCAGATACCACTTTAACAAGTGGTGCTAATTTTGGTTTTGGACACTGGAACTCTGGTGAGGGTAGCGCTGGCCATTATGATGTACCAGCCCCATTGAAACTAAAAAAGAAAGCAAAGAGAGGTAAAGGTGGTAGCTATTGTCATGATAATAATACACGTTGTAACTATTATGGTGGTTGGAAAGGTGTTCATCCAAATGGCACAAGTAAAGTATGTACATTTAATTCTTGCTTAAATGTTGGTATTGGCCCCGAAGGTGCTGCTAAAGCAATTCCGGTTGTTCAACGTTTAGGAATAGAATTTGGTACTGATTCAGAAGCTTTTTCACAAATTGCTCATGATTATTTTATGGGCCCTGTTTCACCGTATGACCCTGCATCTGATTGTCAATTAAATTATGTGATTGTTATTGGTGATGGAAAAATGACTAGCTCAGGTACAAAATCTAATAAATTTAAAGGGAGAACAGCTGACAGGCTCACAAAGTTGAGAAAAAAAGGAATCATAAGTTTGATGGTCGCTTATGGGGATGGAATTAGACCTGATGGTATGGAGGCTTTTGACGAATTAGCCATAGTTGGTTCATGTGAAAAAGCTGGCGCCGAAGATTGTGAGTCGACTATAGTTGCTAAAACACCTGAAGAACTTCAAACAGCACTTCAGCAAAGAATTAGACAAATTTTAGCTCAACGATTAGCATTTACCGCACCTTCAATTACTGCAACAATTCAGGAAGGAGGTTCTTTATATCAAGCACAATTTTCTTATGAACAATATGGTGAATGGCAAGGGACTATTTTAAGAAAAACATTAAATCCAGATGGAACAGTTGAGCATGATATGGACTTTCCAGGAAATTGGAGTGCTGCAGAGCAAGTGAGACTCCAAGCAAAATCTGGAGATGACCCTGGCAAAAATGATAAACGAAATATATGGACAGTGCTTGAGGATGTACCTTACTTTAACAATGATGCCCAAAGTTGGAACAATGTGAATGAAGAAGCAGATACTCTGGCAAATATAGAGGATGAAATGTTAAGATTAGGTTATACGATAAATAATTATTATACTTCTACCACAACACCATGTAAAGGAGATGATAGTACAGATGATGAAGTGAAAGGTCTATTAAGTTTTATAGCTGGCCAGGATTTTTTTGATTATCACGGAGAGTGTAAAACCTCTGAACTAAGAAAGCATGTTCTTGGTGACATTTATCATTCACAATTGATTGAGGTTGGTCCACCAAAAGGAGATGTTAAGTTTACTAATGTAAACCAAGAAGCTTATTTTAGATCAATAAACAATTATCAAGGTTTTAGAAATGCTAAAAAAGACAGAAGAAATATTTTATACGCAGGTTCAAATAGCGGATTGCTTCATGCATTCAATGCTGAAACTGGACAAGAAGAATGGGCATTCCTACCTCCATTATTGACTGGAAAATTACCCCTGATTATTAATGGTGCTTTGCAAGGAAATATCGGCAAAAATCCTAAAAGAGGAGGAAGCAATGCTATATTTGGAGTAGATGGCTCTCCTGTTGTTCACGATGTATTTATGAAAGGTTTGACACCTGATAATCAACTTGAACCCACTCCAAGCTGGCATACTATATTGTTTGTTCCGTTTGGAAGAGGTGGATCTGGATTTACTGTTTTAGATGTGACAAACCCAATTGTAAAAAATGGCCAAGGTCCATTGCATATGTTTACTGTATATAATGATTACGTAAACAATACAGTTTACATTACTGATCATGAGGGAAAAACAACATCTCAGACTTATTCATCTGGTAATGCAGAAATTGGTGATTCACTAGAGGGTAGGCGAACTGTTAAAAATTTTAATAAAGCAGTTAAAAATGATGCGGACGCTGGTGGTGGTACAACTTTTCAAGATAATATTGCAGCGTGTCAGGGTAACAGTTCATCTGTAGATTTTAAAAATAACGGTACAGCATCTTGCTATACAGGTAAAACGTTTACTTTTGATAGCATTGTAATTGAAGGAGCTCAAAATAATACACCACTCGATACAGATCTTTTGACTGCTTCAAAAATGGTTGGTGACACAATTACGCCAGTAAAAATCAGTGAAGCAAGAATGATAGATGGTCAACTTAAAGTTACTTTTGAAAGTACAATGAAAATTAATGCGGGTAATAGTGATGAAGAACAAAGTATTTCAGATAATATTTTAGTAAATACGTCTTGTAAAGTTTCTACTGGAGTTGATCCTGCTATTGACTATAGTAGATTGGGAGAGACTTGGTCTGCACCAAGAATAGTTAAACTTCCTTCCGATATTGCTGAGGAGAGAGATGATCCTGCAAATGATAAATATGTAGCAATTATGGGTGGTGGAGCATCTAACTCCAACCCATGCGCAGGTTCTGCATTATACATGGTTGAATTAGATGATTTAGAAAATCCTGGACAATTATATGGTGCTGCCACTAATAAAGGTCCACTTACAATTATTGATACAACACCAGTAGGCCCAATGATTGGAGAAAGTAAGCTCGACACACCTAATGGAAGTGATATCAACAATGCTATTGTTACCTCTCCAGTTGTTATTACTCCTGATACAGCTCAAAATATACCATGGCGTGGTGCGATGGTTTACATAAATGATAGAGAGGGAAAAATTACTAAAATTAATCTAACAACCTCAACTGAAAACAATGCTCAACTTTTTGATCAAACAACCTTGTTCAGATTAAATGCCAATACAACAAATAGAAGATATTCATTTTTCTCAATGGATGCTGGTATAGGAGTGACAACTAACGATTTTTGGCTTTTTGGGGGAACTGGAGACTTTAATCAATTAGGAGACAAATCACCATTTATGGATAATATCTTATATGGTATTAGAGATTTTGATTATCCTTTTTTCGAACATTTAAATGGTGTTGTAATTCCGACAATTGGCAATAGTTCTTTCACAGAATTAGCACACAAAGGTGCAAATGATGCTAAGTCAATCGACGATCCAGGTGTTTGCGTAGATGTGACTGAGCAAACAGCTAATTGTATTGTCGATGCAGAAAATGCTTGGGTAATCCATCTGGACAACCCACAAGAAAATTCTTTTAGAAAGGTTTCTGCACCTCCAACTTTGTTTAAGGGACAAGTTTATTTCCCAGTATATGAGCCACCAGGTGGTGCAAACAGGTGTAATATTGGAAATGCATATATTTGTGTTGCAGACGATGAGTGTGGAATAAATAATTCTCACAAATTACTCAAAGGCTCTCCTGCTAATGGAAAAGAGTGCTCTTTTGTAAGAGAAGGAGTTTTATCTGAATTAGTAATATTCGGTGATAAATTATTTGCTAATGTTGCAGGACCAAGTGATGATATAGATACTTTATATTCTGTATTAGCTGCTCCTGGTGAAGTTTTATCAAATAGAAGTAGTTGGAGAGATCCTGGTTTTTAATTTAGAAGTTCTTTAAGTTTATTTTTTAATTTATCTTTTTTTTTATTTATTTGCTGTTTTACTTTATCTTCAATTAATTTAGGATTATAATTTTGCAATTCATTCAAAATATTATCATTCAAAACTTTTCCTTCTATCGTATTCATTGTATCTTTGAAAATTTCCTTAAGGATATCCTTGTAGTTTTTACTAGTATTAGTATTACCAACATTTCTAAAATTCATATCATTTAAAGAAAAAGTTTTTTCAAAATTCATATCTGGAGAAAGCACTGCTAAAGAAATATTTTTAGCATCTAAATTTTCAATATTAAAAAATTTATTTGAATGAGAATTTGATGTTTTATCACCTAAATCTTTTTGAAATGATCTTACATTATCCAAAATTTTAAGTCCGTCATAATTAAAATAATAATTCACTTTTATATCTTTTAATAAAATATTTTTTATTAAAATATTATTTGAAAAGATTGAAAAAGCATCAAGACTAACCTTAATACTTTTAATATTTATTAGGTACCCAGCAAATTCTTTATTTGATAATTGAATTTCTTTTACATCTGCCTCGCCTTTAAAATAATTTATGTTTAATTTTTCAATTGATACATTTCTGTTCAAGGAAGTTGATATATTATTTTGTAAAACATTTTTTATTAGATTATCGCCTACAAACTCAAAAAAAAGGTAAGAAGAGATTATTAAAATTGTGATAAGTAATATTAATTTTTTCATTTAATTTAAAAATAAGTTTATATAATCAAATAAAAACAAAAAAATTAAATTGCCTATGATAATGTAAGGACCAAAAGGTATCTGCGAAGAAAGATTTTTTTTATTTTTAATTAAATCTGGTACGGCACTTACAAGAGCAATAGCTGATGAAAAAAATATTATAAAAGGGATAGATACCCAGCCAAACCAAAAACCAATAGCGGAAAGTAATTTTGCATCACCGAAACCCATTCCCTCCTTGTTTCTAAGTTTTTTATAAACAAAAATTATTAACCAAATAATCGTATATCCAAAACATCCACCGATTAATGAGTCAATAAAATTTGGAAATAAATCTATATCGAGATTAGGATCAAAAGATTTTAAAAAACCAATAGCCATTAAAGGGTATGTTAATTCATTTGGAATTATAAAATGTTTTAGATCTATAAAAAAAATTATAAGATAACAAATACTTAAGATAAAAAATAGAAGTGTTGTTAATGAAAAACCAAAAAAATAAAATGCCAACACAAAATTTAAACCAGAAATTAACTCTACTAGAAAATATTTAGAACTTATTTTTGTAGAACAATTTCTGCATTGAGCTTTAAGAACTATAAAAGATAATAAAGGGATGTTGTCATACCACTTGATTAGTTTTTGACATTTAGGACAATAGGAACGACCATAAATAACACTTTTATTATCTGGGATTCTATTAATGCATACATTGCTAAAACTCCCCCATATACTTCCAAAGATAAATACTATAATATAGAACACAATTTATAGTTTAATTTGAGAGGAAAGTTCTATGAGCCCATTAATGCAGTATTGGACAAATATAATTGCATCAGTCAGGTGCAAGTAGAAATTAGGCGCATGAATAATGATTTCCATCAATGTCAAAATTATCAAAATATTAATGAATATCAATTTATAAATAACATGTTTTTTGGGGCGAAAAAAAAGGAAACAATTAAAATAGATGATACTAGCAGCAAAGATTTAGAGTTAGTGACTAAAATGAATCAAGAGTTTGCCAAGTCTCTTGATCTAAAAGAAACATTAAATAATTCTTTAGAATTAATTATTAAAAGAATTAATGCACAAGCTGCAAATATATTCTTGATCGACGAAAAAAGTCAGTCATTCCAATGTATTGCCTCAAAACATCAAGCTTATCTTGAAGATTTTGAAATACCAATTACTCAAGGCGTGATGGGTAAAGCAGCAGTGATGAAAAAATGTATTAGAGTAGGTGATGTTCGTAAAGACGTAAGAGAAATTGCTGAGTTTTATTTTGATTTAGATAATAAAACAAATTTTACAACATATTCAGTTTTATGTTCGCCTTTAATTGTTTCTGATGAATGTATCGGTGTAATACATTGTTTAAATAAAAAAACAAATAATAAATTATTTGAAGAGAATGACAGAAAACTTTTAGAAACTTTGTCTGGACCAGCGGCATTAGCAATTAATAATGCTAAGATGGCAAAAGATTTGATTGATAAAAACAGAATGCAAAAAGAAATAGAGATAGTTGGTGAAATTCAAAAAACTTTGTTGTCTCAAAACCAAAAAGAAAATTTTCCAATAGCAGGTATTAACATTCCAGCAAAAGTTGTTTCAGGAGATTTTTATAACTTTGCCGAATTATCCGAGGGTGTTTATGGTTTCGGTGTTGCAGATGTCTCAGGAAAAGGAATTAAATCTTCTTTATTAATGTCAAAGGCATCAAGTTTGTATAGATGTTTAAGTAAAACAAATTTTTCTGCTGCGGAGCTTTTAAATATTTTAAATTCTGAAATATGCGAAACAACATCAAGAGGAATGTTTGTAACAATGTTAATTGGAATTTATGATAGTAATAAAAAAGAATTGACCTTAGCTAATGCAGGCCATGAACCTCCATTAATTTATAATAATGACGGAAACTTTTCCAACTTTGAGGAAGCAGGACCTCCGCTAGGTATTGCTCCTAAATTTAAGTTTAAAGAAACAAAAATTAATTTTTCAAATAGTTCAATGTATATTTTTACAGATGGTATCACTGAGATAAAAGATACAAAAGGAAATATGTTAGAGTCGGATGGTTTTAAAAATTACATTAAAAAGTATCAACAAACTCCAAATCACCAAAGATTAAATAAAATTGTTGAAGATATTATAAAGTCTGGTCGAATACAAAAAGATGATTTAACAATTGTAGTTGTTGATGGTTTGTAATTTATTTTATAATGATCTCATTAAGCAAAGTAATGATAGTTTTTGCAATCGTACTTACAACAATTATGTATTGGGCAACATCAAATGTTTGTAGGTATAATTTTACAATTGAGAGAAAAACAAAACAATTAAATATTATTGCTCAAGAGCTCAAACCCTCCCTTCCACTTGTAGAAATTTATTATTTTAAAGAGTTAAATTGTAATAGTGTAAACCTGGGATGGGATGTTGACAGAGTATTACGAAACCTAAACACTATTTCTGTTATGATTTATCAAGAATTTACAACTGACATAAGAGGAAATCCAAATTAAAAGGAAAAAATAATTTATTTTGGCTTTAAAACACTTTAAGATCACTTCTTTTAAAAAAATTTGATTAATCTTATTAAAATTCTCCTCAAAAGTGAAAAATTAAATCAATTTTGAGTTGAAATATCAAATAATTTTCATTTTTTTTTATAATTCTATTAATTTTAGATAATTTTAGATTAAAAAAAATTATAAATTATTTTCTCTAACACAAATTAATTAACTCTAACACAAAAAGTATTAAATTTTAAAAAATATTCATTTTTGTTGATATTATTGACTTTTTTAATCTTTAAAAAAATTATTTCACTCTAACACAATTAAAAAATACTCTAACACAATTAAATTTTTGTCTTTGTGTTAGAGAAATATAAATTAACATTTAAAGATGATAAAATAACTTTTTTAAAAAAATAGCTATTTTACTCACTTTTTTTTAATTATCGCCCATTTTGAACATAATATTTATTTTTGTGTTAGACTAAATGACAATTTTGTGTTAGAGATTCGTCTAATTGTGTTAGAGAAAAAATTTTATAACTTATTATGAGTGATCAAGAAGACGATAAAAAAAATATAAATGATGATTCAACTGGCAAGGAGTCAGAGAATCAATCAAAAGTTGAAGAAACTAATCAACCTCAGAGTGAAAATTTACCATCTGATGAGGTACCAGTGGTTGAAAATCAAAATAATGATCAAAATAATGATCAACCGCAAGTTTTCGAAGCTTCTAACGAAAAAAAAGATGAGAATGATGATCCAGTCTCTCTGAATAATGAAAAAGAAACTCTAGAGGTCAACGAAAATCAAAATTCTGATACTTTAACTGAAAAAAAAGATGAAGATGCTGGCTCTGGTCATCAAGTTATACATAAAAAAGATGGGCGATTACATATTTATGTTAGGCAAGATAAATATAAGGGTGAATTAAAGTCAAAAAATTGGGTTGGAAGACTTTATATCGATGGAAAACAAAAAATTTCATCATCTGGTACGACAAATTTAGATGAGGCAATCCCAATTTTAGAAAAATGGTTTGATGATGTCCAAGAAGAAAGTGAAAGATTAAAAAATCAAATCAATAATGAAAATCAAAATATAGCTGATCAAAAAACTTCCTTAAGCGAAGATAAACAAAAATTGCAAGACACATTAGGAGGATTGGAAAAAATTGAAACACCATTAGACAATACTGAAAACAAATCTCAAGAACAAAGTGCACCAACTGCATCTATTGAAAATACTGAACCAAGCAAACAAGAGCAACTAAAGGACAAAATTTCTAATATTTTTGGAAAATTAAAAGATATCAAATTAAAAAAGCCCTCTATTGGAAACAACTTAAAAAAATCTTCTTTTAACAATGCAAAAGTTGGAAATTTAAAATCAAAATTTGAAAGTTTTTTTAAATCCAAACTTGGAAAATCAAGCGTACAAGGTGAAGAAATATTGGGAGTAGAACTTGCTAATAAAGAAATAAGATTAGTTCAAGTGTCGAGCAATAAAGCTAATCAATGGGTGTTAGATAAACTCTATATCCATCCAGTTGAAGTAAGTGACGATAGTACTCCTATAGAAAATGCTGATAAATTCTCAGAGGAATTAAAATTAGCTATTCAAAAATATAAAATATCATCACCAAATGTTGCAATATCAATACCTGTAACTAGTGCAATCATTAGAGTTGTAACAGCACCTTTAATGAATGATGAGGAGTTAGGGAAGGCAATTGAAACAAATTCCTTATGGGAAAATTTAGTGCAACTAACAGATAACCTAGAAGATTATTCTATTTTTCATCAAGTTATCAATAGGAATCAAAAAGATAACACCATGGATATTTTATTTGTTGCTTCTAAATTGACTGATATCAATAGTTATACTTCGATAATAAAAAATGCAGGCTTAAACCCAGTCATTATTGATGTAAAATGTTTTGCTTTAAAGTCAGCTGTAGATCAATCTAATCAATTAACAAATAGACCAGAAGACGCTAATTTAACTGCTGTTTTAGAGTTTGGTTTAGATGAAAATTATTTAATGATCCTTTATGATAATAATCCAATCATAACAGATATCTTTATAAGAGGACAAGATAGAAAAATTTTACAAGAATCACAGGATGCGGAAGAAAAAGAGGGATTGGTTAGAAGATACGTTACTCAAGTAAAACAAGCTATTCAAGATTTTGAAACCAAGTATGAAAAAAGAATAAGAAATATCAAAGTTGTATCCGATATTGAGAGTGTTGAGGATTACCTTGCAAGCTTTAGAAAAAGTTTAATGAATGTTGGGTTCAATACCTTTGATCCAACTGAGGGTTTAAAAATTCCAACTCAAAATCAACAAATTTTAGATAACAAAGTTAATAAATCATATTTGTCCACTTCTATTGGACTAGCATTTAGAAAACTAGATGTATTTGGTTATTATAAATTTGTAACTGCTGTAAAAAATATCAATTTGTTGCCCGACAGATCAAATGTAATGAAACAAAAAAAGATGAAAGCAATTTCAGGATTTGCTTTTAAAGGAGTTTCAGCGGCTGTAGCTGCAGTATACTTACTATTATTTGGCTTATCTTTTTGGAATATTTTTTCTTACAATGCAAAATTAGAAGAATATGACAAAGTTTTAGCAGAACATTCTAAAATAGTAACACAAAAAAAAATAGTTAGTAAAGAACTTGGTATAATCAATACATCTTTAAAATTAAGTAAATCACTTTCTTCTAACAAAGAATTAACTTACAGAATTTTAGCTCAAGTAGCATCAAGTGTCCCGAATAGAGTAAGATTTGATAAAGTAGAGTTTAAAGGAACAAGAAATTTGACTATACAAGGGGTGGCAGCGAGCGATCAGGATATATTAAAGTTTATCGACAATCTAAGTAAACAAAAATTAGTTGAACAAGCATCGTTGTCTTCTATGCGACTGCCAAGTAGTCAGGCCGGAACTGCAACAATGAAAGGTTTTAGAGTATTTGTAAAAATTAAAAGAGGTTAGTTATGGCGCTAGATATGAATATAGACTTAAAAAATTTGAACATGTCTGATTTAAAAGACAAAATTTTAAAGTTAGCAGACAAAAAAACTCTAATAAAGATTGGTATTATTTCTGGTGCAATTATATTTTTTCTAATTATTTACTATGCAATTCTAAGTCCGATGGTGGAAACTAGAAAAGTTAAATTAGATGATATGAATTTGAAAAAAGAAGAAACCATACAATTCACAAATGATGTTAGCTCGATGAAGAAAAAAATTAAAAAACTTAAACCTGAATATGAGAAATATTCGAGCCTTTTTCACTCAAAAGCTGAAGTTGAGGGTCTTTATCAGACACTAAGTATTTTTGCAGGACAAAATGATTTGGTAATTTCAAAAATTGAAAAAAAACAAATTAAAAAGGTTCTTAAAGCAGAAGCTTTGGCAAAAGCGGATGGAAAATCTGCAGGCAAATCTAATAAGAAAGATGCTAAAAATATAAAGAATATTGCCTATTATTTAATACCAGTTGACTTTGAAATTGACGGCAATTTTATTGGATATATCAAATTTAAAAGAGCTCTTTCCTTATCTAACAAGATGTTAAACTTTGACAAAGAGTCCATACAAGTGGTACAAGGAGATTCAACTGGAACGATAAAAGTTAGAGGAACATTAACAATAGTGGGGTTACCAGATGAATTTTTTTAAAATAATTTTTATTTCCTTACTCTTTATATATGTGTCAAATGTTTCAATGGCTGATAGTCATGATAATGAGCAAAATATAATTGAAAAAGCTAAAGAGATTAATCAAAAAGTTAAGGAAAATCAGGCAAATACACAAGCAAATATTAGCTCTGAAATAAATAATGAGGAACCACTTCCATTAAATGATCCTTTTGTAGGTGATAGTTCTTTATCAGGGGGCAACACTATGTCACTCGGCGACCCGCAAGAAGCACAAAATGAAATGAGTTTATATAAGTTTAAGTTAGTTGGAGTAATGTCAGCTGAGCAAAATCAAGGATTTGTTTCATTAATCAATGCGGCTGGAGATATTATTACAATTAGAATGTTTGAAGAATTAAGTCCAGGTGTAAAATTAGTTGCAGTTAATAATAAAGAGGCTGTATTTGAAAAGAATAGCGAGTCATTATTAGTAATAAATTTTAAAAATCAAATTTCTGAAAGAAGCTTTTAATTTATGAAATTTAAAAATAAAATATCTTTAATTTTTATTCCTTTACTATTTTTAATGTTGACTGGCTGTGCTGAAAAAATGGCTAAGAAGACTTTTAAGCATAATACTCCACTTATTAAAACAGATGTTAAGCAGCTTGGGAAAAAAGAGTTAGAAAAAAGTGCTGAAATGGGACCAATTCCAATTGAGGGAGATGTTGTAAAACTTAAAAAAAGAAAACAATTATCATCTGTTAAAGAAAGAAACTATCTATTAATTTCTGAGGAATTTGAAAATTTAAAACAAAATGTTTCATTTAAATTTCAAAATCTAGATTATAAAGAAGCAATGGCTTTAATGGCTGAGGTAGGTGAGATAAATATTTTAGTTGGTGAAGAAGTTGCCGGTGCAATAACTGCTGAACTAGACAATGTTCCATGGGATAAAGCATTTAATGCACTATTGGATTTAAAAAGTTATGCAGCAGATATTGATGTTGCAAGTAATATTATTAGAGTGTCAACTCCATCAAATTTAACTTCTCAAGAAAGCTATAAATCAGCTAGAGCATCAGCCGTTAAAAAGAAAGTAGAATTAGAAGACTCAGTTGAACCTATCATCTCAGAAATTTTTAGATTGTATTATATTTCGCCTGCAGAAGCCAAAGCTACAATTACAGAACTTTTTACTACAGTAGGAACTGGTTCAAGTTTTATGCCGATACAAGTTACCGAGGAAAAAACTACAAGATCAATAATAGTTAGAGGTAAGGAAAAAGACTTAGATATTGTTGATAAAGTTATAAGAGAAATTGATAAAAGAACTAAACAAGTCTTGATAGAAGCTTTCATTGTAGAGGCAACCTCATCTTTTGAACAAGCATTAGGAAAAAAGATGGGTGCTGCATACACAAGAAATAGAGAGAGAATTGGTGGTACAATTGGTGGAAGTTCAGTTGGTGCATCTAGCGGACCTGGAGCTGAGTTGTCTGATAGCACTGGTGCATTTTCTACTTCTGGAGGAACAGATAATCTTTTTAGTTTTGGTACTGCTGGTGCAACAAGTGGTATTGGTATTTTGAGAAGAACTGGTTCAGCAGTTCTTAAATTAGAGTTAGATGCTCTCGAGTCTCAGGGATTAGGAAAAACTGTCTCTAATCCAAAATTATTTACTTTAGATAACCAAACAGCAAGTATTAAACAAGGTGAACAAATTCCTGTCTCTGGAGGTGATGGAGCTGATACTTTTGCTGATGCTGCGTTGAAACTTACTGTAACACCAAATATAATTGGTGATGGAAATGTAATGTTAACAATAGTAGTTAATAACGATACGCCTAATAGATCCACACCCGGCACACCTGGAATAAATACAATGGAAATAAACACCAAATTACTTGTAGCAGATGGAGATATTGTAGTTATTGGGGGTATCAAGAAAAATAATGTGGCTAGTAGTAAACGGGGTGTTCCAGGTGCGAGTAAAATGCCTGTAGTTGGAAATTTATTAAAAGGAACATCAAAATCTGATACAATGAATGAGCTATTAGTATTTATAGCTCCAAGGATTTTGTAATGTTAAAAATTAGTAGAGAAAGTGAAATTAATTTAGTTAATGTTTTAATTGATAACGATATTATTTCCGGGAAAGATTTAATTAATATCAAAAAAATAAGCACTGAAAGTAATAAATCTCAAATTGATGCTATTTTTGAATTAAAGCTTACGGATGAAAAAAAGATTATTGATTTATTAATCAAGGAACAAAATTTAGAGACAGTCGATTTAAAAAAAGTTGAGATTACTGATGAAGTTAAAACAGTATTGCCATCAAATTATATAAAAGTAAATTTTGTGGCACCATTTAAGATTGATGGAAAAACTTTGCATATAGCAATTTCAGATAGCTCAAAACTTGGATTAATGAGAAATTTAAAAGCAATTACAAAAAAAAATATTGAACTTCATGCTGCGAAAGTTTCTGATATCTCAGAGTTCATAGAAAGATTATCAAGTGAAACTGATGAAGTAACAATTGCATCAATACGTGATGAAAATAGAAAAAAAATAAAAACGTTTGACTCTGATTTAGGTGAAGCTGGTGAAGTCCTTGAGAAAGCTCCTGAAGAAGACATTGAAGCCATTGAAAATGAATCTGAGGTTATAAAATTTAGTACTGCTGTAGTAGCGGAAGCTATTAAAATGGGAGTAAGTGATATTCATATTGAGCCTTATAGATTTTCTTCAAGAGTAAGGTATCGATTAGATGGAATGTTGCAAGAACAAGAACAATACAAGCAGTTTCTACATGACAATTATGGTGCAGTTGTAACTCGATTTAAAATTATGGGTAAACTGGATATTGCTGAAAGGAGATTACCACAAGATGGGGCAATAAACTTTAAAATAGAAAATAAAGTTGTCGATCTTCGTTTATCGATATTACCAACTGCAAATAATGAAAGAATTGTAATGCGTATTCTGAATAAAGATGCAGGTGATATTAAATTAGAACAATTGAATTTCGAAGAACAAGATTTAAAAAATCTAAGAAAAGCAATTCATAGTACTCAGGGACTAATATTAGTTACTGGTCCAACTGGATCTGGTAAATCAACAACTTTGTATAGTATTTTAAAAGAAGTTAGCAAACCTCACTTAAATATATTGACAGCCGAAGATCCTGTTGAGTATGAATTAGATGGAGTAGGACAAGTTCAAATTAAAGATCACATTGGCTTAACATTTGCCTCAGCTTTAAGATCTTTTTTAAGACAAGACCCAGAAATTATTCTTGTTGGGGAGATGCGAGATAAAGAGACTGTTGATATTGGGTTAAAAGCAGCTTTAACAGGTCACTTAGTATTTAGCACACTTCACACTAATGATGCACCAAGTACAATTACTAGATTACAAAACATGGGAACACCTGACTATTTAATCAGTGCTGCAACCCAATTAGTTGTTGCCCAAAGGTTAGCAAGAAAAAATTGTAAAGATTGTAGGGTGCCTGACGACGATGTTAATCCTAAAGTTTTACAGGATTTAGGTTTCAGTGCCGAACAAGCATCCAGAGTTAAAGCTATTAAAGGTAAAGGTTGTGCTAAATGCAGTAATACCGGTTATAAAGGTCGACAAGGTATTTATGAAATTCTAGTGGTATCAAAACCCCTTAAGGAAGCAATCTTACGTCAAGCAACTACTCCTGAATTAAGAGAGATCGGTATTAAAGAGGGTTTTCAAACTATGAAAGATATGGGGAGAAGACTAATTGCATCGGGAGAGCTTAATTTTAGAGAATACGAAAGAGTTCTCTCAGGTGAATAAAAATGGAAGCTTTCACCTATAAAGGAATATCTGACGGAAAATATGTTGAGGGTGATATTGAGGCACTTAATCTTGATGAGGCTTCACATTTATTAAAAGAAAAAAAAATAATAATCACAAATATTATTAAGTCTAAGAAAAAGGCTGGTGAAAAGAAGAAAAAAAGCGGATCCTCACTTTTCGGCAAAAGTAAAAAAGTAAAAGTAGAGGATATTCTTATATTTTCTAAACAATTTGCAACAATGGTTAAAGCGGGTTTGCCGATCCTCCAAGTTTTAGCAATGTTAAGAGACCAAATGGAAAGCCAAGGGATCAAGGATATAATTGAAGATATTAGAAAAAGCTTAGAGGGCGGTGTCAATTTATCAAAATGTTTTGAGAAGTATCCACAACATTTTGATAATGTTTACGTTAATTTGATTAAAGCAGGTGAGGCCAGTGGTAAATTAGATGTATTCTTACTTAAAATTGTAGATTCACTTGAAAAGAAGGAGAAAATTAAGAAAAAAATTAAATCTGCTTTAATGTATCCTGCAATAATGTTTACAGTAGCAATTACTGTTAGTGCGTTCATGCTAATTAAAGTAGTGCCAGTATTTGCTAAAATGTATGATGGTATGGGTTTAGAGTTGCCAGCTGCTACTGCAACCATCATGTCAATGAGCGACTTTTTAAGAGGAACAGGTGGAAAAGTTATTTTTTTTGGAGGTTTAATCGGTTTTTTTGGATTCAGATTTATTACTAAAAGAAATGCCGCAATCCGATTTAGATGGCACAAGCAAGTTTTAAAATTACCAATTTTTGGAGATATGATTTTAAAATCTATGTTAGCTAGAATTTCATTAATCATGGGAAATTTAAGTGCAGCAGGTGTGAACTTATTAGAGAGTTTAGAGATTGCAAAATCTGTCAGTAATAATGATGTTATTACAGACGCTTTAGAGAATGTTAAAAAAGGGGTTTTCTCAGGAGACACATTAACAAAACTTTTTTTAAAAGAACCATTGTTTCCTCCAACTTTTAGTCAATTGATTTCTGTTGGTGAACAAACAGGTCAATTAGATGAAATGTTTAATTCAGTAGCTACTTATTATGAAGAAGAATTTGATACAACTGTTGATAATATGTCTAGTCTAATAGAACCGATCATGATTGTTTTTATGGGTGTGATGATTGGTGGCTTAATGATTGCGATGTACTCACCAATATTTAACGTTGGTGCTTTAATCAATTAAATTGATTATTGTTATATTCTAAAAACTATTACTTAATAAAAGATCTGTGTTGTAATTTGGTTTATCAACAAAAAAATTATAGTCAGTAGAAATTTTAAAATCAAAACTATCAATTTTTTGAGAAAATTTTAAACTAGTATTAATAGCCTCATCCAACTCAAATGAAAATTTCATCTCATCTATTGGAACATATCCAAGTGAAAAATAAAACTCGTCGTAATAACCTCCCCGCGTACCAAATCTCTCAATGTTAACAACTGTCGACCAACCTGTTATCGATGTTCTATCAATACCATAACCAATTCTATAATTATATTTGGATCTATTATTAGACTCATATTCATAGGTAGTACTTTGATTATTCAAATAATAAAATTCTGCATTAGATGATGGACTAAAGTCTCCAATAAATTCTAATCTTCCATGGTGATTAATGATTTCCTTATCTTTCTCACCTTTATCTGTTTTATCAAAGAGCACCCCAATAGTGGCTATCGCAGTTTTAATATTTTGATCTTTATAATGTAATGCATCAGCTAAACTACTACCTAAAATTGTTTTTTCATCAAATGGTTTAAGCTTAGTATATCCAATTTCTAACTTAACACCTGGATTTAAGTTTATATCTTTATTATGTAGTCGTTTCCCAAAATTCATTGATCCAAATATTTGGTGCCCATTTCTATTACCCTCTAATTTATTGCCATTAATAACTCTTCGATGATCAATTTCCAGTAAGCTAAGTCCAATAATACCGTCAGTAAAATAATCATTATCTTTAATCTTTGTGCGATAAGCAGCCAAACTATAAGTGTTTGTATTTAAATTAGAACCATTGCTTCCAATATCTACATCGTCCTTTCCGAATTGAAAAACATATCCGTACATTAAATCTCTATCGTCTTCATCAATTCTATCAGTACCAAAAGATATTCCATAATTTTGAATATCTCTTGAGGATGTATTGCTTACATTTTTTTCTCCTATAACAAACCTCCCCTCACTCCAGTCAAACCAATCATTACTTCTATAAGTTCTATCTCTTTCTTTCTTAAAAGCGTCAAACGTGCTTACTAGTTTTGCAACTTTTTGATTTTTAAAGTCAATACTGGCATTTAAGTTTGAGAGATTGTCTTTATTTTTGTGTCTTCTAAGCCACTCAATTCTATGAAAAATTGGAAGTGTATTGTTTCTTATAATACGTTTAGACATTTCCACGTTTGCTTCGATAATTGCTTTTACATCAGCATTTGCAGATGGGTCAGTACAGGAAATAGTCCCAGCACATTGTAGGTCGTATTCATGAATCTTATCAGTTGTAGCTGAAGTTTCTCCGTCACTTGTAACAAACAATTTTGTAAAGTTTGCAGCAAAAATAAAACCTCGCATATCATTAACTCTGCTACCTAAATCGAATGTAGAAAAAGTTGAAGATAAAGTTGTGATATCATAAGCAGTACTCAAGGTATACTTGTTCATTCGGGCATTAGCATCTCCAGCTATATAAAGCGCAGTTCCATCTGAATTAAATTGAATATTTCTCATCTCTTCATCCGCACTCGCTAATGAAACAGAAATTCCACCTGGAGTTACTCCAGATCTAAGATCAAAAGGAGTTGTTAGATCATATTGCCTAATTTTATCCTCATCTCTTCCACCAACAAACATTCTTGTACCATCAGGATTAAAACTTAAAACTCTTACTTGATCTTCACCCCCTCCACCATCGACGTCTACTTCATATATTTTTTCACAAACTAATGTGGTTGAGTCCCAGGGAGTTGTTAATTTAAATTGATATACTGCAACATCAGGGTTTTCGCTAAAATTCTGATTAGAAGTTATAAACATCCGTGTACCATCTGGTTTAAATTCTATAGCATGGGGTAATTCCATCTGATCGTCTTCTCCTGCTCCATCACAAGTTAATGGAGTACCTTTTGGCGAACCTCCCGAAAAAGAAATTGTTGCTGTGCTTATGTCAAATGGTTTACTAAGCGAATATTCAATCATGTAAGCCTTTCTAGCGTTAGGATTATTTTCACGACTAGTGATATACATTCTAGTACCGTCTGGCTTAAAGTTTATTCCTCTTACACCAGGAGTATCGCTTGTAACATCTTTTGTCTGAACAAATGATAATTCACCAAATGAATGTGAACTAAATAAGATTAAAAAAAATATTAAAAATAAAAAAGTTTTTTTCATTAAAAATAATACATTTTATAATTAAATAATTTTCTTTTGGAGTCTATTCAGTATAAGTTTAAGATAGGTAAAAATTAAAGTTTTTTTGTCAATACTAGATTATTTATCCAAGGCTTATCTCCTTCTTTAAATTTTATGGAGTCCATTATTTCTTGAATAAAAAAGGTTCCAAGTCCACCTGGTTTGACATCATCGATCGCTCTGTGCTTCACTTTACTTTCTTCAACTGGTTTTCCTTTATCAAAAAAAGCAATTTCAAGTTCTTTACCAGTACAAGAAATTCTAACTGCCATCCTGTCTTGAGTGTCAGGATAATCTTTGTAAGCATGTTTGACAATATTTTGTGCAGCTTCAGCAATTGCCAAAACTAATTCCTCCCTCAAATCTTCATCTATTTTAAATTTTTCGAAAACTTCTCTTGAGAAACTTCTTACATCTTTAAGACTTGATGATCTTACTAGAAAATCTTTTTTTTCAGATAAATTTGTTGGATCCGCGACTTCTGTGTTCATTTTGTTGAATTACTCCAAATTTAAAATTTGCTCTAACTTTGCCATCATAATTACTTTTAAAACAGATTTACTGACGTCTTTAATTATAAGCTTTGTTCCCTTCTCTAATGCTTTTTGATGACTTTCAATTAAAACCGAAATACCTGAAGAGTCCATGTACTGAACATTACTTAAGTTTAAGTTAACATTTTTTCCAGCATCGATTAAAGGGAAAATAACTTCTTTCGCCCCCTCTGTTTTGTCCATGTCTATTTCACCATCTAGAAAAACAGTACTCGTGTCGCCTTCATCTGTAACTTTATAGGTCATAAAAATTTCCTTGCCATTGCTAAAACTTTTTCAACAGGTTGACTTACTTCTTTTAACTCAACTTTCGTATTTTTGTCTTTTGCTCTTTTACTACTTTCTACAATTACAGATATTCCAGAGGAATCCATGTATTGTACATCTTTAAGATTTAAATGCACTTCTTTACCAGAGTCAATGAGAGGAAAAATAACTTCTCGAACATCATCTGCAATATCCATGTCTATTTCACCATTTAAAAAAACTGTGCTGATATTTTCACTATCTGTGACTTTAAATTTCATAATTCATTATATTAAATAAGCTAATAACAAAAAACATCTTAAAATTAAACCCAATTTGACCTTGATGTTTAATTTTATTGATATTAAGCGCAATATTTGCAGTTTACATCAACAAAATTTATTATAAGTTTTCAGAATTAATTAATTAATAAAGAGGAAAAAATGAAAAATAACAAAGGTTTTACATTAATTGAATTATTAGTCGTAGTTGCAATTATTGGTATTCTAGCCGCTGTTGGAGTGGTTGCTTATAATGGTTACACTGCAAGTGCAAAAAAGAATGCTGCAAAATCTAACCAAGCATCAGTAATAAAATATATTGCTGCTGAGTTACAAAAATGTAACATGGGAGATGCAACAGCTATGGATGGTAATTTAACTTGCGCTAGTAAAGGAACAGGAGATACTGTGAGTGCTGCAGCAAGAACCGCTTTAGCTAAGTTTAAAAATCCTTATGCAACAGGAAGTGCAGCAGTTATAAAAACATATACAAAAGGGACTGACGGTAATGATCAAAAAGAGGGATTTACTAAAGTTACTGACGATGGGTCTGTTGTTACAATCCTTACATGTTTAACGGATGAATGTAAGGAAAACTCAGCAGATGAACTTGAAGAAACAGTTAGTATTGAATAATTAATTTATTTAAAAATATGATTACCAAAAGCTCAGGATTTAGTTTAGTTGAGCTTTTGGTGGTCGTTGCAATTCTGGGAATTTTATCAGCGGTAAGTGTTATATCTTATAATGGATATGTTGCAGGGACGAAGGAAAAGTCTATGAAAGCTCTAATGCAGCAACTATCATTAGCTCAAACAGAAGAATATTCTAACACAGGGAATTATTTTTACTCTTCTACAAGTGGTGAGTGCACTGCATCTGGAGAATCAACCAAAGCTCTTGAAGAAGGTTTATTAGGCCGAAATCCATATAAGATAGAAGGAGATGATAAGAGAAGTCAAACCGGTAGGGAAATTGGTTTTGAAATGTGTGTTTCCAAAACAGGAGCATCTGATTACGTCATTTCAGCTCAAGAAATTGGTGGTTCTTGCAAGCTAACATTGACAAGAAGTGGAAACTTTACTCCTTGTTAAAATCAAATCATTAAAATCAATTTGATCACTTTGTTAATTGCTAGTTGAAATTTATTTGCTAGGTAATTAACATAATGAATAAAGATATGGCCCAAGAAGTAATAGATATATTAACAAGTAATATAGATACCTTATGGGTTATTGATTGTGCAATATTAGTTTTCATCATGCAGGCGGGTTTTATGTGTATGGAAACCGGTTTATCGAGACATAAAAATAGTATCAATGTAGCTTTAAAGAACGCAGCAGACTTTGGTGTCTCTGTTGTTATCTTTTGGATATTTGGCTTTGGCTTGATGTTTGGTACTTCTTACAATGGATTTTTTGGTACCGACTTATTTTTCTTTAAAACAGATAAAGCGGAGTACATGACTTATTTTGTTTTCCAGGCAATGTTTGTTGCAACAGCTGCAACTATAATTTCTGGTGCAGTTGCAGAAAGAATGAAATTTAATGGCTATCTTATCATGACAGTTTTAGCTACTGGAATAATCTACCCAATCGTTGGGCACTGGGCCTGGTCCTCAAGTTATCTTTCAAAATATGAAGCGGTGGATCAGCTCTTAGCAATAACAGGAACAGTTAAAACTACTGGTTGGTTATCAGATTTAGGCTTTGTTGATTTTGCTGGAAGCACCATTGTTCACTCAGTTGGTGGATGGATTGCATTAGCTGCAGTAATTATTTTAGGACCAAGAATTGGAAAATATTCAGAGGCTAATAAAGGAAAATTTACTGGGTCTAGTTTTCCTTTGGCAGTCTTAGGTACACTTATTTTATGGTTTGGTTGGTTTGGTTTCAACGGCGGAAGTAATGGTGCAATGGATGATGCGGTTCCTTTAATTTTAATCAATACTTTCTTAGCAGCAGCTTTTGGTTTATTAACTGGATTAGGTATTTCATATTTAAGATTTAAAAAGCCAGATCCATTTTATATCATTTTAGGTCCTCTAGCTGGTTTAGTTGCAATTACAGCTGGTTGTAATTCAATGACTTCAGTTACTTCGATCTTTGTTGGGATTATAGGTGCAATTGTTGCAATTATTGTAAACGAAATATTAAATAAATTTGAAATTGATGATGTTGTTGGAGCGGTACCAGTTCACTTAGCTGCAGGGGTTTGGGGAACACTAGCAGTTGGTTTGTTTAGTGACTTAACTATTTTAGATACAGGTCTTGATAGATTTTCTCAAATAAAAATTCAGTTAATTGGTATCATTTCGATTGGTGCATTTACATTTATATCTTCATTTATAATTTTAAGTCTTTTTAATAAATTTTATCCATTAAGAGTAAGCCCAGTTCAAGAAGAATTAGGTTTAAATATTGCAGAGCATAATGCTGTTTCTATTGAGCATGATTTAATTACTATTTTAGATAAACAATCAGAGTCTGGTGATCTCAAAATAAGAGGACCACAAGATCCGTTTACTGCCGGGGGCGTGATTGGTCTTTATTATAACAAGCTTATGAGCAAACTTGAGACTAGTGAAGATGAAAAAAACAAATGGCGAGAAAGAATTTCAAAAGAGGTAAAACTTGCTGTCAAAGTTCAAGAAAATTTTTTACCTAAAAGAAATTTAAAAAATTATCCAGTGCATGGAATTAATATTGCAGCAAGAGAAGTATCAGGTGATTTTTTTAGTTTTTATCCTCATAACGATAGTATTTATTTTATAATTGCTGATGTGGCTGGCAAAGGAATTCATGCTGGGATGGTTATGGCAAAAGCATCAACTCTATTTGAGGTTTTGGCCCAATCAAAAGTTGATCCGGATGAAATGGTTTTTCACATGAACAACGATTTAAGTAATACTAAAACTGCTGGAATGTTTGTAACTTCAATTGTTGGAGAATATAGTTTAATCACAGATGAAATTAGATGGGTTAATGCAGGTCATCAACCTGCAATTTTAAGAGATGGACAAGGAAAATATAATCAGTTTGAAAGTTTGGCACCTCCTTTAGGAGTGATCAAACAAAAAGATAAAAGTGTTTATAACATTCAAAAAACTAAATTAAATGGCTCGAGGTTTTATGCATTCACCGATGGTTTATCAGAGAGCTTAAATGATAAAGGTGAAGAGATAGGTATTGATGGTTCAATTGATATAATTGAACAAAATTATAATAAAGATACTAATAAACAGTTAGATAGCATTACAAAAACTGTAATTAGTTCTGGTCAAAATCAAAAGCTATCTGATGATTTAACTTTAATAAGTATTGGAAAATAAGACTTATTTCTAAAATTAATTAATTGAAAAAAATCATATACTTAATATCTTTTCATTTTTATGTTTTTGTATTTCGTAAGGTTAAAATTATTTTTGCTGTCAACAATTCTGTTGATCACGACATCTGTTTTTTCATCAGAAAAAAACATTACATACATGCAAATTTTGCAAGATCCTAATAACTTAGATTTAAATTTAAAATATGCTCAACAACAAGGCAAAGTTGGAAACTTTAAACAAACAATTTCAACACTAGAAAGATTAAATATGCTTTATCCAGACAATGTTGAAATAAAATTATATTTATTATCTGTTTTAGTCCAAGTCGACTCCCCAGAAAAAGCTAACACGATTATAGAAGATATGAAATTAAGAAGAGATCTCTCTGCAGAGGACTTAGAAACTTTACAAGAAATTGAGGAGGAGCTAAAAGATCGTGAGCCAGGTTTGTGGAATTTAACTGCTGATGTTGGTTTTGGTGTAACGTTTTCTAATAACGTTAATAGTGTTTCTAAAACTAGATTAAAATATGATGATGGTTCTATATCTGCATTTACTTCTCCTAAACATGATAGAACTGAAACCGCCTCAATCGGTATAACAGCTACGAGACCTGTTGGTGAAGAGTCATCTTTATTATTTAATTTTGCTCATACTACTTCTAACCAATATCAAGAGGCTGATGATGATTTTCAAAGTTATGGTTTTACTATTGGCCTTGATACGACATTAGGTAATCAAAGTTTAAGTCCATATATAATAATGAGTAAAACTGATGCTCAGCATGATGCAGATAGTTTTTCATTGATGCTTGGGGTAGGAGGTTTCTTTACAGCTGGCGAAAGACATTCTTTTAGTTATGGTTATTCTTATACAGACTCTAAAGCAAATCATAATGCTACTGACCCAACAGCTGATCAATCTAATGCAATTGGACATGGCTACACATTTGGTTATGATTTAATTATAACTCCAATAATTTCTAGTTCACTAAGTTTAGGTTATAGTGATAGTGATGCAAAAGTTGACGCGGGAAATGATTATGAAA
>CACBRD010000007.1 GCA_902541515.1 uncultured Pelagibacteraceae bacterium | reverse complement strand
AACTGGTTCTGTGGTCGATAATTGTCTTATTGATATCGCTACATAAGATAGACCAAGACAAAATATTATGGGAAAAATATAATAAATGTTTAGTTCACTTATCCCTGGTTCAGTGATTACTAATATTCCTATAAAACCAACTATAACAGCTAACCATCTATAAATGCCAACTTTTTCACTTAATAAAAAAATTGAAAATATAGTTGTAAAGATTGGAGCAGCAAAAGAAATACTTACAACAGTTGCGAGAGGTAATTTTCTTAAAGCAATAAAAATTGCTACTAAAGCAATTAAACCCGACAAGCACCTTAGGGCATGCAAGCCTGGTCTTTTGGTTTGATAAAAATTGTGAAGTCTATCTTTTGGTATAATGAAAAAATAAAATAGTATTCCAAAAAACCCTCTAAAAAATAAAACTTGTCCAATTGGATAATCGACTGACCACTTGACAATTATATCCATTAGTGAAAATGCACAAACAGACATAAACATGTACAAAAATCCCAATTGATTTTTACTAAGCATACGAATAATTTGTAAATTAATTTAAATCATAATCAATGGAAATAGCAGTTTTAGCACTTGGATGTTTTTGGGGACCTGAAATCAAATTCAGCAAAATTAATGGTGTTATCAAAACTGAAGTTGGCTATTGCGGTGGTAATAGTTCACAAACCACCTATAAAGAAGTTTGTACAGGGAGTACAAATCATGCTGAAGTTGTTAAAATTGATTTTGATGAGAAAGTAATTACTTATGAAGAAATTTTAAAAATTTTTTTTGAAATTCATGACCCAACCACACTAAATTCTCAAGGACCAGATTTTGGTACACAATATAGAAGTGAAATCTTTTATTTAAATGACAATCAAAAAAAAATTGCAGAAGATGTTTTTGACCAGGTTAATAAAAAGTTATCAGGGAAAGTTGTAACAAAAATTTCCCTACTAAAAAACTATTGTACTGCTGAAGAATATCATCAAAAATATTTAGAAAAGAGATAATGTCATTAGTAGAAACTGATTGGCTCGAAAATAACAAAGACAAAGTAAAAATAATTGATTCCTCGTGGCATATGCCACAAACGAAAAGAAATGGTTTTGAAGAGTATAAAACTCAACATATCCCGGAGTCCATTTTTTTTGACCTTGATGATAATTCTGACAAAAATACAAATCTTCCACATATGTTGGTGAATAAAAATGAGTGGGAAAAAATAGTCTCAAAGATGGGAATTAAAAATGAGGATATGGTTATTATTTATGATAATTCTGATGTTGTGAGCTCATGTCGCTGTTGGTTTAATTTTATCTATTATGGTCATGATCCTAAACTAGTTCATGTTTTAAATGGTGGTTTAAAAAAATGGTTGGAGGAAAAAAGAAATGTAACAAATAATTTATCTAAAGTTATGAAGTCAGACTACAAAAGTTTTGAAAATCAGGAATTAGTTAAAAATAAAGATTCAATTAATCAAAATATAGAAACCCAAAATTTTAGAGTTGTTGATGCGAGAAGCAAAGAAAGATTTGAAGGGAGAGTTCCAGAGCCTAGAGAGGGATTAAAAAGTGGGAATATTAAAAATTCTGTTTGCATACCATTTGGCTCTTGTCTTAATCAAGATAGAACTTTTAGAAATAAACAAGAACTTGAAAAAATTTTTCTTTCTTCCCTAAAAAACTTAAATGATAAAAATATTGTCTTTTCATGTGGATCCGGGGTCACCGCGTGTGTTTTGGCACTAGCTTATTCTTTAATAAATGATAAATATCGACCCTGTATTTATGATGGCTCTTGGGCTGAATACGGGTTAATTTAAAAAAATGAAAAGATCGACTAAAACTATATCAATTATTTTAATATTTTTTCTAATCATTGCAGCGGTAATTATTGGTAGAACAATGATTGGAAATCATTTTAAAAAAAAATTTAGCAAAAGACCCCCTCCAGGAATAGTTGTCACCGAAGTGATAAAAAAGGAATTTGCTGAAACAATAGAGACCTTTGGTACTGCAATCTCAAAAAAATCTGAAACTTTTAAAATAAAAAAAGATGATCTTTTTGAAGATTTAAAATTAAAAGACTTTGTTAAAAAAGGAGATGTATTAATCAAGTTGAAAAGTGGAAATATTATAGCTCCATTCAGCGGAGTACTTGGTTATACTGGTCTTACGGAAGATATTCTTGTATCTAATAATATATTCATCATAACATTAGATGATAATTCAACTATTTACTCAGACATTAAAATTCCAGAGAATTATTCGGCATCTATTAAAAAAGGTCTTCCAGTTGAAGTAAAATTATCTAGTTTTAAAGATAAAACTTTTTCAGGTGAAGTTGATTTTGTATCGAGCAGGATTAACGCTGATACAAGAAGTATATTATCCAGAATTAAAGTGCAAAATAATGAACTCGAACTAATATCAGGATCTCTTTTAGAAGTAAGCGTTAAATTTAATCTAAGAAACTCATTAAGTGTACCTGATACAAGTGTGATGATTGAAGGCGACAAATCCTATGTTTACAAAATAAATGGCGAAAATGTTGCAAATAAAACTGAGGTTAAAACAGGTCTAAGAAGTAATAAAAACATCGAGGTAATTTCTGGATTAAGTGAAGGTGAGATAATCGTTGCTGAAGGATTGAAAAAAGTAAGACCTAGAGGAAAAATAAAACCTATTACAAAATAAATGTTTATTACTGAACTAAGCATAAAAAGACCAGCTGTTTCTTGGGTAATGTCTTTAATCTTAATTATTTTTGGTTTATTTGTATTTTGGAAATTACCAGTCAGAGAATTACCCAATGGAATACAACCGCCTGTAGTCCAAGTCCAAGTAGATTATAAATCTGCATCAGCATCAATTGTGGATCAAGAAGTTACTCAAGTCGTTGAAGATGTTATTGGAGGTGCTGAAGGCATAAAAAATATAGACTCAAAATCTGAGAATGGAAGAAGTACAATCAACGTAGAGTTTGATACTAGCATTGATCTAGATAATGCTGCGAACGATATAAGAGAGAGAGTTGCGAGAGTTGTAGATAATTTACCATCAGAATCTGATCCTCCTCAAATATTAAAAAGGGCAGCTGGTTTTACTACGACTATGTGGTTGTCGTTATCATCTGCAACTTGGAGTGATCTTGAATTAGGTGACTATGCAGAAAGATATTTAGTGGATCAGTTTTCTAGTATTAAAAATGTTGGAAGGATACTTGTTGGTGGTCTGAGAGAATTAAGTATCAGAGTTTGGATAGATCCAATTAAACTTGCTGCAAATGATTTAACTATTAAGGAAGTCGAACTTGCAATGCGTGGAGAAAATATAAGTCTTCCAGCTGGTACTCTTGAGGCAGATAACATTGACCTAACATTAAATTTAGATAAATCCTATAATGATATAAATTCGATAAAACAATTACCAATCAAAAAAACAAATAATAAAGTAATTTTGTTATCTGATGTTGCTGATATTGAATTTGGACCTGTTTCAGAAAAAACACTTTTTAAAGCTCAAACAAAAGATCAGGTTAACTTAAGGACAGTGGGTATTGGTATTTATGCGAGAAGTGGAGCTTCAACAGTCGAACTTTCGAATGAAATCAAAAAAAAGATAGTAGAAGTTAAAAAATCTTTACCAAGTGAATTAGATTTAAGAGTTTCATTTAATAGAGCAAACTACGTGGAGGCTGCTATTGAAGAGGTATATAAAACCCTTTTGATTGCTTTTGTATTAGTAGTACTAATAATTTATTTATTTCTTGGGAATCTTAAAGCTGTAGTCGTTCCAGCGATTGCTCTTCCAGTGAGCTTGATAGCATCTTTTTTAGGACTTTATATTTTTGGATTGTCGATAAATATATTTGTTCTTTTAAGTTTTATTTTAGCGATTGGAATAATTACTGATGACTCGGTTATTATGACTGATGCGATATATCGAAGAATAGAAAATGGAGAAACTCCACTAGTTGCTGCTTATAAAGGGTCCAAACAAATTTCATTTGCAATCATAGCAACAACATTAATTTTAGTAGCTGTATTTTTACCACTGATATTCATCGAGGGAATATCAGGAACATTATTTAGAGAAACAGCAATTGCATTATCATTTTCAATAGTTGTCTCATCATTTGTTGCTCTTACTTTGTCGCCAATGCTCGCTAGTAAATTTTTAAATAAAAAGACTTCAAAGAGGATTTTGATTCAAAAATTTGAAAAAGTATTTTTAGGATTTTCAAAATTCTATAGAGAGACTTTAGATGTAATTGCTCACAAAACAAAATCAGTGGGTTCTTTTATTGTATTTATAATCATTTGCTCTGTATTGTTGTTTAGTTTCTCTAAAAAAGAATTATTGCCAATGGAAGATCGTGGTGCTTATTTAATCATTGGAGCAACAGATGAAGGAAGCTCTTTTGAATACACACAGGAACAAGCACAAAAAGTCGAAGCTAGATTAATTCCACTTTTACAAGCTGAAGATAGTCCGTACTCAAGATTTATTATGAGAGTACCTGGCTTTGGTAGTTCTGCAAACTCATATAATAGTTTTATCATAATTGCACTTTTAGATGACTGGAAAAATAGGAAAAAAGGACAGCAAGTTGTTTTAAGAGAGGCTATTGGAAAAATTGTTACATTACCTCAAGCTCTTGCATTTCCAATATCTCCACAATCAATCAGGGTATCTAATTATAATAAGCCAGTACAAATGGTTATTTATGGAAGTACCTATGAGGAACTTGAGGAAATTCAAAAAAGAGTAATTAGAAAATTAAGATCAAATAAAAGTCTCTCAAGAATTGAGTCTGATTATAATCGAAACAAACCTGAGGTGAAATTAGTTATTAATAAAAATAAAGCTAAAGATTTAGGTGTATCAACAAAAGCAATAGGAGAAACACTTGAGACTCTTTATGGGGGAAAAAAAATTACAACTTTTAATAAATTAGGTAAAGAATACCCAATTGTAGTTCAGCAATATTTATCTGATAGAAGGAATAAAGAAGGAGTTTCAAAAATTTTTGTTCGTTCTGAAACAAATGGAAAACTAATTTCTTTATCAAATTTAGTTAGTTTTAAAGAGGAGGGTTCAGCGAAACAACTTGCAAGATACAATAGACAACGAGCAGTCACAATATCTGCAAATATTAATGAAGGATACACTTTAACCGAGGCGATAAAATTCTTTGAGAGTATCATGGCAGATTTGGCTCCAAAAAATCAAATTACCTGGAAAGGTAAATCAGAGGAAATTAAAGAGACTAGTAATGAGTTATTTATAATTTTTGCTCTAGCATTGCTGACAGCTTACTTGGTGATGGCAGCAACATTTAACTCATTCATTCATCCATTCATTATAGTTTTAACTGTTCCTTTGGCAATTTTTGGTGGTTTAGTATTTATTTTATTTTTGAATAGTTCAGTTAATATTTTTTCTCAGATCGCTTTGATAATTCTTATTGGTATCTCGACTAAAAATAGTATTTTAATTGTTGATTATGCCAATCGAATAAGGACTACAGGAAAAAGTATTGAAATAGCTGTGAAAGAGGCTTGTGCAGTAAGATTTAGACCTATCATTATGACATCATTAAGTACAATGATCGCAATGATACCTTTGGTTATAGGGAATATTGGCCCAGGTGCAGGTGAGGGATCAAGATTAGCTGTGGGAGCAACCATCTTAGGTGGTATGATAATTTCAACTTTTTTCACATTATACGTTACTCCATCTATGTATTTAGCTTTAGCAAAAAACACCAAAAGGATTGATGTAATAGACCTGGAGTTAAAAAAAGAACTCTCTAAAAAATAATATATTTATTTTTATTTAAAGAATTGCTGCAACTCAATAATTGTTTTTTATAAATATTAGATTGTTTCTCAACTTTTTTAGCTAATCCAATAACTTTTTTATTTTTTTTATAATGCTTAAAATTTCCCCAGCCCTCATGATAGGCCAAATATTGTTTAAAAGCGTCTTGTTTGGAAATTTTTAAAATTGTTTCTGATTTACTAGTATACCAACCAATGAAATCAACACTATCTTTAAATCTAGCTCTTGTTGCTAACTTGTTTCCTGTTTCTTTTTTATATTGTTCCCAAGTCCCTTTTACTGCCTGAGAATATCCAAATGAACTTGATGGGCGTTTATAAGGGATTACTTTAAATATTTTTTGTCTAGCTGGCTTAGCTAACCAGTCAAAATCTGACTCCATTTTTATTATAGCCAATTGAATATAAATAGGAGTACCCCATTTTTGCTCTGTTTTTTTTGCATACTTATACCAGAGATAACGCTCATTAAATATTGAACAACTATTTGCAGTATTTGATGGAACTGATGAGCATCCTGTTAAGAAAAAAATAAATAGTATAACAAATTTATTTTTTAGTGATCCCATATTTATTTATAAGATTCTTAACAAAAATTACAACTATCACCCCTAATAAATTTCCAAACAGATCTGACCACTGAAAACTCCTTTCAGGAATTACTACATGAAACACTTCTAATAGAACTGAAATTACTAAAAGATAATATAAAACTAGTTTTAATTTTTCTGAATTTAAAAAAGTAAAATATCCTAAAATTGTAACTAATCCGAATGCGTAAAAGTGGTTAGAGGATATTTGGAGAAAATCAGATGTAATTTGTGGTTGAACTTTACAATTATCAAAAAAAATACATCCAAATAAACTTCCTGGAAATAAATATAAGATGATTAATAATAAATTAATTACATAAAAAAATATTTTAAATTTCGAAAAAAAATTTATCATTTAATTTGATGGTGTTATTTATAAATTTAATTTAAAGATAATTATATGAGTTTTTTAATATTAGTGAGACATGGACAAAGCACATGGAATTTAGAGAAAAAATTTACTGGTTGGGTTGATGTTGATTTGACCGAAAAAGGTATATTGGAGGCAAAAAAAGCAGGATCCTTATTGAAAAACAAAAACATCAAAATTGATTTTTATTATACCTCTCTTCAATTAAGAGCAAATAATACTCTTAAAATAATTCAACAAGAATTAGATGATAAAAAAAATTTTACTAAAGCTTGGCAATTAAATGAGAGACATTACGGAGCACTAACTGGTTTGAATAAAATTGAAATGAGTAAAAAAATTGGCGAGGATAAAATTTATGAGTTTAGAAGATCATGGGATCTAAGACCAGATCCACTAAAAAAGGAAAGTCCATATCATCCACTTAATATTGATGCTTATAAACAAATTCCAAGAGAATTATTACCTAACACTGAGTCTTTAAAAGACACTTATGAAAGAGTTATAAATTTTTTTGAAAAACACGTAAAAGAAAATTTAAAAAATAATAATGTTTTGATATCTGCACATGGAAACTCTATTAGGGCTCTATGTAAGAATTTATTTAATTTAGATAATAAACAAATTTCTAATTTAGAAATACCCACTGGAAACCCTATGTTGATAGAATTTAGAGAAAATTTTGTAATAGCAAAATGTGAATATCTTGATAAGGAAAGAGCTAAAGATCTTTTAGTTTTTTGAAGACATCTAAATTTGTTAAATGATAAAATTTTTTTTTACTTTGAAAACCATTTAATTTATTTTCTTTTCGTAAATTATCCCATATTTTTGAAATAGCAAAATTTAAGACTCTGTATTCTTTAAATAAACTTTTGTTCAGAATTTGACAACCAATATATATCAAATCGTTTTTTTCATTTTTTTTTATCAAATTATTTTCTAATGTGAAATCACCTAAAAAATTTTTATCAAAACTCAATTCTTTATTTGAAAGCAGGAGAACATTATTTAGTTTATTAGAAAAATAAAAATTTTGCATTTGAGTGATTTCATGAAGATAATCTTTGTGCCATAAAGTATCAGGGTTAAAAATTATAAAATCGTTATCATCTGAATAATTGATCATATTTAATATTCCTCCACCTGTATTAAGTATCTCATTTTCCTCTTTGATTATTTGAATATTTATTGGAAACTTTTTATTTTCAATAAATTTTGAGATTTGATCACCTAAATGAAATGTGTTGATAAAAATTTTTTGAACACCCAATTTCAAAGTTAAATTTATGCAGACTTCTAACATTGTTTTATCATTTAATTTCAAAAGAGGTTTGGGTGTCTTTAAAGTAAGTGGATTTAACCTCGATCCGAAGCCTGCGCATAATATCAAAGCTGTTTTAATTCTCATTTAATCTCTTTAAAATTTTGACTTAATAAATTTTTCAAATCAATGAATGTCTGATTTTGATCAATTCGCATATGAATCAGTTGCCATGTATAAGGAATAAATCTTAAGTAATTTTTTTTTCTATCCCTGAGTGCTAGGCGGGTAAATATTCCAATAATTTTAAGATTTCTTAAAACTGATAATATTTCAAAATCATTCTTGAATTTTTTAATATCCAAGTTTTTTTGTTTTTTTGTATAAAACTTAAAAATTTTCTCCTTAAAAGAGTAAGAAGTTTTTAGTCTCACATCATCTATTAAAGAAGCTAAATCATAAGCTTTGTTGCCTATTAATGCGTCCTGACTATCAATAAGACCTATTTGGTTTTTGACCAACATTAGATTTGAGACATGAAAATCTCTATGCACAAAAATATTATCTTTTAATTTTAATTTCAAAGTTAATTCTTTAATAATCTTTTTAAAAATTTTACAAAATCTTTCTTTTCTCAATTTTGATAGATTGTTCTTTACGTACCAATCACAAAATAAATTTGCCTCATTTATCAAAATCTTTTTATCATATTTTGGAATTGTATAATTTTGGTTTCTAAAGTTTTTTACTTTTCTATTTTTTATAGACTGCATTTGTATCAATAATTTAATTATTTGATTAAAATAACTAAGTTTATTTTTACCCTTTTTTTTTAATATTTTGAAAATTGTTTCATTTCCAAAATCTTCTATTTCAATGAAATTTTCATCATATCTTTGAGTATATAATCTTGGTGCTAAAATTTTATTCTTGTTTAAAATTTTGTTTATCGCATCATAAACAAGTAAATTTTTGAATTTATCTTTTTTTGCACAAACAACAATTGAGGATTTACCATTTACATTCTTTCTAAAAAAACTTCTAAATGATGCGTCCCCTTTTATTTTTATTAATTTTGACATTCAGGAGTAGAAGCTATAAACCTTTAATTTGCACAGATCTAGTTTTGTGATCTTTTCCATACTCAAAAAATAATTCTATCAAATTTTTTGGTTTTTTTTTAATCATTTGCGGCCATTCTACTAAAGTAATTGTATTTTTAATATTCTCAAATAAATCTAAATTTTTAATTTCCTCAGCAGACTTTATTCTAAATAAATCATAATGATTTATCTTGATGTCATTTATTTGATACTCATTTAACAAATTAAAGGTGGGACTTGTAACTTCTGTTATCTCTAATTTATCAAGTTTTTGAAATTTATTAATAAGATATCTAATAAAAGTAGTTTTTCCTACTCCGATTTCACCATATAAAAAAATAAAGCAACCAGGCTTGATTTTTTTTAAGAATGCACTGGCGAGTTCCTCTGTTTCTTTTTCTGAAGATAAATCTATTTTATCACTTTTAATAGCGGTAGGCATTAGGTTTAAAAGGACCTTCGACTCCGACACTTATATAGTCCGCCTGTTCTTTTGATAATTTGGTTAATTTTGCTCCAACTTTCTTAAGATGAAGTGTGGCAACCTTCTCATCTAAATGTTTTGGTAAAACATAAACTTTGTTCTCATAGTTTTTATGATTATTCCAAAGCTCTATCTGAGCAATAACTTGGTTAGTAAACGATGCGCTCATTACAAAACTTGGATGACCTGTAGCACAACCTAAATTTACTAATCTACCTTCTGCTAATAAAATAATTCTTTTTTTACTTGGTAATTCTATCTCGTGAACTTGAGGTTTTACCTCAGTCCATTTGTAATTTTTTAAAGCCTCAACTTGAATTTCATTATCGAAGTGTCCTATGTTACACAAAATTGCTCTATCTTTCATTTCTCTCATATGATCGGCTGTAACAATATCTTTGTTACCAGTTGCTGTAACAACGATATCAGCTTTATTGATTGCCTCTTCCATCAAAACCACTTCATAACCCTCCATTGCCGCCTGTAATGCACAAATTGGATCAGCCTCTGTAACCAATACTCTAGCGCCGCTTTGTCTTAAAGATGCAGCACTTCCTTTACCAACATCTCCAAATCCAGCAACTATAGCAATTTTTCCAGACATCATAACATCTGTAGCTCTTCTTATGCCATCAACTAAACTTTCTCTACATCCATAAAGATTATCAAATTTGGATTTCGTAACTGAGTCATTTACATTTATCGCAGGCACTAACAAAGTTTTATCTTTTTCCATTTTATTAAGAGCTTTTATACCTGTTGTTGTCTCCTCTGAGACACCTTTCACATTTTTAAGTAGGTCTTTGTAATCCTGATGCATTATTGCAGTTAGATCTCCTCCGTCATCTAAAAGCATGTTAGGAGCCCAATCTTTTTTACCTTCAATTGTTTGTTTAATACACCAAATATATTCCTCCTCAGTTTCTCCCTTCCAAGCATATACTGGAATTCCAGCTTTTGCGATTGCTGCAGCTGCATGATCTTGAGTTGAAAAAATATTACAAGATGACCATCTTACCTCTGCACCTAAAGCTACTAGTGTTTCAATTAAAACAGCTGTTTGAATTGTCATGTGCAGACATCCAATAATTTTTGCTCCTTTAAGTGGTGACTTTCCAGAGTATTCTTCTCTTAAAGCCATTAAGCCAGGCATTTCACTCTCTGCTATTGAAATTTCTTTTCTTCCAAATTCAGCTTGGGTCAAATCTTTAACTTTAAAATCTTCCATGGTGCGTTTTCTAACAATAAAGAATTAATTAATCAATAGAACTCTTTAAGCATTTGGAAATATAATTTCCATACTTGCTCCTTTTCTGTCTATTCTATTAGATGCTCTTATTGTAGCATTATGTAAATCGACCAAATTTTTAACAATATTTAAACCAAGTCCTGAATGTTGTCCAAATTTGTCGGGTCTATTACTATAAAATCTTTTGAATATTTTATTGGTGTCTTTTTCTTTAAATCCTTGTCCTTCATCCAAAATATTGATTGAAACTTTATCATTTTCTAATTTTGAAACTTTTACAATTACATCTTTATTGTCACCACTGAAGGATATTGCGTTATCCAAAAGATTAGCAACTATTTGTTCAATCCTATTTTCTATTCCATTTATCAAATATTTGTTTTTTCCATCGTTCGAATAAGAAATATTTATTCCTCTTTTTAATTTATAAATATTATTAAAATCATCTACTACTGATTTAATAATTGGCTCGATATCAAGTTTTTTAATTTTTTCTTTACTTAACGCAACTTCATCTTTTAGCATTTGTGAATAATCTGTAATTAATCTTTCAATTCTTTGAACATCATGACTCAAAATATCAATTAATTTAATCCTTTGGTCAACATCAGTCGTATCATGTAAAATTTCCGACGCACTCTTGAGAGAAGCTAGTGGATTTCTTATTTCATGAACTAAATCTGTTGAAAAATTTTCAGCGTGTGAAATCCTTTTAGTTAATTCATTTGTCATATCATCTAGTGATTTTGAGAGTAATCCTAGTTCATCATTTCTTTTTTTTAAAATATCAAGATTAGTAACTTTCGGATCTTTATTTCTGATTGTTTCCGTGTACGTTACTAAATTTTTAATTGGTTTTAAGAAATATCTATTTAAAACAAAGGAAAAAATTAATATTACTAAACCAATAGCTAAAGCTGTTCTAATTACAAAAGTCTTTCTTTCATCTATAGCTGCTTTAACATCATTTGCATTTTCTGTAATAGCTAAATAACCAATGTTTTCACCTTTTTGCATTACATTTTTAATTGTTGTCAGCTTAAATTTATTGAACTCTTCTTGGGTAAAAGTAAAAGGTGTTCCAAAATTTTTAGAAGATGCGTAATTTAAAAGTACATCATTAAGAGAAACAACGTTATTATTTCCAACATCAATATTTTTTTTCTCAGTGATTTCTTTAGTTTTTTTTTCAGTTAAAACTTCAAATTCAACAATATCTAATCTTTGTGAAAATGATCTTGGATCAAGATCTAAGGTATCTGTATCACCAATTAAGTTTAGTTGATTATCAAAAAATATCACTCTATCTAAATTTTGAAAAAGAAATCTTGTGGAAAAAAGAAATTTTCTGATGTCATCTTCTACAAATTCGACATTTAATCTTGTCAAATTATCAATTGTATTATTAATCACTTCAATGTGATTAGACGATTTTTTTTTTATCAAATTTGGTTGAACATTTTTTAAGTAAATAAAAAGAAAAATTCCAATAATTGTAAAAAAAATAAAATTAATAAATAAAAATTTTTTTAATATAGATAAGTTTTTAAGAAGGTTGCTTAACATCAGCTAACATTCCACCTATATCCACTTCCATATCTAGTTTCTATAGCTGAAAATTCGGGGTCAACCTTTTTAAATTTTTTTCTTATTCTTTTTACATGACTATCTATTGTTCTGTCCTCTATATCGGTATCTTCTCTATAAGCTATATCCATCAACTGAGCTCTTTCTTTGATTATACCTGGTCTTTTTGCTAATTCCTTAACTAATAAAAATTCGGTCGTTGTAAGTTTATCTGGCAATTGTTTACCATTCCATTCACACTCTAATTGTGAAGGATCTAGTTTTAATTTACCATGAGATATTATACTTTTGTTTTCCTCTATAATTTCTTTTGAATCTTTCTTTCTGAGTTGCACTCTTATTCTCTCAATCAACACTTTAATTGAAAAGCCTCCAGATTTTTTTATGAAATCATCTGCTCCTAACTTCAATCCAAGCAATTCATCAATTTCATCATCTTTAGAGGTCAAAAAAATAACTGGTAATGAAGTTTTTTTTCTTAGCTTTTTAAGTAGCTCTTCTCCATCCATTTTTGGCATTTTAATATCAACGATTGCAAGATCCGGTGGGGTTCTAGTTAAGCCAATTAAAGCGCTTTCACCATCAATATATGTTTGAACTTTAAATCCCTCTTTCTCTAAAGCTATACTCAGACTTGTTAAAATATTTCTATCATCGTCGACAAGGGCAATTGTTTGTTTCTGCATACTCGATTATAAAAATACTAAATTGTTCTAATTTGGGCAATTAAATTAATGAAGTGTACCCCAATTTTCTCCGGTATTTAGATCAACTGTTAAAGGTATGGAAAAAGAATGCTGTTCACTCTTAACAACACTAGACATTTCATCAATTATAATTTTACTGATTCTTTTTGCTTCTTCTTTGGGAGTTTCAAAAATTAACTCGTCATGGATTTGCAACAACATTTTTGTATTTTGATTTTTTTGATCACTTAATTTTTTATCAAGTCTTATCATAGCTAATCTCATTATTTCTGCAGCTGAGCCTTGAATTGGAGCATTAATTGCTGCGCGCTCTTGGAAATTTCTAATATTATAGTTTTTATCATTGATATTAATAAAATGTGATCGTCTTCCAAAAATATTATTCACAAATCCACTTTTTCTACAAAACTTTATTGTTCGGTCCATATAAATTTTAATTTCAGGAAATTTCAAAAAATAAGCATTAAGGAATTCCTCAGCTTCATGATTTGTGACATTAATTTGTTTTGCTAATCCATATTGTGAAATCCCATATATTATTCCAAAATTTATAGCTTTAGCTTTTCTTCTCTGATCTTGATTTACTTTTTTAATATCAACATTAAAAATTTGACTAGCTGTGAGTGAATGAATATCTTCGTTGTTTTTAAAAGCTTTTTTTAATCCTTTGACGTCAGCCAAATCAGCTAAAATTCTCATCTCAATTTGATTATAATCTGCAGAAATTAAAACATGATCTTTTTTGGCTATAAATGCTTTACGAATATCTTTACCATCCTCAGATTTAATCGGAATATTTTGTAAGTTTGGATCGCTTGACGCTAGTCTGCCAGTTGTAGTAGCTGCTAATAAAAAAGAGGTATGAACTCTTTGTGTGTTAGGATTGATATGTTCCGGCAAGGAATCTGAGTAGGTATTTTTCAATTTAGATACCTGTCTCCAATCCAATACTAATTGGGGAAACTTATGACCTTTAAATGCTAAATCTTCTAAAACCGAAGCGCTCGTTGCAAAACTCCCTTTTTTTGTTTTTTTTAAATCTGCAATTTTAAGATCATTATACAATATTTCCCCAAGTTGTTTTGGTGATGCAATATTAAATTTTTTTTTAGATATTTTAAAAACTTCATTTTGAATTTTAACAATCTTTTTTTCAAATTTAGTGGATAATGATTTTAAAAATTTATTATCTATTTTAATTCCCTCAATTTCCATAGAAGCAAGAATTTTTAATAAAGGCTTTTCAAATATCTCGTAGATATTTATCATTTTTTCATCCTTTAAACTTTTTTGAAATTTTTTGTATAATCTAAATGTAATATCAGCATCTTCGGCTGCGTAATCTTTGGCTTTTTCAACATCTACTTCACTGAAATTAATCTCCTTTTTTCCTGTGCCAACTAAATCTTTAAAAGATATTGTTTTATGGTTTAAATGAATTTCTGACAATGTATCCATATTATGTCTATTTTTTCCTGCATCAAGAACATAGGACATCAGCATAGTATCTTCCATTGAAGTCATATTAATTCCGTGTTTGAAAAAAACTATAAAATCAAATTTTATATTTTGACCTATTTTTTTGATACTAGGATCCTCAAGTAAAGGTTTTAACTTGTTTAAAACTAAATCTTTTTCGATACATTTGTTAGATTTATGACCGATAGGAATATAACAAGCTTTTCCAATTTTTGAGCTTAATGAAACACCAACCAGATCTGCCTGATGAGGATCTAATGAATTTGTTTCGGTATCTACTGCAACTTCACCTAACTCCTCAGCTTCAGTTATCCAGTTGTCGATTTGTTCCAAATTTTCAATTAGATAATATTCTTTTTTATTGATCGCTTTTTGATTTTTTTCAATTTTAACCTCGTTTTTGATACTTGTTAAATTTGGTTCTCCATATGCAGAGATAGCTGAACTCAACAATCTATTAAATTCCATCTCCCTCAAAAATTTATAGAGTTTATCTTTATCAATACTTTTTAATTCAAGATCAGTTAGATTTTTATTTACGGGAGCATCACTTTTTAATGTCACTAGTTTTTTACTTATTAAAGCCTTATCTTTATTCTCAATGAGTGTTTCTCTTCTTTTGTTTTGTTTAATTTCATGAGCAGATTTTAAAAGTTTTTCAAGGTCTCCATATTTATTAATTAATTCTGCAGCTGTTTTAACACCAATTCCAGGAACTCCTGGTACATTATCGCTGCTATCACCAGCTAAAGCCTGGACATCAATTACCTTACTTGCACCTACACCAAATTTATTTTTAATATCTTCCTCTGAAATAAACTTATTTTTCATTGGATCATAAATTCGAACGTTTTTTTTATATAATTGCATCAAATCCTTATCTGAGGACACTATTGTTACTTTTGCACCTTCTTTTAAAATCATTTCAACATACGTTGCAATTAAGTCATCAGCTTCATAATTTATCAATTCCAATGAAGGTAAATTAAAAGCTAATACTGATTTTCTGATGTAATCAAATTGAGGAGCTAAATCATCAGGTGCTTCAGCTCTATTAGCTTTGTAATCACTATAAATTTCGTTTCTGAAAGTTTTTCTAGCAGAGTCAAATATAACTGCAAAATGTGTTGGTTTTTGTAAATTTTGATTTGACTTTGAGTCCTCTAGAAGTTTGAAAAGCATACTACAAAAACCACTCACTGCACCCGTCGGTAATCCATCACTTTTACGCGTTAATGGTGGTAACGCATAATACGCTCTAAAAATGTAACCTGATCCATCAATTAAATAAAAATGATCTGTTTTTTTAATTTTTCCCATTAGAAATTAATATAGATTATAGACAGAAATAAGAGTATTATTTTTTATGGAACTTATAAAGCAAAATACACAAGCCCAAATAATTAAATCAATACTTGTAATTTTTTTAGGTTCTTTGTTACTTGCTGTCTCGGCAAAAATTAAAATTCCTTTCTATCCAGTTCCAATGACAATGCAAACTTTTGTAGTTCTTTTTATTGGAATAAGCTTTGGATATAAAATAGGTGTTGCGACAATTGGTTTATATTTGATTGAAGGAATTGCAGGTCTTCCTGTGTTTTCAAATTCCCCAGAAAGAGGAATAGGTTTAGCTTATTTTACAGGTCCAACAATGGGATATCTAATTGGATTTCTTTCAGCTTGTTTTTTAGCTTCTTTTGTAAAATTAAAAGATAATTATTTAATCATTTTCTCAAAACTTATACTTGCAGTATCAACAATCTATATTTTTGGTATTTTGTGGTTAGGAACACTAATTGGATGGGACAAACCTATATTCGATTTAGGTGTTAAGCCTTTTCTATTAGCTGAAATATTTAAGATAGTTTTACTTGTGCTTATTGCTAAGAAAATTTTTAAATTTAGAAAACTTATTTAGGTGATCTTTTAGATAAAATTCTTTGAAGAGTTCTTCGGTGCATTTTTAGTCTTCTTGCTGTCTCTGAAACATTTCTGTTACACAATTCAAAAACTCTGTGTATATGTTCCCATTTTACTCTATCTGCTGACATTGGATTTTCAGGTGGAGCCGCTTTTTTAGCAGGATCAGCTAAAAGAGCTTTTTCAACATCATCTGCATCTGCAGGTTTAGCCAAATAATCGATTGCACCCTCTTTTATTGCTGCAACAGCAGTTGGAATATTTCCATATCCTGTTAACATTATTATTCTACTTTCAGGATTAGAGGTTTGTATTTGTTTTACAACTTCTAAACCATTACCATCACCCAATCTCAAATCAACAACAGCGAATCCTGGTTTTTTTGCTTTGACAGTATCAATTCCTTTTTGCACACCTTCAGCTTGAATAACTTCAAAACCCTTTTTTTCCATGGCCCTAGCCAATCTTTCTCTAAATGGATTGTCATCATCAACAATTAATAGTGATTTATTGTTGAAATCAGCTAAATTTTGTAATGCACCTTCGTTTTTCATAAGTTCAATATGGGAATTTTTTTCCACAATTCAATAGGTCATTATTTGCTTTACATTAGGTAAGTATTGAATTAATTGCTCGATTTATTAAAGTTTTTTTAAATAAAAGACTTTTTTTTTGTTAAATTTTTTTTGGGGGGCATGAAAAATGCAAAAATTTAAGTCAGTTGAAGAATTAGTTAATCAACTGAGACCAGACAAACCAGTTTATTGTATTAGAAAGAAATCAATTCTTTCAGCTTCTAAATTTTTTCAAAAAAACTTTCCAGGTAAAATTCTATATGCTGTCAAAACAAATCCTCATCCTGAGGTAATAAAAACTTTATTAAAAAGTGGTATTAACCAATTTGATGTTGCCTCAGTTGAAGAGATAAAAGCAGTCAGAAAATTTGATCAAGTATCTAAATGTTCTTTCATGCACACAATTAAAAGTAGAGAAGATATAAGTGAAGCATACTTCAAATATGGAGTCAAAACATTTGCACTTGATACTAAAGATGAATTGATAAAAATTATTGAGAGCACCAGCAATGCAAAAGATTTAGAATTATTTGTAAGGGTGGCTGTATCAAATGAACATGCTGAAATTGATTTATCAAAAAAATTTGGTGCTATAAATTCAGAAGCGTCGGGACTTTTAAGATTAGTAAAACAACATTCCAAAAAAATTGGATTAAGTTTTCATGTAGGATCACAATGTATGCATCCAATTTCATATTCAAAAGGAATTTCTGAAATTGCAAATATAATAAAGAAAACGAAAATTGTTCCTGATTATTTAAATATAGGAGGTGGCTTTCCAACTATCTATCCAGATTTAATTCCACCTACTTTAGAGAGTTATTTTGATGAAATTAAGAAAGGTTTAAAAAATTTAAAAATTGAAAAATTACCAGAAATAATTTGTGAACCAGGCAGAGCTTTAGTTGCTGAAAGTGGTTCAACTATAGTTCGGGTTAACTTAAGAAAAAAACAAAAACTTTATATAAATGATGGAACTTATGGAACACTTTTTGATGCAGGAACACCAAATATTGTGTTTCCATCTAAAATGATAAAAGATAATTCAAACAAAATTATTTCAAAAAAATTAACTGCATTTGATTTTTATGGACCAACATGCGACAGCATGGATTACATGAAAGGTCCTTTCCTTTTACCTAATAATATAAAAGAAAATGATTATATAGAACTTGGTCAATTAGGTTCATACGGCCTTACCTTTAGAACACAGTTTAATGGTTTCTACTCTGATAAAATTTATGAAGTTGAAGATAATGCTATAATGAGCCTCTATAACAAAGACAGCAACAAAGATATTTTAGTTGCTTAATGTCAAAAAATAAAAATCTAGGACATAATAGTAAAAAAGACTTTCTTAAAAATCCAGTTGAACATATAGATATTACATCTTTTGACTCTAGAAAAATTATTTCATCAATGGAGAAAATGTCATTTGTATCTAGAGAAACTGCAAATGCAGCGAACATCTATAATGAAATGTTAAAAGATAAAGATTGTACAATTTTTCTAACTTTAGCTGGTTCGACCTCAGCAGCTGGTTGTATGAATATTTACAAAGATTTAGTCAAATACAATATGGTAGATGCAATCGTTGCAACTGGTGCTTCGATAATTGATATGGATTTTTTTGAGGCATTAGGATTTAAGCATTATCAAGGCTCTCAATTTCAAGATGATACTCAACTTAGAAAAAATTATATTGATAGAATATACGATACCTACATTGACGAAGACGAATTACAAATTTGTGATAAGAAAATTTGTGAAATAGCTGATAACTTAAAGCCTAGAAGCTATACCTCTAGAGAATTTATTCACGAAATGGGAAAATATCTTAAAAAAAACTCAGTAAAAAAAGACTCTTTGATTGAAACTGCCTATGATCACAATGTGCCAATATTCTGTCCTGCTTTTACAGACTCAAGCGCTGGTTTTGGTTTAGTAATTCATCAAGAAAAGAACCCAAAATCTCATATTACAATAGACTCTATTAGAGAATTTCGAGAATTAACTGAAATAAAAATTAAATCAAAAGGATCTGGATTATTTATGATAGGTGGGGGAGTGCCAAAAAATTTTATTCAGGACACAGTCATATGTGCTGAACTTTTAGGTAAAGATGTCGAAATGCATAAATATGCTGTGCAAATTACTGTGGCAGACTCAAGAGATGGCGCGTGTAGCAGTTCAACTTTAAAAGAGGCAAGTTCATGGGGCAAAGTTAATGTCACGAAAGAACAAATGGTTTTTGCTGAGGCAACAAGTGTATTACCTTTGATTGCAAGTGACGCATATCATAAAGGTGAATGGAAAAATAGAGATAGAAAAAACTTTACAAAAATTTTTGGATAAAACATTGCAATATCTTTCAAATAAAAAAGGGTTTCTTGGAATAGATAATAAATTCAATTTTAAAGAAAAAGTTGTAATTGTTCCTTTTGGTCTGGAAAAAACTGTGAGTTATGGTGGTGGGACTAAAAATGGTCCAAAAGAGATAATTAAAGCTTCACATCAAGTTGAATTATATGATGAGGAATTAAATTGTGAACCTTACAAAAAAATAGGAATTAAAACTTTAAAGCCTTTTAAGATTGATAAAAATATTAAAAAAGCTTTAAAAAAGATAGCTAACGTAAATAAAGAAATTCTTAATAATAAACTTTTTCCAATGACTTTTGGTGGTGAACATTCAATCACACCAGGATGTATTGTTCCATTTGTTAAAAAACATAAAAATATCTGCCTCTTACATTTTGATGCTCATGCAGATTTAAGAGAAAGTTATAATGGTGAAAAATTTTCACACGCATCTGCTATCAGAAGATGTTTAGATTATAAAAACGTTTCAATAATCTCATTTGGAATTAGAAATATTTCTAAAGAGGAGATACTTTTTTTAAATAAAAATAAATCTAGAATTAATATTTTTTGGGCAAAAGATAAGGCAAAATGGAATTTAAAAAAATTTAAAAAACTAATTAAAAATAAGACTGTTTATCTAACTTTCGATGTAGATGGATTAGATTCGAGTATCATGCCTGCAACTGGAACACCTGAACCTGGCGGTTTATTATGGGATGAAGTTTTAGATATAATTAAGATTGCAGCCAAAAACTCAAACATCGTTGGCGCAGATATAAATGAGCTCGCACCGATCAAAGGATTTAATTCCTACAATTTTCTAATAGCAAAGTTGGCTTATAAAATATTATCTTATAAATATTTATATTAAATCTTAACTGGTTTAAGTGTTTTCAGCAGTAGTCTGAAAGGGATTAACATCACTAAAGCAACAAAAATTTTTACACTTAAATCTCCTAAAGACAATGTGATCCAAGGAATGCCTGTTCCATAAAAAGATATTGAAAAAAATATAAACGTATCAATTGTTGAACCTATCAAAGATGACGTTAAAGGTGCAACAAACCATTCTTTTTTTCTCAATTTATCAAAAATTTGAACATCTAAGAGTTGGGCAACTAAAAAGGCAGTCCCGGATCCAATTGCAATTCTTATAGATATCAAGTCTGTAAAGTTTGTTGAGAATAAAAGGGTAAAGCTAATACCTATAGCAAAACCAATATAAACAATTTTTCTGGCAACTATCTTGCCAAAAGATCTGTTGGCTAAATCTGTGATCAAGAAAGCAATCGGATAGCTAAAAGCTCCATAAGTTAATATTTCTTCTAAACCATAATGTTTTATAGGGAATTGAACTAAATAATTGGATGCTAAAACAACTGCCCCCATCAAAAATGAGAGTATAAAAAAAATTTTATTCATTAAGCTGTCTTAGATTGAACTTGTTTTTTTTGAAATGGAGACTTAATTAATAAACTTTTCTTTATCTTCTTTAATCTTGGAGATAAATTTTTATTTTTTACAGTTTTTAAAAACTCATCAAAACTTCCTTTTTTATCTACAGATCTTACACCGGCATTACTTACAGTAAGTTTCATGCTTCTCTTTAAAAGTTCACTGGTAAATTTTACTTTTTTTAAATTTGGTAAAAATCTTCTCTTTGTCTTATTATTAGCATGACTAACATTATGACCTTTAAGGGGAATTTTGCCGGTAAGTTCACATTTTTTTGACATAATATTTTCGACTATATAAAGTGAGTTGATGATTGCGTCAAGTTTATAAAATTTAAGAAGTTGTTTTTTTCCCTATGATTTCACTATAATGTTTAACGCCATCTCTTATCAATAATTCCTTAAGCTCTTTTTTAATAAGGTTTACAATATTTGGTCCTCTGTATACCATACCTGTATAAAGTTGAACATAACTCGCGCCAGCTAAAAACTTGTTGTATGCACTTATTCCAGAGTCCACTCCACCAACTCCAATAATTTTAATTTTATTACCAAGATTTTTATAAAATTTATTAATCAGCATTGTAGATTTTTCCTCTATTGGTTTACCTGACAAACCTCCTTTTTGATGCTTTTGAATGTCATTTAATTTGTCTCGAGTAGAGTCAGAGGTGTTCGATAAAATGACTGCTTTTATATTATTGCTTAAAAGAACATCAGAAATTTTGGGTATTTCCTTATCTTTAATATCTGGTGAGACTTTTACTACAATTGGAATTTTTGAATTTAGTTTTGTTTTTTCACTATTGATTATATTTAATAAACTATTCAATTTTTCTTGATCATGAAAATTTCTCAGCTCTTCAGTGTTGGGAGATGAAATATTAATTGTAATATAGTCTGCAAATTCATGGAAGGTTTTTAAACATTCAACATAATCCTTCAATCTATCATTTGTATCTTTATTAGGACCTATGTTAATTCCAAGTAAACCAATTTGTTTATTACTTGAGATCCTATCAACAATATTTTTTGCACCTAAGTTATTAAAACCCAATCTATTAATTAATGCCTCGTCTTCAACTAATCTAAAAACTCTTGGCTTAGGGTTTCCATATTGTTTAAGAGGTGTAACGGTGCCCACCTCCACAAAACCAAATCCCAATTTAAATAAAGAATTATAAACCTCAGCATTTTTGTCAAATCCTGCTGCCATTCCAATTGGATTTTCTATTTCTTTTTCAAATAATTTAGTCTTGAATAAATGGCTATTTTTATTTTTATCCAAAACATTTGGCACAAAATTAAATTTTAATGACTTTATTGCCAAACCATGAGCTGTCTCTGGATCAAGTTTAAAAATTAGAGATCTTAAATTTGAAAACATTATTTTATTTTATTTATTATAAGATCTTTAGTTTCTTTAACACCAAAAAAACTTATAAAAAAACCCATCCGAGGGCCATTTTCGACTCCAAATACAACTTCATAAATTAATTTAAACCAGTCTCTCAAATTTTCTGAATACCCATTTTCTTTTCCTGTTGAATAAATTAAAGTTTGAATTTCCTCAGGAGACATCTTGTCATTACATTTATCTAAGGTTGATATAAGAGCCTCTAGTGCTTTTTTTTCTATTTGATCAGGTATTTTATATTTTTTTTTGGCTTTTATTACATCGTTAAAATATTTGATAGCATAACCAACTAGATTATCAAAAATGGGGTGATCTTTTTCAGAAATATTTTCCTTATATTTTTTTACGAACTTCCATAATAATTCTTTGTTTTCAGCATTACTTGTTTCTACAAGATTTAATAACATAGAAAATGACATAATCATTTTTTCTTTTGGAACACTACCATTATGAACATGCCATGCTGGATTCATCAGTAACTGAAGCTCATCTTGAGTTTTAGCCTTTTCAATAAATTCCAAATATTCATCGACCGCTTTTGGAACTATCTCATTATAAAGTTTTTTAGCTCTTTTTGGATTTTGGTACATATATAATGATAAACTTTCTGGTGAGGCGTACTCCAACCATTGCTCGATTGTTATTCCATTCCCTTTTGATTTAGAAATCTTTTCTCCTTTCTCATCCAAAAAGAGTTCATAAGCAAAACCAGATGGGTTTTTTTTTCCAATTAGTTTAATAATTTTAGTGGATAATATTGCACTTTCTATCAGATCTTTTCCGTACATTTCAAAGTCAACATCTAACGCATACCATCTCATGGCCCAATCTACTTTCCACTGAAGTTTACAATGACCATCTAATATGCTTAATTCTAAATCTTTACCTTTATTATCAAACACAATTTTAGACTTAGAATTATCAATTTCTTTTACTGGAATTTCCAAAACATGTCCTGTTTCTGGACAAATAGGAAGGAATGGACAATAGGTTTTTTGACGTTCTTTTCCTAAAGTAGGCATAATGATATTCATTATTCCATCATAATTATCTAAAATAATTTGAAGTGTTGGATTAAAAAAACCTGATTTATACAATTGAGTAGAGCTTTTGAAAATGTATTTAAAATTAAAATTATTTAAAAACTTTTTTAATTTCTCATTATTATGTTCACCAAAACTATTATATTTTTCAAAGGGATCTGGTACGTCTGTCAAAGGTTTATGAAGGTTTTTTTCTAACAATTCTTTATTGGGTACATTGTCTGGTACTTTTCTAAGACCATCCATGTCATCAGAAAAAGTGATAATTTCTGCTGGAAGATCAGTTAATTGTTTTAATGCATTAACCATCATAGAAGTTCTAGCAACTTCTCCAAATGTTCCTATGTGAGGAAGTCCACTTGGGCCATATCCAGTCTGTAGTGTAATTTTACCTTTTTTTTCTAAAAAAGATTTTCTTTCTCTAAGCATTTTTTTTGCTTCAACGATTGGCCAAGAGCTTGTTTTTTCTAAGTTTTCTTTTTTTATCATGAATAATTCAACAAAATCTTTAATTAACGAACTACTTAATTCTTATAGAGTTGAAATTTATTTACCATAAAATAATGTTCTTTCAAAATGTCTAATTATAAAACAGTTTTTTTCACTCTTGGAATTCTTCAAATAATTCTTGGTATTTTTATGCTTGTTCCAATAATTGTACAATTTATTTATGGTCAAATAGATTCTTCTTTTTTTGGTGCAGCAATTGTTACAATCATTTTTGGAACCTTATTTTTTCTCTCCAATCTAGATCATGAAAAAAAACTTAATTTGCAACAAGCATTCCTTCTAACTGCATTAGCATGGTTAAGTATTGCTATATTTGGTTCATTACCCTTTATTTTCTCTAATTTGGAATTTTCAGTCACAAATGCCTTTTTTGAGAGTATGTCAGGTATTACAACAACTGGTTCAACAATCATATCAAATTTAGAAAATATGCCTAAAGGGATATTATTTTGGAGGGCAATACTTCAATGGTTGGGAGGTATTGGTGTCATAGTGATGGCGATTACATTAATGCCCATAATGAATGTTGGGGGAATGCAATTATTCAAAATTTCAAACAATGATTCATCTGAAAAAATTCTTCCAAAGTCTAAAGAAGTTGCTCTAAGATTGATTTATATTTACTCTGGATTAACAGCGCTATGTGCAATCACTTACAATATTTTTGGAATGAATATTTTTGATAGTATAACACATTCAATGACAACTATAGCAACCGGTGGATTCTCTAACTATAATCAATCCATTGGTTTTTTTAATAGCTTAGCGATAGAAACTACGGCTATGGTATTTATTATTTTAGGAAGTGTTCCATTTATCGTGTACATTAAATTTTTGAATGGCAATAGGTCTATTTTTACATCAGATTCTCAAATCAAAACTTTTATTAAGATAATATTTATATCGATATTTATTTTATCGATTTATCTTACTTTAAACAATTCAAGTTCATTTGATTTAAGATCAATTTTCTTTAACGTTATTTCTATTCTAACCGGAACTGGTTATGTCAATGCTCAATTTGACAATTGGGGTAGCTTTCCTCTAGTATTATTTTTAGCCTTGATGTTCATAGGTGGCTGTGCTGGTTCAACAACATGTGGCATAAAAATATTTCGTTTTCAAATTCTTTATTCATTCGTAATTAATCAACTAAAAAAAATTATTTACCCTAAAGGTGTTTTTGTGTTGAAATACGATAAAAATCCAATTGATGATAAATTCATAGCATCGATCATTTCATTTATTTACATGTACTTAATAATATTTTTTTTATTGTCTGCGTTATTATCTTTAAATGGACTTGATTTTATTACCGCAATTTCAGGTGCTGCGACCTCTATTTCAAATGTTGGTCCAGGTTTAGGATCAATAATTGGACCTAATGGTAATTTCTCCTCATTACCAGATTTTTCCAAATGGATTTTAACAATCGGTATGATCTTGGGAAGACTGGAGTTATTTGCTATATTAGTGTTATTTTTACCTTCATTCTGGAGGAATTAAAAAATGATAGAAATTAAAAAACAATCCCTTTCAGAAACATTTTCAGTTTATCTCGATAAAAGAATGTTAAAAATATTATTGCTTGGTGCTATCTCTGGTTTTCCTTGGGTATTGATAGGTAGTAGTTTAAGTTTATGGTTAAAGGAAGATGGATTAAGCAGATCTACAGTCGGTTGGGCTGGTCTTATATTTGCAGTTTATGCATTTAATTATTTATGGGCTCCTTTAATCGATCGTATTCAAATACCATACCTAACAAAAAAAATTGGACATCGAAGAGGATGGATTGTCCTAATGCAGATATTAATCTTAATCTCATTATTTTTGTGGAGTGTAATTGATCCTTCAGAAAATTTAGCCCTTGTAATATCGGTAGGTTTACTAATTGCAATTGCTTCAGCAACACAAGATATTACTGTGGATGCTTTAAGGATTGAGCAAATTAGCGAAAACGAAGGTAAATCAATGGCTGCGGGCGCTGCAATGGCTGTCGTTGGGTGGTGGAGCGGATATAAATTAGGCGGAGTTTTATCATTGTTTTCCGCAGATTTTTTAGAAAATTTAGGTTTTCAAAATTATTGGCAACTAACTTTTTTAATCTTAGGAATTTTAATAATTCTAATGAATATTGGATTAATGTTTGTCAATGAAACTGACTCGACTGAAAGACAAGTTAATCAGAAAGAAAATGATCAACTAATTGCTGGTAAATTCCAAAATTCAAATTTTCTTACTAAAATTATAACTTGGATCAGTGGAACAATCAGCGGACCTATAATAAGTTTTTTTAAAAAAAATGGCTTTCAAATAGCTTTGGGGATCCTGGGTTTTGTTTTTTTATTCAAAGTTGGAGAAGCTTTTTTAGGGCGTATGTCTATTATCTTTTATAAAGAAATTGGTTTTAGTAAATCAGATATAGCTATTTACTCAAAAACTTTAGGATGGATAACAACTGTCATCTTCACTCTGCTAGGTGGACTATTTGTAATAAGATCTGGTGTTTTAAAAGCAATGTTTTTAGCAGGAATTTTAATGGCGAGCACAAATCTATTGTTCAGTCTTTTAGCGTGGAGTGGTAAATCTGAAATACTATTTGCAATCGCTGTAATCTTTGACGACATTGCAGCAGCTTTTGCAACTGTTGCATTTGTTGCATTCATATCATTGCTAGTAGATAGAACTTACACAGCAACTCAATATGCTCTATTAGCTTCAATAGGTACTGCTGGAAGAACCACATTAGCATCATCATCGGGCGCTCTAGTTGATTGGCTTAATGGAGACTGGGGGGTATTTTTTATCTTAACTGCTATAATGGTAATACCATCTTTAATTATATTATGGATAATAAGAAATAAATTAAAGATTAATGAAAAATAATTTTTTTTATAATTTTTCACTTGGAAATATAAATGCAAAACCTTCTAATAACTCTGAAACTTTATCGCAAATCTTGTATGGTGAAAAATTTAAAGTATTAAAAAATAAAAAAAAATGGGTTAAAATTAAAACTAATTTTGATAATTATACTGGTTATATTAAAAAAAATTATTTTTACAAAAATTTTAAGCCGACTTTTAAGATAAAAAAAACAAAATCTAGAATATTTATTAAAAAAAAAAATAGGTTTTTACCAACAAAAAATTATCTTTTCTTTGCATCTGGCATATCGGTTTTAAACAAAAATAAAAGGCTAATTGAGTTTAAAAAGGACAGATGGATAAAAAAAAGTGATATTGTCAAAATTGATCATCTTGAAAAAGATTATTTAAAAATTGTGAAATTATTTAAAAGTAGTAAATATCTATGGGGTGGAAAAACATCTGATGGTATTGATTGCTCTGCTTTGATCCAAATTTACTTTTATTATAACAGAATATTTTTTCCAAGAGATACAAAAGATCAGATAAAGTTTTGTAAAAGAAAAAAAGGTAAAAATTTAAGTAAAGGAGATATAATATTTTGGAAAGGACATGTCGGTATATGTCTAAGCAAGTCTAAATTTATTCATGCTTATGGACCAAAAAAGAAGGTGGTAGTAATGTCAACCAAACAAACAATTGAATTAATTGATAAAACTGCAAATCTAAAAGTTAAAAAAGTAAGTAATATTGGTAATTATTAATCTCTACCAAAGTCAGGTTTATTTACATCCTGTTTTAATTTAATAATTTTAGATCTAACTTTTTTTGTTTGAATTAATTTTTTAAGAATTGATTTATTATTTTTTGAATTAATGTCTGTCTTAAAAGATCTTAAATTTTTGATAAATATATCAATTGCTCTTGAAACATTTTTTCTATTATCAAAAAAAATGTCTCTCCACATAATTTCATTTGATGCAGCGATTCTTGAAAAATCTCTTAATCCACCTGCACTATATTTAATTAAGTCATATTTTTGCTTTTTCTCAAAATCTTGAGCTGATTTAACCAAATTGTAAGCTATTAAATGAGGTAAATGGCTTGTAATTGAAAATATTTTATCGTGTCTTTCCGCATTCATGATTACAGTTTTTGAACCCATTTTTTTCCAAAAAGAATTTAAAAATTTTAAATGTTTCATGTTTATTTTCTTATTTTTAATCAATACACACCACTTATTTTCAAACAGATTTTCCTTACCATGCTCAGGCCCACTTACTTCTGATCCAGCTATAGGATGACTTTGAATCCAGGATATTTTTTTTTTTAAATTTCTTTTAATTATTTCTGAAGATTCTATTTTTGACGAACCAACATCAGTAATAATTTGTTTTGAGTTAAATTTATTGTTTAATCTTAATATCATCTTTTTGTATTCACTCATTGGCGTACAAAAAATAATTAGATTTGATTTTGCAACTACCTCTTGTAGTTTATTTACGAGAGTTCCTGGCAACTTTAGTCTTTTGATCTTTGATATATTTTTTTTAGATTTTTCAAAAATAAAAATTTTTTTTGCTAATTTTTTTTTTGCAATTCTTTTTACTAACGAAGATCCTAACAAGCCACAGCCGATGATGAGCACATTTTTCATTAATTAAACATTCCTTTTACTGCTCGCATAAATTTTAAATTATCTGTTTTTGATCCAATAGTTAATCGTAACATATTTTTTATATTGTAGCCATTTTCTGTTGATCTTAAGATAATTCCTTCCATCTTTAATTTTTCATAAAAATATTCCGCTTTAAATTTACATTTCTCAAAATTTAATAATAAAAAATTGGCCGATATATTATTTGAATTAATTCCATATTGGATAAGAAAATTTTTCAATTTTTTTGCATAAATAATATTGTGTTTAACTGAACGAGTTATAAACTTAGTATCCTTAAGAGACTCAATGGCAGCTTTTTGTGCTACCTCATTAACATTAAAAGGTGGCTTAATAACATTCAGTGCTTTAATAATTTTTTTTGAACCATATCCCCACCCTACTCTTAGAGAGGATAAACCGTATATTTTAGAAAATGTTCTTAAAATAAAGACATTTTGTTTATTTTTAAATAATTTTAATCCACTTTTATAATCATTATTTTTCATATATTCTGCATATGCATCATCCACTACTAGCAGAATATTTTTTCTCAATTTTTTTCTAAGTTCTAAAAGCTCAGAACTTGTTAGATATGTTCCAGTTGGATTATTAGGATTTGCTAAAAAAACAATTTTTGTTTTTTTTGAAACATTTTTAATAATTTCTGGAATTGATACTTTAAAATTATTTTCTTTAGCAAAAATAACTTTTGCACCAACTATTTTAGCATATATCCTGTACATTAAAAAACTATACTGAGGAAGAATAACTTCATCCTTATGATTCAAAAATAATTGACATAGCATTTGAATAACCTCATCAGATCCAGCACCGCAAATAATTCTATCTTCATTGCATTTAAACTTTTTAGATATTTGTCTTCTTAAAGCTTTAGACTTGCCATCTGGGTACCTAAAAAAACTTAAATTTTTATTAGACAAAATCTTTTTAGCCTTTGAGCTGACACCTAAGGCTGACTCATTTGCAGATAGCTTTATAACTTGATGAAATCTCTTAAGACTGGATTTACCAGGCTCATAGGTTTCAATATTAAATTTCTTAAATCTCATGGTAGCCAACTTTTATAAATTTTATGCTCTTTATAAATAAAAAAACATTTTTTTACATAGTTTAAGTGTAATTATTTTTAAAAATTGACATACTAAATAACTTCTAGTACAAAATTTATGCGCTGATTTAACTGAATTGCGAGCGCTTTAAAAAAACCGCTAAAAAAGTTTTTTTTTCTCACAATTCAACTTTCAGCTTTTGTTATGAATATAAAAGAAAATATAAAAACATTGATTGTTGAAAAGCCACTAAAATTAGATTGTGGTCAGACTATTAATAATTTTCCTTTAGCGTATGAAACTTATGGTTCACTCAATAATGAAAAAAATAATGCGATTTTAGTATTTCATGCTTTAACTGGTGATCAATTCGTAACAGGTATAAATCCGATAACCAAAAAGGACGGTTGGTGGTCTTACGCAGTAGGCTCTGGTAAGTCGATAGATACAGATAAATATTTTGTAATATGTGCAAATGTAATAGGTGGATGTATGGGGTCTTTTGGGCCTAGCCACGAAAATCCTAAGACAAAAAAAATTTACGGAACGGATTTCCCAGTTATTACAATTAATGACATGGTAAATGCACAAATAAATTTGTTGGATTTTTTTGGAATAAAAAAACTTTTTTCAGTTGTAGGCGGTTCAATGGGTGGGATGCAAGTCCTACAATTTATTAGTAATTTTCCTGATAAGGCTAAAACAGCAATACCAATTGCTTGTACTTCAAGCCATTCTGCGCAAAATATAGCTTTTAATGAACTTGGCAGACAAGCAATTGCAGCAGATCATAATTGGTCAGATGGAAATTATAATTCAAAAAGTATTGTACCCGATAAAGGATTAGCTGTAGCTAGAATGGCCGCACATATTACTTATCTTTCAAAAAAAGGGCTTCAAGAAAAATTTGGAAGAAAACTTCAAGAAAGAGATGATTTAAAATTTGGTTTTGATGCTGACTTTCAAATTGAAAGTTATCTTAGATACCAAGGTTCAGTATTTGTAGATCGGTTCGATGCGAATAGCTATTTATATATTACCAGAGCAATGGATTATTTTGATTTAGTAAAACAATTTAATGGAAATTTATCTGATGCTTTTAAAAATACTAAAGCTAAATTTTTTATAATATCTTTTACCTCAGATTGGCTTTATCCAACACAAGAAAATAAAGAAATTGTAATTGCCTTAAACGCAGTTGGTGCAAATGTAGGTTTTGTTGAAATTGAGTCTGATAAAGGCCATGATTCTTTTTTACTTAACGTTCCCGATTTCTTAAAAGCTCTAAAAAATTTTCTAGATAAATCTTATGCAGAAAACAGTCATGAAACCAGAATATAAAATTATTTCAGATTTAATTGAAAAAGATGCAAAGGTTCTTGATGTAGGATGTGATGATGGAACTTTGATGGAATTTTTAAAAACAAACAAAAATGCTAATATCAGAGGAATTGAAATTTCAAAAGAAAAAGTGCAAATTTGTATTGCTAAAGGGCTGACTGTTATTGAGGGGAATGCAGAATTTGATTTAAAGCAATTTCCAAATGACTCTTTTGAGTATGTTGTTCTTGGACAAACTTTACAAGCTTTTATAAATCCTGAGACTGTAATTAAAGAGCTTTTACGAGTTGGTAACAAAGCTATAGTAACCATTCCAAATTTTGGGCATTGGAAAGTAAGATTAAATTTATTACTTAAAGGAACAATGCCAATTACAAACTCTTTACCTCATGATTGGTATAACACACCAAACATTCATATGTGCACGATAAAAGATTTTGTCAGATTTTCTAAGATTATTAACTTTAAAATTTTTAAATCTTTAGCGTTAATTAATGAAAATGTTTCTGATATTAATAACTCAAATCTTATTTTTAAAAATTTATTTGGTGAACTTGGTATATTTTTAATAGAAAAATAAATGAAAATTGAAATTATTAAATGTTTACAGGATAATTATAGCTACTTAATCATTGATGAAGAAAATCAAACCGCTTGTGTCATTGACCCTAGCGAGTCTGTACCAATAATCAATTATCTTGATAATTCAAAAATAAATTTAAAATTCATACTTAATACACACCATCATTACGATCATGTGGGTGGAAACCTTGAATTAAAAAAAAAGTATAATTCTAAGGTGGTTGGATTTATTGGAGATAAAGATCGTATACCCGAGATTGATATATCTCTAGAGGACAACCAAATATGGAAACAAGATAATTTTGAGGCAAAAATTTATCATGTTCCAGGTCATACATCTGGACATATCGCTTTTCATTTTTTTAAAGAAAAAAAAATTTTTACTGGTGATACTCTATTCTCTTTAGGGTGTGGCAGAATTTTTGAAGGTACCTACGAACAAATGTATAATTCACTTAAAAAAATTAAATCATTACCAAAAGATACAGAAATATATTGTGGCCATGAATATACTTTACAAAACTCAAATTTTTGTATCGCCAATGACTCAGGTAATTTAAAATTAAAAAATAAAATCCTAGAGATTAACAAGAAACTTAAAAATGCATTACCAACAATACCAAGTACTTTAGCTGATGAATTAGAATGTAATATATTTCTTAAAGCAAAAGATTTAGAAAGTTTTTCAAAATTGAGAGATTTAAAGGATAATTTTTAGTTAATAAGCTTGACTAAAGAAATGCCCTGACTATATTGCCAGATAAAAAAAATCTATTTTATGTCATACGCAGTTATACAATCGGGGGGAAAACAATATAAAGTGAAGTCTGGTGAAATTTTAAAAATTGAAAAATTACCAAATTCAAAATCCGACACTAAAATTGAGTTTAATGATATTTTGGCATATGGCGATAATAAAGTAATAGAAATTGGTTCGCCAACAATTCAAGGTGCCAAAGTTGAAGCAAACCTAATAAAAAATAGTAAAAATAGAACTGTACTTATTTTTAAAAAGAGAAGAAGACAAAACTCAAGAAGAAAAAATGGTCATAGGCAAGAATATTCTATGATTAGAATAAATAAAATTTTTTCAAAAGATGGTAAGATTTTATCTGAGGCTGAGAAGATTTCTAAACCAACAAAAAAAGATTCTGAAAAAAAGGAATTGAGTAAATAAAGGAATAAAATATGGCTACGAAAAAAGCTGGTGGATCATCAAGGAATGGTAGAGATAGTGCTGGCAGAAGACTGGGTGTAAAAAAATATGGTGGTCAAATTGTTATTCCTGGCAACATAATTGTTAGACAAAGAGGTACTAAGATATTCCCAGGAGAAAATGTGGGTATGGGTAAAGATCACTCAATTTTTTCAGTAATAAAAGGTAAAGTTGTTTTTAAAAAAACAAAATCCGATAGAACTTTTGTTTCAGTAAAACCCAATTAATATTACAACTCAAAATAGCGTTGTATTATGAAATTCTTAGATCAAGTAAAAATTTATATTAAAGCTGGCAATGGTGGTGATGGCTCTCCAAGTTTTAGAAGAGAAAAATTTATCGAGTATGGTGGGCCAGATGGTGGCGATGGTGGTAAAGGTGGTTCGGTAATTTTAAAAGCTGAGAGAAATTTAAATACTTTAATCGATTTTAGATATCAACAACATCATAAAGCAAAAAGAGGTAACAATGGTGCTGGACAAAATCGGACTGGAAAAAGTGGAGATGATCTCATTCTCAAAGTTCCATTAGGTACTCAGGTTTTTGAAGAAGATAATAAAACCTTAATTTTTGACTTTATAAAAATTGGAGAAGAGTTTGTGGCTGCTGCAGGTGGTAAAGGTGGTTTAGGCAATACTAGATTTAAAAGTTCAACAAATAGAGCTCCAAGAAAATTTACTAAGGGTACTCGAGGTGAAGAATTTACTATATGGCTTCAATTAAAAACAATTGCAGATGTTGGAATAATAGGATTACCTAATGCTGGAAAATCAAGCTTATTAGCAGCTATTACGAATGCTAATCCTAAAATTGCAAATTATGAATTTACAACATTAAATCCTAATCTTGGTGTGGCAAGCTATGATGATAAAGAAGTTACAATTGCAGACATTCCTGGATTAGTAGAGGGAGCACATAAAGGAACTGGTTTGGGAATACAATTTTTAAAACACATAGAGAGGTGTAAATCTCTTTTACACATGATCGATATAACAAACGATGATATAAAAAAAAGTTACAATCAGGTAAAAAAAGAATTAAAGAGCTATAGTTCCAAACTTGCAAAAAAAAGAGAGCTTATTGTTTTAAATAAAACCGATTTAATTGACGATAAAGAAATGAAAAAAATTGAGAAAAATTTAAAAAAAATCACTAAATCGGAGATTATTACAATTTCTACAATAAAGAAGAAATATATTTCCAAAATTAAAGCAAAATTAATTGGTTATGCATCTTAAAAATTCGAAAATTATAGTAATAAAAATTGGATCATCACTGATTGTAGATAGTAAAAAAAAAATAAGAAAAAAATGGCTATCTTCCTTTGCTAAAGATATTCAAAAACTAAAATCTAAAAATAAAAAGATTATCATTGTAAGTTCTGGAGCAATTGCACTTGGGTGTAAAAAAATGAATTACAATAAATCAAATTTAAAGCTTGATAAAAGTCAAGCAATAGCCTCTGTAGGTCAAATCGAACTTATGAATTTATTTTCTCAAACTTTTTCAAAATTAAAGATTAATATTTCACAAATTTTGTTAACTTTAGATGATACCGAGGAGAGAAGAAGATCAATAAATGCTAAAAGGACATTTGAGAACTTATTTAAGTTGGATTACATACCCGTCGTTAATGAAAATGATACAATCGCAACGTCAGAAATAAAATATGGTGATAATGATAGACTTGCCTCTCGTGTTGCACAGATAACTAATGCCGATACTTTGATATTATTATCTGATGTAGATGGTCTTTTCACAAAAAATCCAAAATTATTTAAAGACGCAAAATTAATAAAAAAAGTGAATAATCTGGACAAAGATATGAAAAAAATTTACATAAAAGGGGTAACAGAGTTTGGTAAGGGTGGAATGAATACCAAAATTGAAGCTGCTAAGATTTGTAATTTGGCAGGATGTAATATGATTATTGCAAACGGATTATATTTAAATCCAATACAACAAATTGAAAAAAAGAATATTTGTACTTTATTTGAATCAAGAATATCTAAATTACATGCGCGAAAAAAATGGATAATAAGTTCTGTTTCACCAAAAGGGTCTCTTGTCATAGATGATGGTGCCAAAAAAGCACTAGTTGGTGGTAAAAGTTTATTGGCAGCAGGAATTATTAATTTATCAGGGAAATTTAACAAAGGTGATCATATAAAAATTCTAGATACCAAAAATAAAGAATTTGCGAGAGGTCTAAGCTCTTTTTCTTCAGAAGAAATAAATAAGATAATGGGTTGTCACTCAAACGAGATTGAAAAAATACTTGGATATATAACAAAATCTGAAGTTGTTCATAAAGATGATATGGTCGAGGTTTAATGAAAAAGCTACTAACTGATATTGGAAAAAAATCAAAAAAAGCAATTAATAAAAGGTTAAGTACAAAGAAAAAGGACAAAGTTCTAAAAGATTATCGTCGTCTAATCTTAAAAAATAAAAAATTAATAATTAATGAAAATAAAAAAGATATTAAGAGTGCCTATAAAAAAGGTATTAAAAATAATTTAATCAATAGATTGATATTAAATGACAAAACAATAATTGCGATAACCAATTCTATAAAAAAGATTATTAGTTTAAGGGATCCTACAAATGTCATTTTAAAAAAATGGAAAAGGCCAAATGGTTTAGTAATATCAAAAGTATCTATACCTATTGGGGTAATTGGTGTTATATACGAAAGTAGACCCAATGTTACAGCAGATGTTGCATCGTTATGTTTTAAATCTGGGAATGCCGTCATTTTAAAAGGTGGATCTGAAGCTTATTATTCTAATCTTATTCTCGCAAAATTGTTTAGAAAATCACTAAAGAAAAATAATGTTGATGAAAATTTTGTTCAGTTTTTAAAACTTAAAAAAAGAAGTGTTGTTGATTTTCTTCTACAAAAAATGAGTAAATTTATTGATGTAATAATTCCGAGAGGTGGGAAAGGTTTAGTTAAAAAAGTACAAGATTTGTCATCTGTTCCAACAATTGGTCATTTGGAAGGTGTTTGTCATTCTTATGTAGATAAAAATGCAAATTCTAAGATTGCAAATAAAATAGTTCAAAATGCAAAAATGAGGAATACTGCAATATGTGGAGCAACCGAAACAATTCTTTTACACGAAAAAATAATCAAGAAATTTGGAAATAAAATTTTAAAAAATTTAGAGGAAAATGGATGTAAAATTATTGGTGATAATAAAATAAGAAAACTTTATGATAAAAAAATTCAGAAAGCTTCGATAAAAGATTGGTCAAAAGAATATTTGTCACCTGTTGTATCTGTGAAATCAGTAAAAAATATAGATGAGGCTATAGCGCATATTAACAAATATGGAACCATGCATACGGATTGTATTATTACTCAAAACAAAAAAGCGGCAAAAAAATTTTTAAATGAGGTAAAAAGTTCAATAGCTATGCACAATACTTCAACTCAATTTGCAGATGGAGGTGAATTTGGGTTTGGTGGCGAGGTGGGTATCTCAACCAACACACTTCCACCTAGAGGTCCCGTAGGACTTAATCAACTTATTTCCTACAAATACCAAGTCACTAGCAAAGGCCAAGTAAGGAAGTAATTTGAATTTGAAAAAAAAAAGAATTGGAATTTTAGGTGGTTCATTTGATCCTGCTCACAATGGTCATCTAGCTATATCTAAAGAAGCAGTAAAAAGATTTAGACTTGAAAAGATTATATGGGCCATTACAAAAAAAAATCCTTTTAAAATAAAAAGTTCCTTAAGCCTGCAATCAAGAATTAAAGAATGTAAAAAAATTATTAAAAAAAATAAGTTTATTGAAGTCAAATTTTATGAAAATAAAATTAAATCAGATAAAACGATAAATTTAATTAATTACCTCAACAAAAATAAAAAAAATGAAATTTTTTTCTTAATGGGTGCAGATAATTTAATTAATTTCCATAAATGGCATAAATGGAAACAGATTTCAGAAAAATGTAATATCTTAGTTTTTGATAGATATGGATATAAGAAAAAATCATTAAATTCAAAGACATATAAAACCCTTAAAAGTGAGAAATTTAAATTTGTTAATTTTAATAAAGTCAATATTTCATCTTCTCAATTAAGGAAAATTTGATAGTCTAAAAATAATTAATGGATAAAATTTCAGATATTAAAAATTCTATCATCAAAACATTGGATATTAACAAGGCTCAAGACATAATAAGCATAGATCTCAAAGACAAAAGTTCTATGGCTGATTTTATGATTATTGCGAGTGGCACTTCATCTAGGCACATACAATCTTTATCTGAGCAAGTTTTGGAAAAATTTAAAGATAATGGCATAAAAAATTCAAAAATTGAGGGCGCAGATAGTAATGAATGGAAATTAATTGATGGTATAGACTTAATTGTTCATATTTTTCACCCAGAAAAAAGAAAATTTTATGAACTTGAAAAAATGTGGTCCGAACTAATACCTAAAGAAAAATTAATTATCTAATGAAAAAAGTATATACATTATTTTTATTTTGCTTTCTATTTCAGCAAGTGAATTCTGCTGAAAATGATATTTACAAAAAGATTGATTTATTTGGAGAAGTGCTTGAAAAGATCAATAAGGAATATGTTGATGAAATTAATCAATCTGAGAGTATGGACTCTGCAATCAATGGCCTTCTACAATCTCTGGACCCTTACTCGGCATACATGTCTCCAGAAATATTTAATGAAATGCAAACTGAGACTAGTGGTGAATTTGGAGGTCTTGGTATTGAGGTGAGTATGGAGTCAGGTGTTGTAAAAGTTATTTCTCCTATAGATGACACGCCAGCATCTAGAGCAGGAATTAAAGCAGGCGACTATATTGTCAAAATTAATGATGTCCAAGTTCAGGGCAAATCTCTCAGCGAAGCTGTTGAATTAATGAGGGGACCAGTTGGATCAGGAATTGAACTCACCATCCGAAGACGTGGAGAGAGAAAAGCTTTAATATTTAATGTTGTAAGAGAGATTATACAAATTCAATCTGTTAAAGCTGACATTTTAGAGAAAAATATAGGTTATTTAAGACTAACCTCGTTTAATGAAAATAGTGGCAAACAAATAGAAAGAGAAATTAAAAAATTAGAAAAAAATAAAGATGTTAAGTCCTACATTTTAGATCTAAGAAACAATCCTGGCGGACTACTTTCTCAAGCAATAAAAATCTCTGACTTTTTCCTAGATAATGGAGAGATCGTATCTACAAAAAGTAGAAAGTCTTCTGAAAATAGAAAATGGTTTGCAAAGAAAGGTGACTTAACAAATGGAAAAGTCTTGATTGTTCTTATTAACTACGGATCAGCTTCAGCATCAGAGATAGTTGCAGGAGCTCTTAAAGATCACAAAAGAGCAATTTTATTAGGTGAAAATAGTTATGGTAAAGGTTCAGTACAATCTATCATCCCGCTAAAAAATGATGGGGCAATTAGGCTCACAGTAGCTAAATATTATCTTCCTTCTGGAAAATCTATTTCTGAAGTTGGTGTATCTCCGGATATAGAAATTGATGAGGAAAATGATGATTTCAGAATCAAAACTGAAACCGACAATCAGTTAGAATACGCCATTAAACTTCTCAAAGGCTAATATGGAAGAAAAATTCAGAAATCTGCCACTTAGAAGTGGAGTGGGAATTGTTGTCCTTAATAAGGAGAATAAAGTTTTTGTGGCAAAACGAATTGATAATCCAAAAAATTTTTGGCAGATGCCACAAGGTGGAGTAGATGATGGAGAAGATTTTTTAGCTGCCGCTTATAGAGAATTAGAGGAAGAGACTAGTATCAAAAATGTAGAGCTTGTAACAGAAATAGCAGGCACAATTACCTATGAGCTACCAAAAAATTTATTAGGTATTATTTGGAAAGGTAAATATAAGGGACAAAAACAAAAATGGTTTTTAATGAGATACCTGGGCAAAGATGAAGATATAAATATTAAAACAAATAAACCAGAATTTTTAGAGTGGAAGTGGATTGAATTAGATAAAATAACTGAAGTGGTAGTGGATTTCAAATATCATGTATATAAAGAACTTAAAGAAAAAATAAAAATAATAATTAATTGATAGACTTTAAAGTTTCAACTTTCTGATCAGCCAGATATTTCAATTGATCACTAATTTCTGGTTTACTAGATTCTTCCTCCGCATTTTTTAATAATTCCAGCAGTTTATTTTTCTCAATGTCTTTTAAATTAAGGATGTAGCTGGTTAAAATGGATAAAGTATTATTTTTAAATTCGATAATTCCATCCTCAACATAATACTTTTCTTCACCAGATTTTGCTTGAATGGTAATGATACCTGGTTTTAAAAATGAAATTATAGAAATATGATCTTTTAGTATCCCCATTTCTCCTTCAAATGCAGGAACAACTACTTCATTAACATCCTCTTTTGATAAGAAGGATTTCTCTGGATTAACTATTTCTATTTTAAATTCATTACTCATTAAGCTGCTGCATCTTTAGACATTTTTTCAGCTTTTTCGATGGCTTCTTCAATGGTTCCAACCATATAAAATGCTGCTTCTGGAAGATGGTCATATTCACCTTTGCAAATTGCATCGAAACCCTTAATTGTTGACTCTAAATCAACTAGTTTTCCTGGTGATCCTGTAAATACCTCAGCTACAAAGAATGGTTGAGATAAAAACCTTTGTATTTTTCTAGCTCTCGCTACGACTAATTTATCTTCCTCTGATAATTCATCCATACCTAGAATAGCAATAATATCTTGTAATGATTTATATGTTTGTAATATTTTTTGTACCTCACGAGCTACTCGATAATGCTCATCACCAACAATTCTAGGGTCAAGAATTCTTGAAGTTGAGTCTAATGGGTCAACTGCAGGATAGATACCTATTTCAGCTATCTGTCTTGAGAGTACCGTTGTTGCATCTAGATGAGCAAATGAGGTTGCTGGTGCAGGATCCGTTAAGTCATCAGCAGGTACATAAATTGCCTGTACTGATGTAATAGAACCTTTATTAGTTGTGGTGATTCTCTCTTGTAAATTTCCCATATCAGTTGCCAATGTTGGCTGATATCCTACTGCAGATGGTATTCTCCCTAATAATGCTGATACTTCAGAACCTGCTTGAGTAAACCTAAATATATTATCAACGAAAAAAAGAACATCTTGTCCTTCTTGATCTCTAAAATATTCTGCAACCGTTAATCCTGTAAGTGCCACTCTAGCTCTTGCCCCAGGGGGTTCATTCATTTGTCCATAAACTAAAGCAGCCTTAGAACCAGGACCCTCAGATTTTATTACCCCTGACTCCATCATTTCATGATAAAGATCATTCCCTTCTCTAGTTCTTTCACCTACACCGGCAAAAACTGAAAAGCCTCCATGAGCTTTAGCAACGTTGTTGATTAATTCCATAATCAAAACAGTCTTTCCAACACCCGCACCACCAAACAAACCTATCTTTCCTCCTTTTGCATATGGAGCTAAAAGATCAATTACTTTAATTCCAGTTACAAGTATTTCTGTTTCTGTGGATTGATCGTTAAATTCTGGCGCTGGTCTATGGATAGGCCAATTTTCTTTCGTTTTTACTTCTCCTCGTTCATCTATCGGTTCCCCAACAACATTTATAATTCTTCCTAAAGTTTCAGGTCCTACTGGCACTTTAATTGGAGCATTTGTATTTATTACTTCATCACCTCTTTTTAATCCTTCAGTAGCGTCCATCGCAATTGTTCTTGCAGTAGACTCTCCCAAGTGTTGAGCTACTTCAAGCACTAACCTATTGTTGCCGTTTTTACATTCTAAAGCTGTTAATATTTCTGGTAAATCACCTTCAAACTTTACATCAACAACTGCTCCTATAACTTGTGTAATTATTCCCTTGCTCATAATTATAAACTTTCTGCTCCTGATATTATTTCTATTAGTTCTTTTGTAATTGCTGCCTGACGACTTCTATTATATTCAATAGTAAGTTTATCAACCATTTCACCTGCGTTTCGAGTTGCATTATCCATTGCACTCATTCTTGCGCCTTGTTCGCTAGCTGAATTTTCTAACATCGCTTTAAATATTTGCGTCGAAATATTTTTTGGTAATAAATTACTTAAAATTTCATCCTCATCTGGTTCAAATTCGTAATTATCTTCTGAATTATTTTGATCATCGTCTTTTGTATTTAAAGGGATAATTTGTTGAGCTTGAGGTATTTGAGTTATTACGTTTTTAAATTGATTATAAAAAATAGTACAAATATCAAATTCTTCTTTTTCAAACTTTTCAATAACTATTTTTCCAACTTTTTCGGCATCAAAATAATTTGCATTTTTCGAATTTTTAAAAGAGATGTTCTCAATAATTTTATTTCCATAAACCCTTTTCAACTGATCATTTCCTTTAGAACCAACTGTAATAATCTTTAATTCCCTACCCTCTTTATTTAACTTGGCAAAATAACTTTTAGCTTTTTTAATTATATTTGCATTAAAACCTCCACATAAACCTCTATCCGATGTCAGCACAACACAAAGGTGAACTTGTTCTTTCCCTGAGCCCGATAGTAATTTAGGAGATGCTTCTTTATCGGAGATACCACTAGATAAATTTAAAATTATATTATTCATTTTTTCAGAATATGGCCTTCCTTTTTCAGCGCTATCTTGAGCTCTTTTTAATTTAGCTGCGGCTACCATTTTCATAGCTTTTGTAATTTTTTGTGTAGATTTTACACTTGTTATTCTTTTTTTTAAATCGTCCAAACTAGCCATAAATTAATTAAGATTTAAAGTTTTTCTTAAGATTGGTAATTACTTCAATTAAAGTTTTTTCAGTTTCTTCCTCTAACTTACCAGAACTTAAAATAGATTGTATTAACTCTGGTTTATCAGATTTACATCGTTCAATAATTCTATTCTCAAAGTCAGCAATATCTTTTAAATCAATATCATCTAAATATCCTTTTACTCCACAAAATACAGATATCACCTGTTCAGCAACAGTCATTGGTGAATATTGTTTTTGTTTTAATAACTCAGTTAATTTAGATCCTCTATTTAAAAGCTGTTGAGTTGAGGCATCTAAATCAGATCCAAATTGAGCAAAAGCTGCCATTTCTCTATATTGTGCCAATTCTAGCTTCATCGATCCTGATACTTTTTTCATAGCTTTTGTTTGTGCGGCTGAACCAACCCTAGAAACAGATAAACCGACATTAATTGCTGGTCTTATACCTTGGTTAAATAACTCAGTTTCTAAAAAAATTTGTCCATCAGTAATTGAAATTACATTAGTTGGAATGTAAGCAGAAACGTCTCCACCTTGGGTTTCAATGATCGGAAGAGCTGTCAATGAACCTCCACCATGTTCATCACTTAATTTAGCAGCTCTTTCCAGTAATCTACTATGAAGATAAAATACATCACCTGGGTATGCTTCTCTGCCTGGTGGTCTTCTTAAGATTAGTGACATTTGTCGGTAAGCAACTGCTTGCTTTGATAAATCATCATAAATAATTAGAGCATGCATGCCATTGTCTCTAAAATATTCTCCCATTGCACACCCCGTGTAAGGAGCTAAAAATTGAAGTGGAGCTGAGTCTGATGCTGTTGCAGCTACTATAGTTGTATATTCCATTGCACCAGCTTCTTCTAAAGTTTTTTGAATTTGTCTTACAGTTGATCTTTTTTGACCAACCGCAACATAAATACAATAAAGTTTTTGTTTTTCATCTCCGGACTCATTAATCTTTTTTTGGTTGATGATTGTGTCAACTGCGACTGCAGTTTTGCCAGTTTGACGATCTCCAATAATTAATTCTCGTTGACCTCTTCCAATTGGAACTAGACTATCAATTGATTTTAAACCTGTTTGCATTGGTTCACTTACAGATTGTCTTGGAATAATACCAGGAGCCTTAACTTCAACTCTACTTTTTTTAACACTTTTATCTAATGGTCCTTTTCCATCAATTGGATTTCCCAACCCATCAACAACTCTTCCTAGTAATTCTTTTCCAACAGGGGTATCAACAATACTTCCCGTTCTTTTTACTACATCTCCCTCTTTAATGTTTCGATCATCTCCAAAAATTACAACACCCACATTTTCACTTTCTAAATTTAAAGCCATACCTTTTGAATTGTCAGAAAATTCTACCATTTCACCAGCCTGGACATTGTCTAAGCCATAAATTCTTGCTATACCATCTCCAACTGACAAAACTTGACCAACCTCAGAAATTTCAGCCTTTTCACCAAAATTTTTGATTTGTTCTTTTAATATTTTTGTGACTTCTGAGGGATTTATATCCATATTATGC
>CACBRD010000006.1 GCA_902541515.1 uncultured Pelagibacteraceae bacterium | reverse complement strand
TACCATTACCAATAGTTTCTCTTAATTTGCTTTTTTGAGGTTCTCCATCAACAAGTTGAAAAATCTCTGTATCTGGGAGTTGATCTTTTATTTTAAGTTTCATATCGAATTCATTACATATTTTTTAACTTTTTCAATATCATTTGATAGAAGTTCAAATTTTTCTTTTCTGTCATTAACGTATTTAAGACTATCTGGTAAATTTTCAGTTTTTGAAATTGCATCTTCTATTGCCTGTGGAAATTTACATGGGTGTGCAGTTGATAATACAACACAATTTTTTTCCAATCCTAATTTTCTTACAGCACCAATCCCTACCGCAGTATGTGGATCCACTACCATCTGATGCTCATCATTAATGGTTTTTATCATTTTAACAGTTTCGTTTTCATCAAGCATTTCAGATATAAAATTCTTTTTGATCTTATCTAAATCGTTTTTATCAATTTTATAGGTGTTATTTTTTATTTCGGCCATTACATCTTTTGTAACTTCTGAGTTACAATCTTTGACGTCGTATAAAAGTCTTTCGAAATTACTTGCAATTTGTATATCCATACTTGGAGTATTTGTTTCCTCAACTTTCTTTTGACTATAATCACCACCAGATATTGCTCTGTGCAGTATGTCATTTTTATTTGTAGCTACGATTAGTTTATCAATTGGAAGACCTAGTTTTTTGGCCAAATAACCAGCGTAAATATCACCAAAGTTTCCTGTTGGAACAGAAAAAGATAGTGGTTGGCCGTTTCCAATTTTGAAGTAAGCGTAAAAATAATACACCGATTGAGCAATAATTCTTGCCCAATTAATTGAATTTACACCCGACATATTAATTGCTTTAGAAAATTTTTCGTCATTAAACATTGCTTTAACTAAATTTTGGCAATCGTCAAAATTACCCTCTACCGCAATGTTAAATACATTATTCTCTTCATGTATTGTCATTAGTCTTCTTTGTATTGGTGAAATCTTATTATTAGGGTGCAATACAAAAACATTTAAATTGTTTTTTCCCTTTAAAGCGTCTATGGCAGCTGCACCTGTGTCACCCGATGTTGCAACAATTATATTAATTTTTTTTTGATCACGACCTAAATGATATTGATAAAAATTACCTATTAGTTGCATTGCGATATCTTTAAAAGCAAGTGTAGGTCCATGAAACAATTCTAATACTTTTAAATCTCCTAGATCTGATATTTTTACAACATCGTCAGATCTGAAATTTGAATATGATTTTGAAATCAAAGAAATTAGATCATCTTTAGACATGAAATCTCCTATAAATGGATAAATTATTTCAGCAGCTAAATCATTGTAACTAAGATTTTTTAGATTATCTAATTCTTCCTTTTTAAAGGGTTTAATTGATTTAGGAACAAATAGTCCCCCATCATCTGCCAAACCTTTGAGGAAAACATCTTTAAAAGTAAAGTTTTTCTGATTATCTCTTGTACTGATATAATTCATTTAATAATTCTTTTTTCTAAAATATAGATATAGCAAAAGAATTGAAATCGCTAATGAAAACCATGTCATTGCATATTTTTTGTGATTGTTGGAAATATTAGCAGTAATTTTTTTTGGTTTAGGAAACTGATAATTTCCATCTAAATATATTATGTACTTAGAAAATTCTTTACCAGTAAATTTTGAGATATCTTCTCTATTTAAACTAAACCAGTAATTTTCTTTTATATCATTATCTGGTTTAAATATATTTTTTCTTCCCTGTGTTTTAAGAGTACCTTCTATATTATTTTGATCCAATATATTTATTTCAGGTTTATCTTTTTTTTCAAATGGTATCCATCCTCTATTGAGTAAATAATTTTCACCATCTATTAGAATTGGATTTAAAACTTCAAACCCAGGTGTTCCAGAGTCATTTAAATTATATAAGTAAATTTGTTTCTCAAAATCAACGCGACCTGACGTTTTAATTTTGAGAAAATTTTGTTGATTAGATTGTGAAAGTTGAACTGGTGGATTTTTTAACGAATTTTCAATTTCTAATATGAGATTGTTCTTCCAATTCAAACGAATTATCTGCCAAGTGCCTAAAGCAACAAAAACAAAGATAAAAAATATGATAAAAACTGAAAATAAAAACTTATGTCTCAAGGTTCAAAATTAACTTCCCCAAATATAGATCGCAGCAAATAAGAATAGCCAAACTACGTCAACAAAGTGCCAGTACCAAGCTGCTGCCTCAAAACCAAAGTGATGATCTTTGTTAAAATGACCTAACTTTCCTCTCCACAAACAAACGGCCAAGAAAATTGTACCCACGATCACGTGAAAACCATGAAATCCTGTTGCCATGTAAAATACCGAACCATATATGTGATCTGAAAATGCAAATGTTGCATGATGATATTCATAAGCTTGTAAAGCAGTAAAACAAACTCCTAATATAACTGTTAAAACTAATCCTTGAATAAATCCTTTTCTATCATCCTCTAAGAGAGCATGATGAGACCAAGTCACTGTTGTTCCAGACAACAAAAGAACCAATGTATTAATTAATGGTATATCCCAAGGATCAAAAGTTTCTATATCTTTTGGTGGCCATACATTTCCAACAAAGTCATTTGGGAAAAGACTCACATCAAAGTAAGCCCAAAACCAAGCAACAAAAAACATTACCTCAGAGGCAATGAACAAAGTCATTCCGTAGCGATGATGTATCTGAACCACAGGTGTATGATGTCCTTGATGCTCAGCCTCAATAACTACATCTCTAAACCACATGTATGCTCCATAAATTAATAAAGCAAATCCAAGGTACATTCCCCATGAAACCTCATAATGCATGTAGTAAACAGCGCCAACAGCTAAAACTAAACATGAAAATGAAACATAGATAGGCCAAGGACTTGGGTCTACTAAATGGTAATCGTGTTTTTTTTCAGCTGACATTTTTTTGGATTATGATTGTTTATAGTAATCTGTCGAGAAAAAAGTATACGACATAGTTACATCCTGTAAATTTTTTACTGTTGCATCATTGACCATTTCTGGATCTAAATAAAAAGTCATCACATAGGTAGCAGTTTCACCAGCTTTTAATTCTTGTTTTTCAAAGCAAAAACAACCTAGTTTACTATAATATTTTCCAAAGCTTGAAGGTGAAACATTAAAACTGGCTACACCTGCAGTTGGTTCATTGCTATTATTGGTTACCTCGAACTCAATTTTGTTTACTTGACCCACTTTAACATCCATCACATTCGATTTTGCTTTAAAGTCCCATGGTAAATTATTAACATTGGTATCAAATCTTACACTAACTACTTTATCTAAAACAATTTTTGGAGCTTTGTCTGCTACTTGAGTAGTTCCTCCAAAACCAGTAACTCTACAAAAAATCTCATAAAGAGGCACCGATGCGTATGACAAACCTAACATCAAAACAAAGATTCCAGCTAAAACTAATGGTGTTAATTTCTTTTTTTCTATCATATCGACCTATCAAATACCCCTGTGTTATATAAAGTAAAAAAGAAAAGAAAAATCATAAACGCAATAATAGCTAATGCCGTAATAATATTTTTTCTTTTTGTTTTTTTATCTGGTGTAATCATATTATTTTATCAATCAAAAATAGGACAAAAACTAAGAATAAATACAATATTGAATATCCAAAGATAGCTTTTGCTTTCTTAGAGTTAAATCTATTTTTTTTATAATCCAACAATTCATAACATAAAAAATTGTAATAGAAAGTTAATAGCAATGATGGAATTAAAAATGTTAAGCCGACAAAGTTAATTAAATATGGAAAAATAATTACTGGTATCATCAATAAAGAATAAATGAATATATTGATTTTGGTACTTTCTATTCCATTGGTAAGTGGCAGCATTGGTATTTTGGCTTTTCGGTAGTCATCAGACTTGTATAAACTAAGTGCCCAAAAATGAGAGGGCGTCCAAAAAAATATTATTAAAAAAAATGTTAATGGTTCAAGCGATATAGAGCCTGTAGCAATAGTCCATCCTATAACTGGAGGAAAAGCACCAGCTGCTCCACCAATAACTATATTTTGTGGAGTTCTTCTTTTTAACCAGATTGTATAAACAAAAACATAAAACAATATTGTTAGTAATAATATTGCAGCAGAAACTCTGTTGGTAAAATAATCTAAAGCTACAACCGAAACTATTGATAATGTAACACCAAATATCAAAGCCTGATTTCTATTGACTTTCCCTGTTGGGATTGGTCTTAAACAAGTTCTGGTCATTAAAGCATCAAGATCAGACTCATACCACATATTTAAAGCACCAGCTGCACCAGCACCTAATGAAACGAGAAGAATTCCAATAATTGCATCTTTAGTTGAAACAACGTTAGGTGCTGTTAATAAACCTACGGCACAGGTAAAAATTACCAATGACATAACTCTTGGCTTCATCAATTTAAATAATTCTGAAAGATTAAATAAATCCTCTTGGCTTAAGCTTCTTTTTTTTAGCCTTGAATTATCCATCGGTTCTTAATGCTCTTATTTTATTAGCCGTGCGATTTTTGTGTACCCTGACCATCTTCAAATTTTGGCAATTCCTCAAAAGTATGGAAATTTGGTGGAGATGGCACAGTCCACTCTAACGTTGTTGCTCCCTCACCCCATGGATTTTGTGCAGCTGCTTTCTTTTTTGCAAATGCATAAATCAAATTCATAAAAAATACAGCTAGCCCGGCTACAGCCACGTAAGACCCTATTGAAGATATATAATTCCATCCGGCAAATGCATCAGGATAATCAGCATATCTTCTCGGCATCCCAGCTAATCCTAAAAAGTGCTGAGGGAAGAAAATCAAGTTAACTCCAATAAATGTTAACCAGAAATGTAATTGACCCATCCACTCAGAATATTCATAACCACTCATTTTTGAGAACCAATAATAAAAGCCTGCAAAAATTGCAAAAACAGCTCCTAGAGAAAGTACATAGTGAAAATGAGCAACTACGTAATAAGTGTCATGCATTGCAGTATCAACACCTGCGTTAGCCAAAACAACTCCAGTTACTCCACCAACTGTGAACATAAAAATAAATCCTAATGCCCATACCATTGGTGTTTTAAAAGATATTGAACCACCCCACATTGTTGCGATCCATGAGAAAATTTTTATTCCTGTTGGGACAGCAATAATCATTGTTGCAGCTAAAAAATATGCTTTTGTGTCTGTGCTTAATCCAACTGTGTACATATGGTGCGCCCATACAACAAATCCGACAATTCCAATTGCTACCATTGCATAAGCCATTCCAAGATATCCAAAAACAGGTTTTCTAGAAAATGTAGAAACAATATGACTAATCATTCCAAATCCTGGAAGAATTAAAATGTATACTTCTGGATGACCAAAAAACCAAAATAAATGTTGGAATAAGACTGGATCACCCCCTGTCTGGGCTTCAAAGAAGGCGGTACCGAAATTTCTATCTGTTAATAACATTGTTATTGCTCCAGCTAATACTGGTAAAGATAATAATAATAAAAATGCAGTTACTAATATCGACCACGCAAACAAAGGCATTTTATGTAATGTCATACCTGGTGTTCTCATATTTAGAATAGTAGTAATAAAATTAACTGCTCCTAAAATTGATGAGGCACCCGCTAAGTGCAAACTTAAAATAGCTAAATCCATCGCTGGTCCAGGTTGTCCAGCTTTTGAGGATAACGGAGGATAAATAGTCCATCCACCCCCTACACCAGTTTGTCCTGGAGGACCATCTGCAAAAATTGATAAAATTAATAAAGTTAAAGAAACAGGTAGTAACCAAAAAGAAATATTGTTCATTCTTGGAAATGCCATGTCAGGAGCTCCAATCATAATTGGCACAAACCAATTACCAAAGCCACCAATCATTGCTGGCATTACCATGAAAAAAATCATTATTAAACCATGTCCGGTAACCAACACATTATATAAGTGATAATTACCACCTAAAATGCCATCACCAGGATGCATTAATTCCATTCTCATTAAAACAGAAAAAGCAGTTCCAATAACTCCTGCAACAATTGCAAAAATTAAATACATTGTCCCAATATCTTTATGGTTAGTAGAATACGCCCAACGTTTCCAACCAGTTGGAGTATGATGATCGTGTGATGCTGTTTGTGTATACATATTTTATTTACTCGCTAATTTAAGTTTATCATTTTCAATTTCTTCTTTTGCAAATTTCACGCGCGCCTCAGATAGCCATTCTTGATATTCATCTTCACTAACTACTTTTACTGCAATAGGCATAAATGCATGTTTTATACCACAAAGTTCTGAACATTGACCATAATAAGTACCAACTTTTTCAGCCTTAAACCACGTTTCATTAATTCTTCCAGGTACCGCATCCCTTTTTACTCCAAATGAAGGTAAGGCCCAAGCGTGCAAAACATCATTTGCTGTGATTAAAACTTTTACTACTTTACCAACTGGAACTACAACTTCATTATCAACAGCTAACAATCTTGGTTGATTTGCTTTTAAATCTTTTTCCTCAATCATGTATGAGTCAAATTCCAAATTTTCGTCGGGATACTCATAACCCCAATACCATTGGTAGCCTATTGCTTTGATTGTTAAATCTGCTTTTGGAATTGTATCTTGCTTATATAAAATTTTAAATGATGGAACCGCCATAACAATTAAAATTAAGCAAGGAATTAAAGTCCATAAAACTTCAACAGTTACATTGTGTGTTCTCTTTGATGGATTAGGGTTTGCTGAGGCTCTAAATCTTACACACGCATAAAGCATTAAAAATAAAACAAATACACTTATTGCTATTATTATCGGTAATAACAAGTTATCGTGAAAGGCTACAATATCTCTCATCGATTCTGATGCCGCTTTTTGAAAACCTAATTGCCAATCAACAGGTTGGTTTGCAAAAGCATTTTGAGAGATAAAAATACTTGAAAATATAAATAAAATTTTTTTCATTTTTACTAGCTATATAAAGCCCTTTTGTAAAAATTACACTTTAGTTTTCGCGACAATTTATCAATTAATCACATAATTTATGATCGAAATTGCAGATATCACAGCGGTTTCTGATCTTAAAATATTGTCATTAATTTTTAGTGCTTGTACTCGTTTAAATGAGAGAATCTCCTGCCTTTCATGTTCTGAAAAATCTCCTTCGGGGCCTATAATGATACAAATAGGTTCATCTGAAAACTTTGTTTTTTCAATTTTTTTGTTGTCTGAATTTAAATCTGTGAAAATTAAATTCATTGAATTGGAATTTAAAAAACTTTTTAAATTTTGTGCTTCCTCAATAGATGGGACACTTATACGATTTGATTGTTCACATGCTTCTATAACTATTTTTTCTAACCGATCTTTGTTAATCTTTCTTACAATAGTTCGATCAAAAATTATTGGTAAAAATTTTGAAACACCTAATTCAGTTGCTTTTTGAATCATAAAGTTTTGATAATTTGATTTAATAGGTGAAAATGCTAACCATAATTCTTGGACATTTTCTTTTTGTCTTAATTGTTTGGTTGATTTAAATTCAACAAAATCTTTTGTAATATTCAAAATTTTTGCTTCCCATTCACCAGTTTTATTAAATAAAGAAAAAATATCATTTTTTTTTAACCTCATTACTTTTGTCAAATAATGAGATTGAGATTTATCTAATTTATCAATCATATTTTTTGACAATGTGTTCGAAAAAAACAATCTAATATTACTCATATATGTTAAATTAATTTATGAAAAATATTAAAGCAATAATTTTTGATGCTTATGGAACGTTGTTTGATGTCAATTCAGCTGCAGAAAAATGCAAAGATAAAATTGGAGAAAAATGGGAGAGATTTGCAAACTTTTGGAGGACCACTCAATTAGAATATACTTGGCTTAGAAGTTTGATGGATCGACACAAAGATTTTTGGCAAGTTACAGAAGATAGTTTAGATAAATCAATAAAAGTTTTTGATATTGATCCTTCAATGAGAAATGAATTACTTAATTTATATAAAATCTTATCACCCTATAAAGAAGTTCCAGATACCTTGAAAGCTTTAAGAGAAAAAAAATTTAAATTAGCTATTCTATCAAATGGTACTCCATCACTATTAGATGAATTAGTAAAAAGTAATCATTTGGATAATTTATTTGATGATATATTTTCCATTGAGCAAGTTGGCGTATATAAACCAAGTTCTAGAGTTTATGATTTGCCAATCAAAAAATATAATATAAATAAAAGTGAAGTTGCATTTTTAAGTGCAAATACTTGGGATGTTTCTGGTGGTGGAAATTATGGTTACCAATCTATTTGGGTAAATAGAAATAATAACATTTTTGATAACTTAGATTTTAAACCAAAATATCAAATTACAGATCTTAACAAACTAATTCAATTAGTTTAATATTTTAAAAAATAAAGATCAAAGGTGACAAAATATTTTTTTTTGTGCTTGCAAAGAATGTTACAATCCGCCATTGTATTTACTAAGATTAATTTAACATGATTAAAGCATTAGATTTATTTGGTAGAGTTTTAATATCTGCATTATTTTTTTTAAATGGAATTTTTAAAATCAATAATTATGAGGGAACCATAGGTTGGATGGAAAGTTTTGGTTTGCCTGGTATTTTAATTATACCCGCAATTGCTCTTGAAATAATTGGACCAATTCTAATTGTAATTGGCTATCAAACTAGAATTGCTGCTGCGGCTTTAAGTTTATTTTGTTTTGCAACAGCTATTATTTTTCACAATGATTTTGCTGATCAGGTACAGCTTACTGCTTTTCTTAAAAACATTGCTTTAGCTGGTGGTTTTTTATTCTTGGTAGTTAATGGTGCTAAAGGTTTTTGTTTAGATAAAAAGTGATCTTGAAATTAATAATTAATTCGTTAATTAAAGCGGATGAAAAATATTGAAGTAAAACAAATCATCGATCCGATCCCAGCTTCAGATGGAGCTGGAGTAAAATTAAAAAGAAGTATTGGAGTTGAACCTAATTACTTTGATCCTTTTTTGATGTTAGATGAGTTCGGCTCTGAAAATAGTGATGATTATGTAGCTGGTTTTCCTCCACATCCTCACCGAGGAATTGAAACAGTGACTTACATGCTTGCTGGTGATTTTGAACATAAAGATAGCACAGGCGGTGAAGGTAAAATGACTGCTGGTGATGTCCAATGGATGAAAACTGGAAGTGGTATTATCCACTCAGAGATGCCTGCAATGAAAGAAGGAAAGCTTCATGGATTTCAGCTATGGATCAACATGCCAGCAAAATTAAAAATGAGCAAACCTGAGTATATTTATATTGATGCAGATAAAATGAGTGTACATGAAGATAATGATAAAAAGGTAAAAGTTATAGCTGGTAAGTTTGAAAAGGCAGAAGGTCCAGTCAAAGGTCACAATGTTGAGCCAGTTTATTTTGATGTCGAACTAAATAAAGATAAGAATTTTAATTATATTATCCCATCTACACACAATAGTTTTATTTATTTAATAGATGGTGAAATAAAGATTGGTGAGCAAAAACATGCAAATGTTAAAGATAGTACCTTGATATTACTTACTAGAGGTGAAAATTTGAAAGTGAAAGCTTTGTCAAAGGCTAAATTTTTAGTTATTTCTGGAAAACCAATAAATGAAGAAATTGCAAGAGGTGGTCCGTTTGTAATGAACACTAAAGCAGAGATATTGCAGGCCGTTCAAGATTATCATAACGGCACATTTGTAAAATAAAAAATGAAATCAATTCAAATAGAGAAATTTGGTGGAGCAGAGGTTTTGGTTATTAAAGACATAAACATAGGAAAACCAGGTCCGAAAGAGGTCTTAATTAAAAACAAATCAATAGGTCTTAATTTTATAGATGTTTATCACAGAACAGGTCTCTACCCTATTCCATTACCCAGCGGTATAGGTCTTGAAGCTAGTGGAGTTATTGAAGAAATAGGATCTGATGTAAAATTATTTAAAGTTGGTGATAGAGTTACTCATGCATCAATGCCAATTGGCGCATATTCAGAAAAACAAATTATGCCCGAAGAAAAATTAATTTCTGTTCCAGATGATATTTCTGATGAGGTGGCATCTTGTATAACTTTAAAAGGGATTACTGCAGAATATCTGTTGCATAGAGCCTATCCACTAAAAAAAGGTGATAAAGTGCTTTATCATGCTGCGGCTGGAGCTCTTGGTCAAATCTTATGTCCTTGGGCTAATTCTTTAGGTGCAGAAGTTATTGGAACAGTCGGTTCAAAAGCCAAAGAGGAAATTGCAAAAAAAAATGGCTGTCACCATGTAATTAATTATTCTGAAAAAAATTTCTCGGAAGAAGTTGAAAAAATTGTAGGAAAAAATGGTATTGATGTTGTTTATGATGGTGTTGGGATAAAAACATTTAAAGGTTCAATTGAAACATTAAAGGTAAGGGGAATGATGGTAGCATTTGGTAATGCATCTGGATACGTTGATACTATAGATGTAAAAAAAGATATTAATGCTAAAGGATTATTTTTTACTCGACCATCCATTGCACATTATACAATCAAAAGAGAGGAATTAGTTGAGTCAGCAAAAAAAGTTTTTGATGCAATTTTATCTAATAAATTTAAGGTAGAAATTTCAAAAAAATACTCTTTAACAGATGCTGCTCAAGCTCATAAGGATTTAGAGGCAAGATTATTAACTGGTCCAGCTGTAATTATTCCTTAAATTGAATATCCATATCGGACAGGTGAAGTCGAAGCGCTTTAGTTGAGATCTGAATTTCAATAATAAAAAATATAATTGAGATCATCATCGATAAACAACAAGAACCAAAAATTATTCTTGCAATGAAAAGTTCCTCTAAATAGAGCCCAAAAACAGTCAGCATATTAAACAAAAAACCAAAAGCAGCAAATAAAATACTTAATTTTAAAACACCTATTCTCTTTTCAAGATTTATTAATTGATCTTTCCATTCAGGTGGAGTGTGTTTTTCAAATACATACTCATCATGTATTTTTCTTATCAAAGAACTAAGAGTATGAAATCTATTAGAATATACACCCATTATTAATGGGATCGCAGGAAACATTAACGCAGTTACAGTGTAATCTATATTCATACGAATCAATTTGATTATCAATCTTGCCTTTGTTATTTACAAGTAAAATTTTATGAACCAACTAAACTTATTTATTGAACTTACGAGGCTAAAAAAACCGATTGGATATCTGTTATTATTTTGGCCATGTGCATGGGGATTAACCTTAATTTATGATTTCAAAGGCAGTTTAAATATTTATTTTTACTATCTTTTGCTTTTTTTTCTTGGTTCAGTTTTGATGAGATCTGCTGGATGTATAGTTAATGATATTTTAGATAGAAAATTTGATAAAAAAGTTACAAGAACTAAAAATAGACCAATCGCTTCTGGAAAAATTTCAGTTCAGACTGGAATTTTATATGCTTTTATTCTTTGCTTGCTAGCTTTTTTAGTTCTTATAAATTTCAATCTTTTCACAATTATAATTGCTCTTGCATCTATGCCTCTAGCTTTCACATATCCTTTAATGAAAAGATTCACATATTGGCCTCAGCTTTTCTTAGGAATTACATTTAATTATGGATTAATACTTGGCTGGACCTCAATCTCTGAACAAATAAATATAGCACCAATAATTTTTTATCTTGGGGCCATATTTTGGACACTAGGCTACGACACTATCTACGGATTCCAAGATATTAAAGATGATGAAATTATAGGAGTAAAATCAACTTCAATAAAATTTAAAGGAACAGCAAAAATCTTTTTAATATTATGTTATTTATCTTTAATATCGTCACTTATAGTTGGAGGATTAATGATGAACTTTGATTTAATATATTTTCTATTTATTGCAATTCCAATCATACATTTATTTTTTTATCAGATAAATAATTTTAACTCCAAAAATCCTGATTCTTGTTTAAGAATTTTTAAAAGTAACAATTATTTAGGTATTATCATATTTTTAAATATCTTGGTAGGTCGGTTGTTTTGATGAATAAGACAAAAATTCTTAAAAGACTCTATAAAGATTATACAAAAAAATATCTCAAACAGATTCTTTTAGCCATTTTTTTTTCATTATTAGTAGCAGGAAGCACTTCATCGATTGCATGGTTATTAGACCCTGCAATAGATAAAATTTTCATTCAAAAAGATCAGTCTTTGTTGATACTGATTCCATTTCTTATTATTTTTGCATTTACAACAAAAGGTGTCTCACTTTACTTTGCCAAAGTAATGATGATCAATGTGGCAGAGGAAATTAAAAAGAAACTTCAAATAGATATGTTAAGTTCTTTGATAAGTGCAGACACTCAATCAATAGATGAAAAACATTCAGGTAAATTTATTTCCAATTTAACTTATGATGTTCTTCACATAACAAATCTATTAAGTAATGGAATACTTAATCTGTTCAAAGATAGCTTAACTTTAATTGGCTTACTAATTGTGATGTTTTTACAGAATTGGAAGCTTTCATTGATTGCCATAATTTTGATACCCATTGCTAGCACAGCCGCAAGATCACTTGGTAAAAGAATGGGTAAAGTTACAACCCAAGCACAAGAGAAATCTGGCTTCTTAACAAGGTATTTAGTTGAGCTTTTTAAAAATCATAAATTGACAAAAATTTTTCAAAAAGAAAAGTATGAAACTAATCGAGCCAATAATCATTTGGATGAACTGAAAGAAAAAAATAAAAAAATTGGAATAGTAATCGTGAGAATATCACCAATTATGGAAATTCTAACTGGTTTCATGATTGCAATTTTAATCTTTTATTCAGGAAAATTAATTGGGAACAATGAATTAAGTGTAAACAATTTTTTTTCATTTCTTGCAGCGATGATGCTTGCATATCAGCCAGTAAGATCTTTATCTACTTTGAATATTATAGTTCATGAAGGTCTATCGGCAGCCGCCCGGATCTTACCTGTAGTGGATACAAAAAACTTAATTAAAAATAATGAGAATGCTAAAGAAATTGATATTCAAAATGGAGACATTAAATTTAAAGATGTTTTATTTAGCTATAAAAAATCTGATGGTGATGTTTTAAAAAAAGTTAATTTAGAATTTGAAGGAGGAAAAATGACTTCTTTAGTAGGTCATAGTGGTTCTGGAAAATCTACTATTCTAAATTTGATACCAAGGTTTTATGATTGTAAGTCTGGAGATATCTCTATAGACAATCAATCAATTTATAATGTGACATTAGAATCGTTGAGAAAAAATATTTCGTTAGTGAGCCAAGAAACAACACTTTTTGATGATACTATCAAAAACAATATTAAATACGCTAATTTAGATGCGAGTGATGAAGAAATATTTGAAGCAGCTAAGCTATCACATTGTGATGAATTTATAGATAATTTACCAGAAAAATACGAAACCTTAATCGGTGAAGATGGAGTTCGGTTATCTGGAGGAGAAAAACAAAGAATCTCAATAGCAAGGGCCATGCTTAAAAAAAGCTCAATAATTCTTTTAGACGAAGCCACATCGTCTCTTGACTCAGAAACTGAAATGAAAATACAAGATGCATTGAAAATTTTAACAAAAGATAAAACTACTATTGTAATTGCTCATAGGCTTTCAACTATATTAAATTCAAATAAAATATTTGTGATAGACTCTGGAAAAATAATTGATTATGGAAAACATGAAGAGTTATTAATCAATTCGAAGATTTACAAAAATTTTCACGATAAACAATTTCAGAGGTAATGATTTTTTTTATCTATCAATTTTTACTTTCAATAATTTTAATTTTTTCACCAATCATAATTATTATTAGAATCTTAAAAAACAAAGAAGATAAATTAAGGTTTAAAGAAAAATTTTGTTTGATTTCAAAGGAAAGGGGTAATGGGAAATTAGTTTGGTTTCATGGATCTAGTGTTGGTGAGATATTAAGTGTTATTCCAATAATAAAAAAATATGATAATGATAAATCAATAGGTAAAATATTAATCACATCTAGCACTTTAAGTTCTTCTAGAATATTAGAGAAAATAAAATTTAAAAAAACTATTCACCAGTTTTATCCTATTGATCATGCAATATTTTCTAGAAAGTTCTTAGACTATTGGAAACCAAATATAGCCATTTTTTTAGAATCTGAAATTTGGCCAAGTATGTTTAAATCAATCAAAAACAGAAATATTCTTTTAATATTACTTAATGCTAGAATAACTAAAAAATCTTTTGATCGATGGTCTAAATTTAAAGAATTTTCTTATTCGATATTTGGTTTGATAGACAAAGCTTATTCACAAAACTCTGAGACCAATCATTATTTAAAAAGACTTAATGTCAAAAATATTCAATCTATTGGAAATATGAAATTTATTGAAGATGATAACATCAAATCTGATAAGTCTGATAAAAAATTATTTTCTCAATTTAAAAAATATAAAACATTTATTGCTGCCAGCACGCATGAGACCGAGGAGTTATTTGCTGCTAAAACTCATATTCTTTTAAAGAAAAAAAATAAAAATATAATTACAATTATAATACCTAGACATATAAATCGAGTTAAACAAATAATTGCTGAAATAAATGAACTTGGGCTGAATGTCGTTTCTCGTAGTTCCAAAAAATTAAAATTAAAAGGTATTGATATTTTTATAGTTGACACTTTTGGAGAGACAAAAAAATTTTATAAGTTTGCTACTACTGTTTTTTTAGGAAAATCAATTATAAAAGGAGGAGGTCAAAATCCATTGGAGCCTGCGCGGTTCGGTGCAAAGATATTGCATGGGCCAGATGTAAATAATTTTAAAGATGTTTATAAGTATCTCAAAAAGTTGAAGATATCATCTGTAGTAAATTCACCGCAAAAATGTGCAGATTCAATAATCTTTAAAAAAAACATGAAAAAAGTACAAAAAATGAAATATCTTGGTTCAACAATACTTAAAAAAACCTTAAATGAGTTAGATAAATCTATCCATAATGAAATTTAAAAAACCCAAATTTTGGGATTATAAAAAACCTACCTTCATTTCCTATTTACTTTTACCAATCTCATTAATACTTACAATTTTAAGGATTGTTATTAACTCAATAGTTAAAAAAAAAAAATATGCTTCAATTAAAACCGTATGCGTCGGAAATATTTATCTAGGTGGAACAGGTAAAACGTCTTTGAGTTTAAAAATAAATGAAATTTTAGGAAAAAAAATAAAATCTTGCTTTATCAAAAAATATTATCCTAATCAAATTGATGAGCAGAAGATATTAGCAAATCATGGTAAACTTTTTAAATCAAAAAATAGATCTTCGTCTATTAAACAGGCAATTCATGAGAATTATGAACTTGCGATTTTTGATGATGGTTTACAAGATCCTTCAATAAAATATGATTATTGTATTGTTTGTTTTAATATTGATAATTGGATCGGCAATAATCATACTATTCCATCGGGACCCCTTAGAGAAAGCGTTAAAAATTTGAAAAAATATAAAAATGTTTTTCTAAATGGAAATAATGAAAATATAGATAGTATAAAAGAATATATTTATAAAATAGATCCAAGTATAAAAATTTTTCAAGGAGAATATATTCCACTGAATATCACTGAGTTTGATAAAAATGATAAGTATTTAATTTTTTCTGGCATAGGAAACCACAAAACTTTTATAACTATGTTGAGAAAAAATAATATTAATGTAATTAGAGATTTAGAATTTCCTGATCATTATAAATACTCACAAAAAGATATTGATGATATAATTTCAGTTTCAGAAAAATTGAATTGTAAAATTTTAACTACAGAAAAAGATTATATGAGATTGAACAACAACAAAAAAATTTTATATATTAAATCGGAATTAAAAATTCTGAATCAAGAAGCTTTTATAAACGATATTTCTAATGTTTATGAAAATAATTAAATACTTGATACAATTTATCATAATTTGCTTTTTTTATGTGATATTCAGAATTATTGGGGTAAAACTTTCATCTTTTCTAAGCGGAAAATTATTTGAAACTATTGGTCCAATTTTTAGATCAAAAAAAATAATCAATAATAATATAAAAAAAGCTTTCCCAAATTATAATTCTAAAGAATTAAATAAAATTAAATCTTCAATGTGGAATAATTATGGAAGAGTTTTTGCAGAATATCTTTATATGAAAAATTTTAGAAATGGTTATCTTAGTAAAAATATTTCCATAGAAGGTGAGGACATACTTTTAAATATAAAAGATCAAAATCAAAAAGTCGTATTTATATCAGGGCATTTTAGTAACTTTGAGCTTATGGCAATGCAGATAGACAAAATAGGTATTAAAATTGGAGCAATCTATAGACCTCTAAACAATATCTTTTTAAATAAATTTATGGAACATATAAGAAAAAAATATATCTGTAACAATCAAATTAAAAAAGGAATCGGTGGATTAAAGGAATTAATAAAACTTAATAACCAAGGTTTTTCAACGGCACTTATGATAGATCAGAGAGTTTCTCAGGGTATAAAGTCAAATTTTTTTAATGAGAAAGCGTTTACTACTACTATTCCAGCACAATTAATAAAAAAATTCAATATGCCTGTTGTACCTATTTTTATTGAAAGGTATGAGGGTATCAAATTTAAAATGAAAGTTCATAAACCAATTCACTTCTCAAACAAAGATACTATTGAAAATATTACAAACGAATTAAATAAGACTCTTGAGAAAATGATACTTACTAATCCTAATAACTGGATATGGTCCCATAATCGTTGGAAATAATGCTATTTATTGTCTAATTCCTCTTTTTTTTTTGTAGCCTCTATGTATGAATAATATGGTTCTTGAAGTTCCACGTTCCAGTAAGTCAAATTTTCAAGACTGATTGCTTTACCCGAAACTGCACAAATTACATGGTCACCTTTTTCAATCACTTGAAAATTATTTGGTAAATATTTTACTTTTGCTAATTTTTTATTCATTTATAGTTTATATATTTATACATGATTGTAGGGATTATAGGAAGTGGAGGAAGAGAGCATGCTTTTTGTCATGCATTAAATGAGTCAAAAAAAATTGATAAAATTTATTGTTTTCCTGGTAATGCTGGCACTGACACAATAGCTGAGAATATTAACTTAGACATTAATAACTTTGAGGAAATTAAAAATTTCATTCTTTCAAAAAAAATAGAATTAGTTGTGATCGGCCCAGAAAAACCTTTAGTTGATGGACTAACAGATTACTTGGAAAGTTTTGATATTAAGGTTTTTGGACCTAGTAAAGTCGCTTCACAATTAGAGGGGTCCAAAATATTTACAAAAAACATCTGTAAAAAATATAATATTCCAACTGCTAATTTCGGTGTATTTAATGATATTAATCAAGCTAAAAATTTTTTAGATAAATCAAATTTTCCAATAGTCATTAAAGCAGATAATTTAGCTGCAGGGAAAGGTGTTTATATTTGTGAAAATAAGGAGGAGTCTTATCAAGCGGTTAGGGAAATATTTGATGGAAAATTTGGTGATGCTAAAAATGTTCTAGTTGAAGAATTTTTAGAGGGTGAAGAAATGAGTTTTTTCATTTTAAGTGATGGTAGTACTTATGAAAATTTTGGTACAGCTCAAGATCATAAAAGAGTCAAGGAAGGTGATAAAGGAAAAAATACTGGTGGTATGGGTGCTTATTCACCATCAAGACTAATAAATGAAGAGCTCGAAAAAAAAATTTTAAATAATATAATTGATCCAACACTAAGAGCACTAAAAGATTTAAAAACATCATATAAAGGCTTTTTATATGCAGGGCTAATGATAACAAACAATGAGCCTTATTTAATAGAGTACAATGTGAGAATGGGTGATCCAGAGTGTCAAACTATTCTTCCTAAACTTAATACAGATTTTGGTGAAATCATAGATTCATGCTGCAATGGAAAATTGAGTGAAAATGAAATTAAGTGGAATAGTAAGAAAAGTTTATGTGTTGTGTTATGTTCAAAAGGTTACCCTGAAACCTACCAAAAAAATGTTGAAATCAAAAATATCAATAAAATTGAATTAAACACCGATGATCACTTATTTCATGCTGGCACTATTAAAAAAGATAATACTATTTTAGCTGTGGGTGGACGAGTTTTAAATTTTGTTTCATTATCAGATAATTTTGAAGAGGCAAGAAATAGGATTCATCAACTTCTCAATAATCTGAATTGGTCAGATGGTTTTTTTAGGAATGATATTGGTTATAAAGTAATAAAAAAATGAGAATAATTGGTGGAAAATTTAAAGGAAAAAAAATTTTACAACCAAAAAATAAAGAAACAAGACCCTTAAAAGACTTAGCAAAAGAATCTATTTTTAATATTATCAATCACTCAAATAAATTTAAGATCAATATTGAAAATTCAATAGTTTTAGATCTGTTCGCAGGCGTTGGCTCATTCGGTTTAGAGTGTCTATCAAGAGGAGCTAAACATGTTACTTTTGTAGAAAAGTATAATGGTGTTTTGCCAATTTTAAGAAGTAATCTAAATAATTTAAATATGAGAGAAAAATATGAGATTATAGAGGAAGACTTAATATCTAATTACTTTTTGAAAAAAATTCAGCTTAAATTCAATATCATATTTTTAGATCCCCCCTATAAAGAAAAAAGATTATCAAATATTATTGATAATATTTTTCAAGAAAAAATTCTCAATAAAGACGGGGTGATTATTGTGCATAGGCATAAAAGAGAAAATGATGAGTTTTCAAAAAATTTTAGAATTTTAGATGAGAAAAAATATGGAATATCAAAAATTATATTTGGTAATTTAAACTAAAATTTTCTTAGTCTCTTTTTTAATTAATTCAACAGCAGGTTGATTGTAAGGATTTATTTTTAAAGCTCTTCCAACTAAAATAGTTTCTAACATAAAAAAACAAAATAACTCACCTAAAGTTTTTTCATCCCTTTTTTTAATTTCAAAGCTTCTAAAAGGTATATTTTTTTTTGTAAAAACATTTTCTGTAGCTTTTTTTTGAGCGTAAGTAATATTTTGAATATTTTTGTTTTTAAGGAAATTTTGTGAAGGTAAAATAAATCTATTATCTATTTTGGGGGTATTATTTTCATGGACATAAAAAAACGTATAAAAATTATTTTTAAAACCATCCAAATAAAGTTGCATTACACTATGATTGTCTCTAGGCATGTTAGATACGACTGGCAATAAACCTTTTCCCTTTTTGCCTAGACTTTCAGCTACCAGTTGTTGGTACCAAGAAAAAAAGTTTTGTGATTTTTCATCATAATTTATGATTATTGAATTAAATTTTCTTTTTTTAATTAAATTTATTGTAGATCCCACATTGGATATGAGCGCATTTAAATATTTTTGATTTTTAATTAAATTATTAAATTGTCTAAAACTTTTTGAATTAAGACCCATTAATTCCACAGGCAACATTCCAACTTCTGATAAAACTGAATACCTTCCACCTATAAAATTATTGTGATGAACAATATCTGATTTTAATTTATGAGCTAATAAATTTAAATAATTTTTTTTATTTTCTGTAATAAAAATGTTTTTATCATTTTTTTTAACAAGAATATTAGAATTAACTATTGTCTCCAAAGTATTGCCTGATTTAGAGATAATTAAGTTTAAATGTTTTTTATTTCTAGATTTTTCGTTAAGAGTTGTTAAATTATCATAAAATAATACATTCTTTTTAATTTTATTTTTGAGAAAACTATAAATAGTTTTTGTGCCCAATGACGAACCACCTATTCCAATTATACGAATATTGTTAAATCTTTTAAAAATTCTTAAATTTTTGATATTAAATTGGTCTTTATAATTTTTACTAAAAGATTGAAGAATTTGATTATTCTCCTTAATTAATTTTTTAAGATTTTTTTTAATTTTTAAATTTTGTTTATTTCCCTTAAAATTTTTAAAAAAAATTCCCGAAGTTATCATTAATTATTTTTAATTTTTTCTATAATGGAATTTTCAAAATTTGAGTCTTGATTAGTGTTCTGATTATCTAAATTTGAATCCTTGTTGTCAGTAAGTAATGATTTAATATCTATTTTTTCTTCATTCTCATTTACTTTAGATTGCTGTGGTAGAGGTAATTCATTAAAATCTGGGGGCATCACTAAAGGTGATTTTTTTTCAACCAGGAATTCATCTATGCTATTTTTTTTCTGTGAACTAAAACCTTCTCTTACAGTTCCACATGAATTTAAAACTAAAATTGAAATTATAATTGTTGTGAGTTTAAATATTTTTTTCATTAATTTTATTTTTTTGATTATCAACTATTTCAAAAATAATCAAAAATAATACTCCTAATGAAATGAATATATCTGATACATTAAAAATAAACCAATGAAAATTTCCGATATGAAAATCTATAAAATCTGGCACAGCCTTAAAAAAAATTCGATCATATAAATTACCTAAAGCTCCACTAAATACCATTAAAAGTGAATATTTTTTAAGACCATCACTTTTCAAAGTCATAAAAAAAATAATTAAAATTACAGCTACAATTAAAATTGTTAAAATGTTGTACATATGACTTTGATCAAATGATAAAAGACCAAATGCTATTCCTTCATTGTAAATTAAATTGATATTTAAAAATTTTGATACAAATAACTCAGAGGACAAATTTTTTTCATTTAGAGAAATCACATAGACCTTAGTGAGTCTGTCGAGACCAAAAATACTTGAAATTATAAAAAGATTAACGATGAAACTTTTATTTAAATATTTAGACATTATTGAGAATGTCGCTCACAAGGCTCTAAACTTATTTTCCAACACACAGGACATTTATCACCCAGGGCTTTCTTAGTTTCAACTAGAATATCTGAACCTCCATCAAAATTAATTTGCGTCTTTGACACTATACAAAGTTCTGATAAATCAATTTTTGAGATAATATCTTTATATTTCTCATTTAATTTAATTTTGAGTTCTGCCTCTAAACTTGAACCAATTTCTTTACTGGCTCTTTTTTCTTCAATGCTTATGTTACATATATCTCTAATCTTTATTAATTGGGACCATCTTTCTGTAAGCTGTTCATTTTTAAATTTTTCTGGAAAAGTAAGAAATTTTTCTAAATGGATGCTTTTAGTATTCTTTGATATCAGTTGATGTATTTCCTCAGTTGTAAAAGACAATATTGGAGCGAACCATCTGAGTAAGGATTTTAATAAAACATTCAAAATTGTAATACAAGATTTTCTTTTCTCAGAATTAATTGGATCACAATATAAAGTATCCTTTCTTATATCAAAATAGAATGCTGACAAATCTGTTGTGCAAAAATTTAACAATTCTTTATAAAGATTGTGAAAATCATATTTTTTAAAAAAATTTTCAAATTTGTTGTTAAGAGAATGAATCTTACTTAACATAAATTTCTCTAGCTCCGGCAAGCTTTCAACGTCAATTTTATCTAAATTAATATCCTCATATTTGTCATTTATATTTCCTAATAAATATCTAAATGTATTTCTAATTTTACGATAAGACTCAGAATGCTGGTCCAAAATAGAATAATCTATTCTTAAATCTTCAGCATAATTTGATGCAGCAACCCAAATTCTTAAAATATCAGCACCATATTTTTTCAAAATATCCTCAGGTGCAATTACATTTCCAAGAGATTTTGACATTTTAAGACCTTTTCCATCCACAACAAACCCATGAGATAATATAGACTCGAAAGGTGCCTTACCTCTTGTTCCACATGACTCTAATAAAGAGGAGTGAAACCAACCCCTATGTTGATCAGAACCCTCTAAATACATTGATGCAGGCCATTTAAGGTCTTTTCTCTTCTCCAATACAAAAGAATGGGTTGATCCACTATCAAACCAAACTTCAACAATATCGCTAAGCTTTTCAAAATCTTCAGCTTTATATTTGTCACCTAAAAATTTTTGAGGATCATCTGAAAACCAACAATCAGAACCTTCTTTCTCATAAATATTGGCAATATTTTCAAATACTTTATCGTCTATTAAAATCTCATTAGACTTTTTATTTACAAAAATAGGAAGTGGCACACCCCAAACTCTTTGTCTTGATACACACCAATCTGGCCTTGTCTCGATCATTGATTTTAATCTTTCTTTACCTTTACTTGGATAAAAAGTTGTATCATCTATTGCTTTTAAAGCCTTACTTCTCAGTTTATGACTTTCCATAGAAATAAACCATTGTGGTGTCGCTCTATGAACCAAGGGTGCTTTTGATCTCCACGAATGAGGATATGAATGAACCAATACACCATTTGAAAGAAGTTTATTTTGATTTTTCAATTTTTCGATCACAATGGGGTTAGCCTTAAAAATATGTAAACCTTCAAATAGAGAAACATTATTTGTATATTTTCCATCATCATCTACTGTCTCAATTGCCTTTATTCCGTTATTTAAACAAAGATTAAAATCGTCAGGTCCATGACTTGGTGCACAATGAACAATTCCTGTTCCTTGTTCAGTGGTTACAAAACGTGCTTCTAACATTGGAATATCGTAATCATACCCTAAATCAAAAAATGGATGCTTACAGATAGTATCTTTTAAATCTTGACCTTTAAATTTCTTAAGGTTTTCAAATTCTTTAATCTCACAATCTTTTAAAACTGAGTCTAGTAACGCCTCAGCGATAACAATTTTTTTATTTTTAAAATTTCCCTCATCATTAATTTGAATTATTACGTAATCTAAACTCTCATTGTATGCCAAGGCTTTGTTGGCTGGTATCGTCCAGGGAGTGGTTGTCCATATAACAATATTACAATCATTAAGTTCTTTGATTTTTGATGATTTAACCAGAAAACAAGCATAGATCGTATCAGATTTATGATCTTGATATTCAACCTCGGCATCAGCTAAGGCAGTTTTTTCTACAGTTGACCATAAAACTGGTTTAAATCCTCTGTAAAGACTTCCTTCTTTTAAAAATTTTCCAAGTTCTCTTACAATTTGTGCCTCTGCATCATAACTCATTGTTGAATAATAGTTTTCCCAATCACCAACAACACCTAATCTTTTAAATTGGTCTTTGTGAACCTCTATCCATTTTTCAGCAAAAGTTCGGCATTCTTTTCTGAATTCTACAATCGGAACATCGTTCTTATTTTTTTTATTTTTTTTGTATTGTTCCTCAATTTTCCATTCGATAGGTAAACCATGACAATCCCAACCTGGAACATAAACAGAGTCTTTACCATCCATTTGATGAAACTTTACAATAATATCTTTTAATATTTTATTTAACGCAGTACCCATATGTATATTTCCATTCGCATATGGAGGACCATCGTGGAGAACAAATTTTTCCTCTCCTTTTCTTGAATTCCTTAACTCTTTATAAAGATCAATTTTTTTCCAAAGTTTTAGAATCTCTGGCTCTCTAATTGGTAAATTAGCTTTCATTGAAAAAGCTGTTTTAGGTAAATTAATTTGGTTTTTACTCATTTTGCTTTTTTTGCAGTTACTAAATCAATTTTAATTTGTTTTTTTAATTGATCTATATTTTTGAATTTTTTTTCAGCTCTTATAAATTTTAAAAATTCTACTCTTAAATACTTATTATATAAATTTCCAGAAAAATTAAATAAATGAACCTCTAATAATATTTTTTTTCCATTAAATGTAGGTCGATATCCTAAATTGGCTATTCCTTTAATATATTTTGAACTTCTTATTTTCTTAGCTTTGACAGCATAAACACCTGGTTTTGCCAAAACATAATCTTTGATATCTATGTTGGCTGTTGGAAAACCAATCTTTTTTCCTAGTTGTCTACCTTTTTGAACTTTTCCATCAATTGACCATTTTCTATCTAAAAGTTTATTAACTTTATTAAGTTTCCCACTCTGCAAATATTTTCTTAATAATGAAGATGAAATAATTTGTTTTTTAATTGATAAAGGTTGTGGTTTAACAATTTTATAATTACAAAATTTCTCATAATGAATTAATTGTTTTACGTTTCCTTCTCTTTTGTTTCCAAATCTAAAATTATTACTTACAAAAATAAATTTAGGACTAAGTTTTTTACCTAAAGTTTCTTTAATAAATGAAATTGATTTTGTTTTTGAAAATTTGCGATTAAATTTCTTTGTAATAACAAAATCAACATTAAGCTTAGCTAAATTTTCAATTTTTTGGTTTAAATTAGATAATCTAAAATTTTTTAAATTAGAGTTAAAAAACATTTTTGGCATCGGCTCAAAGGTCAAAACACCGATCTTTGAAGAATATTTTTTTCTATATTTTTTCGCTAATCTAAATAATTTTTGATGTCCAAGATGAAGACCGTCAAAATTACCGATTAAAATAATTGATTTTTTATGATTTTTTTTAATCTTAAAAGTATTATATAATTTCATTTTCACCATTTTAAATCTGATTGTATGTAGTTACAGATTGTTTCATAAGATTTCGCAGTTGCTTCAATTCCTTTTTCTTTGATTTCATTTTTATGAATACCATTTGAAATAATTAACGAGTCATAATTTAAAAGATTTGCACCTTTAATATCAGTATTTAAATTATCACCAACAGAAAGAATCTTTTTACCTTTATTATTAATGGATAAATTATAAACCTCAGGATATGGTTTGCCAAAATATATTACCTTGCCACCCATTTTTTCAAAAACCATAGCAACTGATCCTGCACAAAGCTCTCTTTTATCACCTCTATCCACAATTAAGTCAGGATTAGTACAAACCATCTCTTTATCTAAATTTTTTTCAAATAAATCTTTATAATAATTCAAATCTTTTTCAAATTTTTCAAATAACCCAGTACACAATATGTACTCTCCATCATCAATATTGTCTGACTTCATTTTTGCGAAGTCATTAAACAAATCAAAATCACGTGGTGGTCCAACATGAAAAAATTTTTTGGTGGATAAATTTTGTTTTAGATAATTTAATGATGCTTGACCAGATGTAAAAACATGGTCTCTAATTTCTTTTTCCATGCCCATTTTTTCTAAAAAGGATTTAACAACATCATTAGGTCTTGGAGCATTTGTAAGCAGAATGTATTCTTTGCCTTTTTTTGTAATTTCATTTAGAACATTAATTGCTTCTTTGTGAAGGTTTATTCCATTATGAATAACACCCCATAAATCGATATAAAAAAGCTGATAATTATCAACGATGGAGCAAAAACCATCTTTGTCTAAATTTTTAGTCATCAAAATAATCTATAACCCAAAAAATCCACAATTTCCTACCTTTTTTAATAAACTAAATATCAAGTATATCTTGAAATAGTATTACCAATCTCTATATGAACTCCATATTTATATAGGAGAATATATGAAATTTAGACCGTTACATGACAGAGTTTTAATAGAAGTTTTAGATAGCAGCGAAAAAACTGCTGGAGGAATAATCATACCAGATACTGCACAAGAGAAGCCTCAAGAAGGAAAAGTTGTTGCTGTTGGTGGTGGTGCAAAAACTGAAGATGGAAAAAAAATTCCAATGGATGTTAAAGTTGGAGACAAAGTTTTATTTGGCAAATGGTCAGGAACTGAAGTCAAAATTGATGGTAAAGAATACAGCATAATGAAAGAGTCAGACATTATGGGTATTTCAAGTAAATAATATAAGTTAAAAGGAGAAAGTATAATGGCAAAAGTTGTTAAATTTGACGCTGAAGCAAGATCAGCAATGATAAGAGGGGTAAATATCTTAGCTGATACTGTTAAGGTAACGTTAGGTCCTAAGGGCAGAAACGTTGTGATGGACAAATCTTATGGTGCTCCAAGAATTACCAAAGATGGTGTTTCAGTTGCAAAAGAAATTGACCTTGAAGACAAGTTTGAAAATATGGGTGCTCAAATGGTTAAGGAAGTTGCAAGCAAGACAAATGATGAAGCTGGTGACGGAACAACAACTGCAACTATTTTAGCTCAAGCGATCGTTAAAGAGGGTGTAAAATATGTTACAGCTGGAATGAACCCAATGGATGTAAAAAGAGGTATTGATGCAGCAGTCGATGTTGTAAAACAAAACTTAGTTTCTTCAGCCAAAAAAGTAAAAGATAGTGATGAAATTGCTCAAGTAGGAACTATTTCTGCAAATGGTGATAAAGAAATCGGAAGTATGATTTCTAAAGCAATGCAAAAAGTTGGTAATGAAGGTGTCATTACAGTTGAGGAAAATAAAGGAATTGAAACGGAGCTCGATGTCGTTGAAGGTATGCAGTTTGATAGAGGATATTTATCACCATACTTTATTACGAATAGTGATAAAATGACGACAGAGTTAGACAATCCTTTTATTCTTTTACATGAGAAGAAATTAACAAATCTACAACCAATGGTTCCACTTTTAGAGGCTGTGGTACAAGCTGGTAGACCATTAATGATTATATCTGAGGATGTTGAAGGCGAAGCTTTAGCAACGTTAGTTGTTAACAAGTTAAGAGGTGGTTTAAAAGTAGTAGCTGTTAAAGCTCCAGGTTTTGGTGACAGAAGAAAAGCTATGCTTGAGGATATTGCAATCTTAACTGGTGGAAGTGTAATTTCTGAAGATTTAGGAATTAAACTTGAAAACGTTAAATTAGATGATCTTGGATCATGTAAAAAGGTTAAAGTTGATAAAGATAATAGTACTATCGTTAATGGTAGTGGTAAAAAATCTGATATCGAAGCTAGATGTTCTTCAATTAAACAACAAATAGATGAAACAACTTCTGATTACGATAAAGAAAAACTTCAAGAAAGATTAGCTAAACTAGCTGGTGGTGTTGCTGTAATTAAAGTTGGTGGCGCTACAGAAGTTGAAGTTAAAGAGAGAAAAGACAGAGTTGAAGATGCACTTAATGCAACTAGAGCTGCTGTTGAAGAAGGTATTGTAACAGGTGGTGGATGTGCTTTGTTATATGCTGCTCAAGAGCTTGAAAAAGTAAAAGCCAAAGGCGAGGATCAAAAAGCTGGTGTTGATTTAGTGAGAAGAGCATTAGAAGCTCCTATAAGACAAATTACTAAAAATGCTGGAGTAGATGGTTCAGTTGTAGTTGGTAAATTGTTAGAACAGAATAAAAAAACTCACGGCTATGATGCACAAAATGAAGAATATTGTGACATGTTTGCTAAGGGTATTATTGATCCGGTTAAAGTTGTTAGAACTGCACTTCAAGATGCAGCATCAATTTCTGGATTATTAGTAACAACAGAAGCAATGATAGCTGACAAGCCAGAAGAAAAAGATGCAGCTCCTGCTGGAATGCCTGGTGGAATGGGCGGCATGGGTGGTATGGGAGGAATGGGCGGCATGGGAATGTAACCCAATAACTCCTAATCAAAATTCTAAAAGGGCAGTTTTTACTGCCCTTTTTTTTTACCTAAAAATTTAAGATGGAGAAAAAATTAAAATTTCATGTGAATTTTTTATGTGTTTATTCCCCTTTTCAATCCTGTTTTTTCCAATTCTAGTCTCACCTTGACCCATTGTGTATTGCCATGTTGGATATAACTTTTTAAAACCTTTGTAATATTTTCTTATCGTCGGGCAATCGTTATAAGATAGTATAAATCCACCCTTATGTTTTTTTAACATGTCTCTTAGCCTCTCATGTGGAAAATCCCTATGGTGGACAGGTATATTTCTCATAGGGTAAACTCCTTTAAACATTTTAGAGTCAGGCCCAATGAAATAGGGGGGATCACAATACAAGAAGTCGTTTTTATGTTTTTTTAAGACTTTTTCAAAATCTCCTTGATTCACGGATAATTTTCCAGGTTTAAAATTTTTAATTTTTTCCAACATTTTTTGATATTTTTTTTTGTTTAAATAAATTTCTGATGTCCAGCCCATAAAGCCTGGACCATAAGATAAGTTGAAATTATAAACATAATAAACTGCTAGGGTTAAAGGGTCTAATTTAATCTCTCTTTTCCAAACTTTATTTAAGATTTTTCTTATTCTTTCGAATTCTTTAAAAGAAGGTTTTAGCTGACTAAGTTTTTTATAAAGTTCTTCTGGTTTTTTAATTTGAAAATTCCAATAATTACAAAGAATATCAAAAATATCATAACCAACTACATTGAGTCCTAAAAATTTACTCATTGCTATCTCAACAGACCCTCCGCCAAAAAAAGGAGATACTACTTTTTTGACATGATTTGGTAACAATTCAAAAACGTGTCCCACTGCTAGAGATTTTCCTCCAGCATATCTGATTGTAGATAAAGCAACTCTTTTATATTTGTTTTGACTTTTAGTATTTTTACTTTTAATAGATTTTAAAAAAACCTTCTTTTTATTTTTAAAAGCCATTTGAAGATTTTGCATATTTATTGATATATAATATTTTGTTAATGATATAAACTCAGAAATATGTCTAAAAGATATAGTGGAAAATCGTTTAAAGACTCCAGTATCAAAAAAAAACCTAAATTAAATTTTAAAGAAAAAAGAAAACTTAAACGCGAAAAGCGAAAAAAATAAAAATTAAAAAAAAATCCTTAATTTATTCAAGCCTAGTGTAGTTTTTTTTAAGTTTTCAAAAGTGTTTAAATATGTATAAGAACCCAGATTTATGAATAATACTATAAGAAACATCACCATAATTGCCCATGTTGATCATGGAAAGACAACCCTAATTGATAACCTAATGAAACAAAGTGGTTCATTTAGAGAAAATGAGGTTGTGGATGAAAGGCTGATGGACTCTGGTGAATTAGAAAAAGAGAGAGGAATTACAATATTAGCTAAGCCTGCCTCGATTAATTGGAAAGATTCTAGAATAAATATAATTGATACCCCCGGCCACAGAGATTTCGCTGCTGAAGTTGAAAGAGTGCTTAGTATGGCTGATGGAGCATTATTACTAATAGACTCTGCTGAAGGTGTGATGCCTCAAACAAAATTTGTTTTAGCAAAAGCATTAAAACAAGGTTTAAAGCCAATTGTGGTTATAAATAAATTAGATAAATCAGATCAAAGAGCTAATGAAGTTCTAGATGAAACATTCGACTTATTTGTAAGTTTAGATGCTAATGAAGAACAACTAGATTTCCCAGTATTATATGCAAGTGGAAGATCTGGATGGGCTGATCATGAAGTTGATGGTCCAAGAGAGAATCTTAATCCACTTTTAGATAAAATTATAGAGCATGTTAAACCAGCTGAATTAGATAAAGCAAAACCTTTTGCTATGCTTTCTACACTTCTTTATGCTGATAGTTTCTTAGGAAGAAGTTTAGTAGGTCGAATTTCACAAGGAACAGCAAAAGCTAATCAGGCAATTAAGGCAATCAACTTAAATGGAGAAAAAGTTGATGAAGGTCGATTAACTAAAATTTTTAGATACGAGGGAACTAAAAAAGTTCCAATTGAGGTTGGTGAAGCTGGAGATATTGTAGTTGTTGCCGGTTTAGAAAAAGCTAACGTTGCAGATACTATTTGTGATCTTGAAGTTAACGAGCCAATAGAAGCCACTCCTATAGATCCCCCAACTATGTCAATTACCATCACTGTAAATACATCCCCTTTGGCTGGTACAGAAGGAAAAAAACTAACAAGCACACAGATTAGAGATCGATTAGTTCAAGAGGCACAAAATAATGTTGGAATTACATTTACTGAAAATGAGGGAAATGACTCTTTTGTGGTTAGTGGACGTGGTGAATTAATGCTGGAAATTTTACTTACTCAAATGAGAAGAGAAGGTTTTGAAATGACAGTGAGCCCTCCAAAAGTTCTCTATAAAAAAGATGAAAATGGAAACAAACTTGAGCCAATAGAGGAAATTACTATGGATCTTGATGAAGAGCATTCATCAAAAATAATTGATTCAATGAATAGAAGAAAAGGTAAATTAATAGAATTAAAAGACACTGGTAAAAATAAAAAGAGGCTTATATTTCATGCACCAACAAGAGGTTTGATGGGATATACAAGTAGATTTTTAACGCTGACAAAGGGAAATGGAGTCATCAATAGAATTTTTCATGAATATGGTCCATTTGAAGGTGAAATGGAGGGTAGAAGAAATGGTGCTCTAATTTCTATGGAACAAGGAAAGGCAGTTGCTTTTGCGATCTTTAATTTACAGGCAAGAGGAGAAATGTTTGTAACTCATAACGATCCTGTTTATCCAGGAATGATTGTGGGGCTATCACCTAAGCCAGGAGATATGATTATTAATGTTATGAAGGGTAAAAAATTAACCAATATGAGAACGCAAGGTACTGATGAAAATGTTGTCTTAACTCCTGTAAGAAAAATGTCGATAGCTGAACAATTAAGTATGTTAAATACTGATGAGGCTTTAGAAATTACTCCAGAGTCTTGTAGATTAAGAAAAGCTATTCTTGATCCTCATGAGAGAAAAAGAAGTGAAAAGTCAGGCGCTGCTGCCTAATCAAAAATTTTATCAACTAAAAATAAACCTAGTGCAACGCACGGACCAATACCAAAAGCGAATAAAAGAGTTCCAACCCCTACTGTTCCACCTAAATACCAACCAATACTTACAACAGAAATTTCTAAAAAAGCTCTAACGGCTGCCACTGGTAAGTTAGTTACTTTTTGTAAACCAATCATTAGTCCATCTCTTGGTCCTGCACCAAGATTAGATACTAAGTAAATGCCCCCACCTATTCCAACCATCATTACAGAAATTACTGCTAGGATTAATTGATTAAGATAATTAGACGGGGTTGGTACAAACTTAATACAAAGATCAATCATAAAGGCTATAATTAAGGCATTAAATATTGTGCCCATTCCTGGTTTTTGGCCTAGAGGTATCCACAAAATTAAAACAGCAATACTTATTAAAAGAGTAATTGTTCCAATACTTAAATTAACATTTAAGGAAATACCTTGAGCTAAAACACTCCACGGAGAAGCGCCTGTAAAGGAAACAATTAATAATCCTTCACCAAGACCAAACAACGTGAGACCAAAGCATAAAAAAAAGAAAGTAGAAAATTTTGGTTTAAAATTATATGGCTTGTCAGAACTCCAATTAACTTTTGGGATTTTCTTTATTTTTAAAAACATCTTAATAAGTTATTTCTATTATAGATAAAGTCCACTAATGTAATTGCCAAATGAAAAAATTTATAGCCATTTTATTTATTGTAATTTTTCCAGTTATTTCCATGGCACATATGGGTCACTACAATAAATATAACAAAATTGAAATGGAGATTTTTAGAAATGGTGAATTAATTGGATACAATTATTATTTTTTTGAGAGAAATGGTGAGGAAACCATTATAACAAATCAATTTAAATTTTCTGTTGATCTATTAGGAGCTACAATTTTTCAAGTTGAGTCATATGGTGAAGAAAAATATATCAAGGATCAGTTAATATCATATAATTCTAAAACCCTTCAAAATGATAAAGAAAAATTTGTAAATTTAGAATTAAATAAAAAAAGTAAAAAATATGATATCAAGGGCTCCTCATTCAATGGCGAAGCAACAACTAATAATGTTATAGGAAATTGGTGGAATCATAAAATCTTACAAGCAGAATCTCAAATAAGCCCAATATCTGGAAGTATTAAAGAACAGGTTGTTACTTTTATTGGAAAAGAAAAAATTGATCTTTATGGAAAAATTTATGACGCAGATCATTTTACACTTAAATCTAAAGATATGAATATCCCTAAAGATAAACGATTAGACTTTGACATTTGGTTCGATCTAGAAAATTTGAGAATTTTAAAAGTGACTTACTCAAGGATGGGAAATTGGGAATACAGATTGAAAAGCTTTGAATAATTTATCTTGAAATTTTTTTAAATAAATCCAGTGCACTTATCCACCCTGACTCTAGTCTTGGCCCTACAAACCAATCAGCACAAACACCTATTTTTTTCTTTGGATCCCAATAACTTTTAATTTTGAAAGGTTTTGAATTAGAAGAGTATTTCCAACCATGATTAAGAGAGAAGTTAATTTTAGTTTTTTTAATATTTGAAAGTTTAAAGAACTTATCAATCATAATTTTTGAATTCTCTTTCTTATTATTTTTATTTTGATTGATCTTTTTATTTGCCCACGTAAATGTACTTTGAAGGGTCCATAAATCATATTTTGATTTAAATCTTTTTTTTGAATTTTCATTACCGGCCCAACCAAGAATTGGATCTTCAAAAAGATAGCTGCTATTTGATTTCTTGTTTTTTTTTATAGCAATCATAGTAGTAATATTTGCATCCATTTTTATTGATTTTTTTAAAAAAGAATTATTTATGAATCTTTTAGAGAGTTTTTTTAATTGTGGAAAAGGACAGGTCAAAATAATACTTTTAAAAGATCTCAATTTTCCATCAGCAAATGATAAATGCCAAAGTTTGTTTTTATAATGAATTTTTTTTAATTCACTTTGATATTTACAATTGATTTTTTTTAATAAGTACTTGCTAATATCATTGTTCCCATTTTTACCTATAATTTTCAGATGTTTTTTATTTTCTTTTTTTTTGGAGTTAAGAAAAATGTGTTTACCACCCCAAACCTTTAAAATTCTTTTTTTAATTAAATCTTTGGTAAATTTTTTGAATTCTGGGGTTTTTGGTGAAAAGTATTGAGTGCCGTGATCAAAGCCTATATTGCCTTTCATTCTTTTGAAAGATGCACGTCCTCCTGGACCTCTCGCTTTATCAAATAGGATTACTGAATTTTTTTTATTAAGAAGATTCGCAATTGTAGCTCCGGAAATACCTGAGCCGATTACGCAAAATTCACTCATTTACCAGCAACAACCATTCCCTCAATCATCATGGTTGGTGAATTGGTTGCATATTTAAAATCTAAATCATTTGCGAGGGTAATATTTTTAAACATATCTTTAAAATTTCCTGCAATGGTAATTTCATTTATAGGATACTTAAACTCTCCGTTTTCGACTAAAAACCCTGTTGCACCTACAGAATAATCACCAGTTACAATATTACTTCCGTGTCCTATAGTTTCTGTAATATAGAGACTTTTTGATTTTGAATTCAATAAATCTTTAAAACTAATATTTCCATTTTCAAAATAAAGATTGCTTGTCCCTCCACATCTTCCATTTGATTTAAGGTTTAATTTTTTTCCATTGTAAGTATCAATCAAATAATGTTTTAAAATTCCTTGGTCTACTAATTTAAGAGTATCAGTTTTAACCCCCTCGCTATCAAAATTTCTTGAGCCTAAACCTTTGAGTATGTCCGGTTTATCTAAGACATTAATTGTATCAGAAAAAATTTTTTGATTAACTTTATCTTTTAAAAAAGAGGTTCCTCTTGATATTGCTGATGATGAAATTGCACTTGCAAAAGTACTTAGTATTCCCTTAGCTATTCTTTTGTCAAAAATTATGGCAATTTTTTCACTACCTATTTTTTTAGGGCTTAATTTTCTAATTGTTTGATTGGCAGCTTGTTTACCTAATTCTTCTGCGTCATCCAAGTCTTTCAGAAAACATTTACTAGAATATTCATAATCTCTCTCCATACTTTTTTCATCTTTTGCAACTGTAACGCTCGAAGCTGTAAACGAAGATGTTTTGTAGCCAGCACAAAAACCTTCACTATTGGCTAAAATAAAATTTGATTTATTTTGAGTAAAACTAGATTCTGTATTAACAATCTTTTTATCACTGGAAGCAGCAGATTCTAATTTTTTCAAATAATCTATTTTTTGATCGTTTTCTATATGGGTATCGTCATAAAGATCTAAATCCTTAACTTCTTTGGCCAATAAATCTTTATCTGGTAATGAATTAAATTCATCTTCAGGAGTATTTTTTGTTGTCTCGACACATTTTTCAATCAAAATGTTTAGATTATCATCAAGTAAATTAGAAGAAGATATTGATGACTTTTTTTTTCCAATGTAAGTGGTAATGCTTATTCCAAGATCATCTGATCTATTAGACTCGTCTAGTTTTTTATTTCTAAAATTAACAGTTTCAGATACAGAGTTATTAACAATCACACTGGACTCTGTTGCGCCTAATTTCTTAGCTAAACCTAAACAATATGATGCTTTTTTTTCTAAAAATTCTTGATCTTTGACCATTTAAAGTTTTGTGCCGCCAACAGTCATCTTGTTAATTAGTATAGATGGTTGAGCAACGCCTACGGGAACACCTTGGCCAGCTTTTCCACATGTTCCAATACCAGGATCCATCATCATGTCATTCCCAACCATAGAAACTTCTTTTAAAATTGAAGGGCCATCTCCAATAAGAGTCGCACCTTTAATTGGAGATCCAATTTTACCATTAACAATCTCATAAGCTTCAGTACAATTGAATACAAATTTTCCAGAGGTAATATCAACCTGTCCGCCACCAAAACTCACAGCAAAAATACCTTTGTCGACAGCTTTAATCATCTCATCTTGAGTCTGATTACCACTCAGCATCATCGTATTTCTCATTCTTGGAAGAACAATATGTCTATAGTTTTCTCTTCTTCCACTACCAGTAGATTTGGTTTTCATTAAACGAGCGTTTAGACGATCTTGCATAAAATTTTTTAAAATCCCATTCTCAATTAAAACAGTTTTTTCTGTCGGGGTTCCCTCATCATCAATCGTAAGACTACCTCTTCTGTTATCAATAGTGCCATCATCAACAATTGTAACTCCCTCACTTGCAACTTTTTGGCCCATTAAATTATGAAAAGCTGAGGTTTTTTTTCTGTTAAAATCCCCTTCTAAACCATGACCAACAGCCTCATGAATTAATATTGCCGGCCAACCAGGTCCTAGCACAACTTTCATTTCACCAGCTGGTGCAGGTTTACTTTCTAAATTTACCGAAGCTATTCTCAAAGCCTCATCACAAACGCTTTTCCAGTTATCATCTTTTAAATAAGAGTCATAAGATTGTCTTCCCCCAACACCATACACACCCGTCTCTTTTCTCCCATTTTTCTCAAGCATAACGGATACATTGAATCTTATTAAAGGACGAACATCAGTTAAAGTTTCTCCACCAGATCTAATTATTTCAACCGATTTTTGTTCTCCCAAAAAATTAGCAGTTACTTGTTTAATGTTGTCATCTTTTGAACGCAAATAATTATTTACTTCATTAAGTATTTTAATTTTTTCATTAAGAGATTTTTGTTCAATGGGGTTGATGTTCTCATAATATTTTTTATTAGATTTAGGAATTTCATGATTATAGGTACCTTTGACAGATTTAAGTGTCGATTTTAAATTTTCTGAAGATTGCTTTAAGGAGTTTTTTGAAATTTCATTAGAGTGAGAATAAGCAACTACTTCATCAGAGATAGCTCTAAACCCAAATCCTAAATCTGAATTATAACTAGAATTTTTTATCTTATTATCATCTAGTAAAATTGACTCAGATTTAGAATTTTCTAAGTACAACTCACCATCATCACATTTTTGAAGAGTATCCGAGATAATATTTTCAGCCTCACTTCTTGATAGGTCAGATTTTTCAAAGAAATTACTCATAGAAGACATTAAATAGATTGTTTCAAAGATTTTTCAACTAGAGTATTTTACGCATGTACATATATGGGACAAATTAGTAATAAAACATCTAATTATGAAAGTTTATTTTAATAATTCTTGTAAAATTTGTAAGGCAGAAATTGATCTCTATAAGAAGGAAGAAATAGAGGAAATTGATTGGGTTGATATTACAGATAATGAATTAGCAGAACAAGAAACCTCTAAAGATAGTAAACAACTTTTGAGAAGACTACATGTCAAAGATGGTGAAAAAGTTATTGGAGGTGCGGAAGCTTTTTTATTATTATGGAAAAAAATGCCAAAATATAAATTTCTTTATAAATTTTTTAAGTTACCAATCATCTTTAATATATTTTCAATTGTATATGAAATACTAGCTTTTTTTCTTTACTTAAAAAATAAAAAGCAACTTAAAAAATCTAACTTGTAAAAAATAATAAAAATTTACTTAATAGAGACATAGAAGATACAAACATCACTAAGACTATTGAGTACATTAATAAAATAATTTTATTCTTTTTTCTTCTTAATCTAACAAAGTCCTTATCATCCAAATCAGAGATATCTCTCTCACCAACTACTGGATAATCATACGTAAACCGCCATGTACTATCACCAAGTCTTGGGTCCAAATTATTAAAATATGTGATCCACGCAATAATGTATCTGAAAATTAAATATAAAATTATTAGAAAGGCAGATCCTAAAATCATTACAGATAATACCTAATTTAATATAAATGTTTAATTGTTATTTTTGGCTCTTTTCCTTGCAATGAGTTGCGTTAAAGAGTCTACCATTGTATCTGACGCTTTGAAAATATCTACATTTCTAAACTCATGAGAAAGATTTTTTTCAGGATTAGTTTTATCTTCAATAACAATTCCTTCATCTGGAGAATTATTTTTAATATAAATTAATAATAACCAGTCATCATCTTGTGACTCATCCCATTTAATAAAAACTTCACCAGTTTCAAATCTTCTGTCTATACAACGAAAAATAGACATGTCGCGGGTGATATGTCTTTTATTTAACTGAAATACTAGGCTACTTGCACTTCTGTAAAAACTTTCTAATGCAAATTCAATTTTTTGTCTTGCTAAAGTATATTCTTTTTCTTTTTCTAATAAGGTTTCTCTATCTTCATCACCTTGAAGTTTAACCCCTAATGCTTCAACCCTTTCTTTAATTTTTTGATCTCGAAGTAATCGATATTTTTCCTTAAGTTTATCAATTCTTTGTTGTAAACCTGCATAGTCTTCTCTTTTTTCTTTTAAAGAAATTTTCTCAAGTTTTTCTAGTTCCTTGACTTCTCTAATTCTGAATTTTTCAATTTGTTTATCTAGTCTTAATTGTTTTAAAAACTGTTTTTGTTTTTCAGCTTGCTCAATTCTCAAAAGTGCTTGCTCTTTTCTTAGGAATAATTTTATATCTTTTACTCGTTGTTTTTCTAATCTAGCTTCTTCTTTAAGTGTTTGTTCTTTTAGTTTAACCCTAAGAGCTTGCTCTTCCTCTTTTTGTTTAGCCAACTCAATTTTTTCTGCCCTCTCTCTTTCAATTTTTTCTATCTTAATTCTTCTTCTTTCATCACGTTTTAAAACTTTATAACTTGAAATTGTCTCTGAAATTTTATCAAAAAATCCTTGAATATGTTTTTCTAAACTAAAATTAAATTTAAAATTGAATTGAGGTTTCAGGGATAGCTGTAATTTAACTAATTTTAAAACTATACTTTCGTTTTGGGTTTTTTTAATTTGTTTTAAATAATTAGTTTTTTTTAATTTTTTAACCTTATTTTTCCTTTTTTTGATAATTCTTTTTTTTTTGAATCTTTTAACAACCCTTTTAGTTTTTTTACTTTTTCTTCGAAACTTATGAGATTTGGCTTTTTTTAATACTTTTCTTTTTTTTTTTGATTTTTTTTGTTTTTTTTTCATTTCTGAGAAGAAATGATTCTATCAATAATTTATTGATAAATATAGTCTCTAGTCACAGGGGTTGATCTATAATTTTTAGTGAGTTGAAATTGATAAACAACTTGATCACCCCACTTAAATGCCATTTCACAACCAGCGAGATAAAACTCCCACATTCTAAAAAATTTTTCATCGAACATTTGGATTATTTTATCTTTATTTTTTAAACAGTTTTCTTTCCAGTGTCTTAAAGTATGAGCATAATGAAGTCTTAAAACTTCAATGTCGGTTACAATTAAGCCAGCTTTTTCAATAGGATTCGTTACTTCACTTAAGCTTGGGGTATAACCACCAGGAAAAATATATTTTGTAATCCAAGGATGAGGATCTCTTGGTGGGTTAACAGACCCAATAGTGTGAATTAACGAAACACCATCATCTTTCAACAATTTTTCAATTTGTTTAAAAAACTTTTTATAAAATTTCCTTCCAACGTGCTCGAACATGCCAACACTCACTATTCTATCAAATTTCTCATCCAGCTCTCTATAATCCATCAGTTTAAATTTTACTTGGTTCTGTAAATTCATTTCTTTTGCTTTTTGATTACAATAGTTTAGTTGATTTTCTGATAGGGTTATTCCTGTAACTTCACATTTAGCATTTTTAGCAATATCAATTGCTAATGATCCCCAGCCACATCCTATGTCTAAAACTTTTTGGTCAGGTTTAATATTTAATTTTTTAATTATATGTTGAATCTTATTATTCTGTGCCGTTTCAAGACTATCATTTTCATTTTTAAAATAAGCACATGAATATTGTCTTTTAGGATCTAAAAACAAATCATAGAGATCATCTTTGATATCATAATGATGTGAAACATTCATTTTAGATTTTTTGATAAAGTTAAAATTGGTAAGATATCGGTAAGACCCCCTTAGTTTATTTAAAAGATAACTAAAAATGTTTAACTCGTTTCTTCCGATGTTCATCAATGCTAGATCTAAAAAATCTGTAAGAGATCCATTTTCGATAACAATATCTCCATTTGTATATGCCTCCCCGAAGTAAAGATCTGGATGGAATAGTAATTTATAATGAAGTTTCTTATTTAGAATTTTTAATTTAATAGGATCGTCAGTTGGCTGACCAATAATATAATCCTTGGAGTCAGCGTCGGTCAGGATAAACCCTCCTTTTTTAAATACTTTATTAAGAAATCTCGCTAAATACATCTCAAGCAGCCAATTGTGATTTTGTTTCAAAATTTAAATCTTTTAAACTCTGCAAAAGATTTCTCTCATCAACTTCGCTAAGTAAACTTAAAGGTGGTAATAGATTTCCATAAATTTTGTTCTCTTTTGAAAACAAAGTATGAAGAGCTGAAATTAAATTATATTTTTCAAAAGTATTTCTGACATTAACTAATTTTTGGTTTAAAGAATGATCTTTCTTTTCTTTAAAATCATCGTAAACTTTTCGAGCTAATTGAGATGTAGCATTGCAAGTTGCAGTAATAATTCCTGAACAACCACTTTCTAATCCTTTAAGTAATTTTGACTCTGAACCCGGCATAACTGAAAAATTTTCCAACTTTAGCTTTTCAAATAAATTGTAAGAACTATCCTTCACACCTACAATTTGATCAGGAAATTTGTGAACCAATTTTTCCACACATTCAATACTAAATTTATATCCACACAATTTTTCAAAATTATAAAGTATAATTTTAGACTCTGGTACTGCATCAATGATTTTTGTGTAAAAGTTTATTACATCCTTGTCTTGATATTTATAATAAGCTGGTGGCATGATTAAAAATTTTTTAAAGTTTAGAGAAACTGAAATTTTCATTAAATTAATTGTTTCATTTAAAGAATTTAATCCTGTTCCGATTAAATGTTTTTCTTTGTATTTACTTTCTGAAAGGTGATTTAGTAATTTAATCTTTTCAACTATAGGAATTAATTGCGCTTGGCCAGTGCTTCCAAATATTGCAGTGCCATGACAACCTTGGTCAATTAAATTTTCTGCATGTGATATAGTTTTTTCAATATTTAAGCTCAAATCAGAGTTCAGAACTGACATCGAAGCTGCATATATCCCACTTATTTTTGTCATAATAAAAATTTATATAAAATATAAATATTAGTAAAGTTTATAAATCGAATATGAAAATACTAGCTGTCCAAAATAGAATGGGTATTGGCGATACAGTAATCTTTTTACCCTTTATTAAGGCAATATCAAAAAAATACAATTCACCAGTAAGTCTCCTGGTAAGAGAGAATTCGAAAGCGACAGAGTTCTTACATCAAACTAATTACATTGATAAAATTCTTATCTTAGAAAGAGATAAAAAATTAAGTAATAAACATGGTGGTTTTTTTGGAACTTTAAATTTAATCAAAGAATTAAAAAAACAAAGTTTTGATAAAATTTTCATTTTTAATTCTTCTCTTAGATTTAATATAATAGCAAAATTATCAGGAATAACTGAAATTTATCAGTATCCATTATTTAGTAAAACTGACCAGCACATTATCAATACGCCAAAAAAATTTTTAAAAGATAAATTAAATATTAAAGAAATTGAAGATCCTGAAATACATATTGATGATGAAACTATTTCAAAATCATTTGAAAAATTTAACATTGATAGAAATAAAATTAATATACTCTTAGGAATTGGTGGCTCAGGCCCAACGAAAAGAGTTCCCTCAAGAATATTTATTAATTTTATGGAAAAAATTTCAAAAAAAAAAAAATGTAAGTTTTATCTTGCCACTGGTAAAAATAGTGATGAGCAAATTATTCTTAATGAAATACTTCAGTCTAAATTTAAAGACGCATGTTTACCTTTGGATGATTTATCGATTAAAGAAATTTTGCCGATCATAAAAAACTGCAATTTGTCTATTTGTAATGACTCAAGTTTTAGTCACTTATCTGCGGCATTGGGGACTAAAACGATAACTTTGATGGTTGATACTCCAATTATTTACGGGAATTATAATACTAAAATGTTCCCTGTAATTCCAGATGGTGAGGAAACTGTCAAGCATCATACCTCTGGAAAAGATAGAATAAATCCACAGAAAATATTTAATAAAGCTTTAGAGATTCTAAATTAAGAAATATCGTTCAAAACTATATCTTTTGCTTCATTTACTATTGAGGACAACCTAGCTGTCTCTGGTGAAATATCCGGATGGATTTTTTTTTGTATTTTAACATAAGCTTTATTTACATCTTCTTTTGTAATTTTTTTATTCACATCTAAATTTAATATTTTATATGCTTCAGTTACTGAAATTGAAGATGAGTTATTTAGGTTCGATTGATTAAAAGAAAATCTTCCTGATCTTCTCAATGTTTGAATTAATCTATAAAGCGATATTAATTGAAAAATAGATAGACCTTTTAATTTTAATAATGCAAGACTAGCTAATGTAAAAGGCAGAGTTAATAAAAAACGCCCACCGATGGCAAATAAAATTGCTAATACAATAAATCCAAGTATTAATAAAATCCTTAGACCTTTTGATATTTTTTTTGAGGAAATCTTAGTTATAAATTTCAATAGAAAGTATAAAATAGTCAAAATGACTAATGTATAAATTATGATATTCATATAGTTCTTCTTTTTTATGAAGGTACCACAACTTAGAAAAAAACTGGAAATAAAATCTTGTCACAACACGAGTTGGGAAGATAATTACAGCTGGATACATCAAAAAGATATTCTTGAAGTCTTAAAAGACAAAAATAAATTAAATCCAGAAGTAAAAAAATACTTAATTGAAGAAAACAATCATACTGACTATCATCTTAAAAATACTAAAAACTTACAGAAAAAACTCTTTGATGAAATAAAGGGAAGAATAAAATTAGATGATGAGTCTCTTCCTTTTAGAGATCATACTTATGATTATTGGACAAAAACCACAACCGAAGGAAATTATTCTATCAAACTCCGTAAAAAAATTAATACAGATAATGTTGAAGAAATTTGGAACGGAGATAAAGAAAAAGAAAAATTAGGCGTTGAATATTTTGGAGTGGGAGATTTAGAAGTAAGCCATAACGATAAGCTACTTGCATATTCTCTGGATACCAAAGGATCAGAGTATTACAAAATCTTCATAAGAGATATTTCAACAAATAAGTTGGTCACAAAAGAAATAATGGATACATCTGGCAGTATTACTTTTAGTCTAGACGATAAATATATTTTTTACTCAAAATTAGATGAAAATCATCGTGCCCGAAAAATATATAGACATAAAATTGGAGACCATTTAAGTGAGGATTATTTGGTTTTTGAAGAAAAAAGTGAAGCTTTTACAGTTGGAATAAGCTTAACCTCTGATGAAAAATATTATCTAATAACAACTTCTGATCACAACACATCAGAGCAATACTACTTTGGTGTTGATGAAATAACTCCAAAACCAAAATTAATCATTAAAAGACAAAGAGGAATTTTATACTCTATAAATTCTTGGGCTAACAATTTTTACAATCATACAAATAATGATGCTGAAGATTTTAAGATTGATATCTCTTCAAGCTTAGAGAACCAAAATTGGAAACCTTTTGTGCCTTCAAAAAATGAGGTTTTAATTGGTGGTTGTGTGTTTTTAAAAAATTGGATAATTCGATCAGAAACTTCTGATGCATTAGATAAGTTATTCATAAGAAATATATCAACAAATTTTGAGGAAGAATTAATTTTTTCAGATGAAAAAGTATACGTACCAAATATTTCTCTTAAACAAAAAGATCGAAACACAGACGAAATTTACCTTGGATATTCATCGCCGAAAACTCCTTCAAGAGTTTATTCATATAATCTTTCAGATAAATCTAAAAAATTAGTAAAAGAACAAGAAATTCCATCAGGCCATAATTCAGAAGATTATATTGTAGAGAGAATTGAATATAAATCTCATGATGGAAGAATGGTTCCTTTAACAATAACAAGACATAAGAAAACTAAGATTGATGGAACTGCAAATGTCTTATTGTACGGTTATGGTTCATACGGAAATTCAATGAGCCCTAGTTTTTCATCTACACGTTTGAGTTTGATCAATAGAGATATCATCTGGGCTACAGCCCATATTAGAGGTGGAATGGAAAAAGGTATGAAATGGTGGAAAGAAGGAAAATTAACAAACAAAAAAAATACTTTTGAGGATTACATTTACGCAGCTAAATATTTAATTGAAAAGAAATACTCTTCAGCTGGTAAGATCATTGGTATGGGTGGATCTGCAGGTGGATTATTAATGGGAGCAGTGGTAAACCAATCTCCAGAATTATTTTTAGGGATTATAATGGCGGTTCCATTTGTTGACTCTTTAACTACTAACCTTGATCACTCTCTACCATTAACAGTTGGTGAATTTGATGAGTTTGGTAATGCCAAAGATAATAAAGATCACTTTGATTATATATTTTCTTATGCTCCTTATAATAATATAAAAAAAATGGACTACCCTCATATGTTAATTACCACTAGTTTAAGTGACAATAGAGTATTGTTTGATGAGCCTGCTAAATTTACTGCCAAGCTAAGAGACTTAAAAACAGATAATAATTTATTACTTTTAA